>DASSOD010000054.1:0-3887 GCA_035700905.1 Gemmatimonadales bacterium | reverse complement strand
CCGGCGGTGGTGGCCGAGCCCACTCCCCCCGCGTCGGGCCGAAAGCGCGAGCCGCGCATGCTCGCCCCTGATGCGCGCCGCATCGAAGACGTGCTGCGGAAGCGCCTGGGTACCGACGTCCGCATTCACCCGCGCCGCCGCGGGCGCGGGTTCCTCACCATTCGGTACTACTCGAACGACGATCTGGCGCGCTTACTCGAGCTGATGCTGGGCGAGCCGTTCGGCGGATGAAGCTCGGTCGGAACTACACAATCCTGGTGCAGCGTGATGGCGCGCTGGAGACGCGCACCTTCCGCACGCCGGTCTGGCTCGTTCGCCTCGCGACCGTCGCGGTGGTGGCCCTGGCGGCCCTCGCGGGGGCGGCCGTGGCGGGTTACGGCCCGATCGTGCGTTCCGCGGCACGGGTGCCGGGCCTCGAGCGCGAGATCGCCCGCCTCAAGCTGGACAACGCCCGGATCATCGAGCTCAGCGCCGCCGTCGACAGCCTCGAGCGCCGGTACGCCCAGGTGCGGGCCATGGTCGGCGCCGACATCGTGCCGGACCCGGTGCGCCAGTTTACCGCGCTCCCGGTAGCGCCGGCGATCCGGGTGCTTCCGACCGAAAGCACGCCGCGCTATGCCGCCGGGCCGGAGCCGCCGCGCTACTGGCCGCTGGACGAGCATGGCTTTCTCACCCGGGGCCAGGTGGGGGCGAATGCGAAGGACGAGCCACACCCCGGCATCGACATTGCCGTGCCCGTCGGCAGCATGGTGCGGGCGGCGGGTGGGGGTACGGTCGCCGAGAGCGGCCAGGATCCCGAGTACGGCTGGTTCGTGCTCCTGCAGCATCCCGATGGCTATCAATCCATGTACGGCCATCTCTCGCGCCGCGTCGTGGCCCAAGGCGACTCGGTTCGGGCGGGGCAAGTCATCGGGCTGACGGGCAACAGCGGGCGGTCCAGCGCGCCGCACCTCCACTTCGAGATCCGCCGCCAGGGCACATCGCTCGATCCTTTGACGATGGTCAAGGAGGGAAGGCCATGAGCTTCTTCGCGAACAGCCCCGCCCCCGCCAGAGACGACAACGGGCACGAGCTCCGCCGGAGGCGGAGCGATCAGATGCCGTTCTCGATCGTCGCGAAGGACATGACCATCGTGGGCAACCTCGATACGGAAGGCGTGGTGCGGGTGGAAGGCTCGGTGCGGGGAACGATCCGCGCCGGCACCCAAATCCTGATTGGACAGGGCGCCAGGGTGGAGGGGGACCTGCACACCCGCGAAGCGGTCATTGGCGGCGAGGTGATCGGCGCCATCCACGGAGCCGAGCGTGTCGAGCTCCAGGCCACAGCCGTCGTCACCGGCAATATTCTCACTCCCCGCATCGCCGTGCTCGAGGGCGGGCGGGTGAGCGGAGAGGTGCGCATCCAGGAGGCGGAGGGCGTGGAACAGCTGCAGGTGGCGCATCACGGGTGAAATTTTTGTAAGCAGCGAGGTCTGAGCCAGTTGGAGTTACCGAGCGCGGCGTGCTGATGAGAAACTGGCTCGTTGCAGTCGCGCTGGTGGCCGCGTGCGCGCCCCGCCCCGCCCAGCGTGGCATACGCGTCGGTCTCATCACCCCCGGGTCGATCACCGACGCCGCCTGGAACGCCGCCGCCTACCGCGGCCTGGTCGAGATCCGCGACTCGCTCCATCTCCCCATCTCGCAAGTCGAAGCGCGCACGCCCGCCTCCCAGGAGGAGGCGCTCCGGACCTATGCGGTCCAGGGATACCGGCTCGTGTTCGCCAACGGATTCGAGTTCCAGGGACCCGCCGAACGCGTGTCGGAGGAATACCCGGAGACCATCTTCATCGTCACCTCGGGCGAGCGGGTGAAAGGCAACGTCGCTCCGCTGATCTTCAGGCTGGAGGAGGCGAGCTACCTGGCGGGAATGGTGGCGGGCGGGATGACCCGGTCAAACCTCCTTGGCTTCGTAGGGGGCATCAAGCTGCCGCCGATCGAGGCGGCATACCAGGGCTGGGTGCGCGGCGCCCGGGCGGTGAACCGCGACGTCCAATCGCGCCAGGTCTACCTGAACAGCTTCGACGATGCGGCCGCCGGACGCGAGGCGGCGCTCGCCCTCATTCGCGCCGGCGCCGACATGCTGCACCACAACGCGGACGCCGCCGCCTTGGGCGTGTTTCAGGCGGCCCGCGAGAGCCCGGGCGTTTATGTGTTCGGCGCGAACGAGAACCAGGCCGCCGTCGCGCCGGAGCACGTGCTGGGCTCCGCCGTCATCGATCTGCCGCGTGCGTTCCTGCTTGTCGCCCGCGAAGTAAAGGACGGGCGCTTCACCCCCCGAACGGAGGTGTTCGGCCTTCGGAGCGGCGTAGTTCGGTACGAGGCGAATCCCAAGCTGGAGCATCTCGTCCCCGCCGCATTGCGCGCCCGCGTGGCGGCCGCCGCCGACTCGATCGCGGCGGGCACGCTGGAGGCGGCGCCGCCCTTCATCGCGGTGGAGGAGAGCCGGTGAGCGGCCGGGTAGAGCTGGACGCGGTGGTCAGCTACCTCGATCGATTCCTGCGTGTCGGCGAGCTGCCGGATTACCCCAACGCGGTGAACGGGCTCCAGGTCGAGAACCGCGGCCAGATCGCGCGGATCGTGGCGGCGGTGGATGCGTCGCTGGAGACGATCGAGGCCGCGGGCGACGAGGCGCGCCCGACGCTGCTTCTGGTGCATCACGGTCTGCTCTGGGACGGGAACGTGCCGCTCACCGGCCGCCGCCTGCGGCGGCTGCGCGCGCTGCTCGGCCGCGACACGGCGCTCTACGCCTCGCACCTCCCGTTGGACGTGCATCCCCATGTGGGCAACAATGCGGTGCTTGCGGCACGCCTCGGCGTGCGGGTCGAAGGCACCTTCGGCAGCTACAAGGGGACGGAGATCGGCGTGTGGGGGCACGCGCCCTCGCCGGTGAGAGACCGGAAAGAGCTCGTCGAGGCGCTGGACCGCCTGCTCGGAACGACGGCGCGCCTCATCCCCGGCGGCCCGGATCCGGTACGCCGAATCGGCATCGTCACCGGTGCGGCCGGAGACATGACGGGAGAGGCACGAGCCGCCGGGCTCGACACGTTCGTCACGGGCGAAGGACCGCACCACACCTACTTCGACGCCATGGAGTGGGGGCTGAACCTGATCTACGCCGGGCACTACGCAACCGAGCAGCTCGGAGTCCAGACGCTGGCGGAGCACCTGAGCGAGCGGTTCGGCTTGCCTTGGGAGTTCCACCGGCACCCGACCGGACTGTGACCGGCGGCGCGCGAGCGGCATCTCGCGCCGCCGCACCAGGAAGCTCCGGCGTCCCAGCGCTCGAGCTCCGCGGCATCGCGAAGCGGTTCGGCTCCGTGCACGCGTTGCGCGGAGCCGATTTCGTGCTTGCACGTGGGAAGGTACACGCGCTCCTGGGCGAGAACGGGGCCGGAAAGTCCACCCTCATGCACGTGGCGGCGGGGCTGGTGCGGCCCGACGCGGGCGCCATACGGGTGCGGGGGCGCACCGCGCGCATCGCGACCACGCGTGACGCCCGGCGGCTGGGCATCGCGATGGTGCACCAGCACTTCACCTCAATCCCGGCGCTCAGCGTTGCCGAGAACGTCGCGCTCACGGCCGGCTGGCCGGTGCGGCCTCGCCGGCTCCGGACCCGGGTGGCGGAATTGGCGGAGCAAGTGGGGCTTCCGCTCGACCCCGACAGCGAGGCCGGCGCCCTCTCGGCCGGGCTGCGGCAGCGGCTCGAGGTGCTGAAGGCGCTCGCCGCCGAGCCGGAGATCCTGCTCCTCGACGAGCCGACGAGCGTGCTCGCTCCGGCCGAGGCCGAGGAGCTGTTCCGGGTGATCGGTGGGTTCGCATCGCGCGGGGGCTCGGTGGTGCTCATCACGC
>DASSOD010000053.1:0-2736 GCA_035700905.1 Gemmatimonadales bacterium | reverse complement strand
GCAGGGACTCCCGCCCAGACACTTCGTCGGGGCGGGGACGATCCGGACCGGCTTTCAGCGAATCTTTCCGAGCGGCATCCTGCAGCTCCAGCTCCGGCTCGCGGTGGAACACTGGAGCGATGGTGTCATCGGGCTCGATGGATTCGGAAGCCCGCTCGCGCTTCCCCGCGCGACGTACCTTCGGAGCCTGGTGCAGATCGGCTTCGGCGGGCTTCAGATCTACTGGGACCGCAGCAATCTCACGCTGGAGGAGACGCCCTACGTGCCGGGGCTCCCGATCGTGGGCCGGCCGAGCGAGATCGGCATCCGCTGGGAGTTCGCAAACTGAGCGAGCTGGCGGCCCGAATTACGTGAAGGGCCGTCGCTTAGCCGGGCCGGGCTCGAGCGCGTCTCACCCGCCTCCGGCTCCGGCCGCGGTTCGGTCCCGGAACCGCCATTCCCCGACGGTCCGCTCGACACCCGCCACCCTATCTTTCACCGCCTGAACGCGCTAAAATTCCGGGCTTTCCTCCAACGGGGGCCGGCGTGCCGCTCAGCATGACCGGGTTCGGCGCCGCGGAAGGGCCGGTCGCGGGGGGGCGGCTCCGAATCGAGGTCCGAACGGTCAACCATCGGTACTTCAATTTCGCCCCGAAGCTTCCGTCGGAGCTCGTGCCGCTCGAGGGTGAGCTCCGGGAGCGCCTCCGCCGCGATCTCGAGCGCGGGCACGTGACCCTGCAGGGCCGCTGGTTGGAATCGCCCGAACCGACCCGCTCGGGGCTGCGGCTCGATCTCGACGCGGCACGGGCCGCGGCGGCGCGGCTGCGAGAGCTGCAGACGGCGCTCGGGCTCGGCGGGGAGGTCACGCTCGATCTGGTCGCGCGGCAGCCGGACGTGTTCGTGGGCAACGACGAACGGGCGGAGGTTCCGTGGGTCGAGGTCGAGCCGGTGGTGGCGCAGGCCGCGGCGGAGTGCCGCGCCATGCGCCGCCGCGAGGGCGACGCGCTCGCGGCGGAGCTCCGGCACCGGCTGGACATTCTGGAGCAGGAAGCGCGCGCGGTGGCCGCTCGGGCGCCGGAGCGGCTGGTGCGCGAGCGGGAGCGGCTCCGCGCCGCGGTGTCTGAGCTGCTGGACGGCCGCCCGGTAGACGAAGCCCGGCTGGCGCAGGAGCTCGCGTTCCTCGCCGACCGGCTGGACATCACCGAGGAGCTGGTGCGCTTCTCGGCGCACGTCGCGGCCGCGCGGCAGGCGCTGGCAGCCGATCGCCCGGTGGGCAAGCAGCTCGGCTTCCTGGCCCAGGAGCTCGGCCGGGAGGTGAACACGATGGGGTCCAAGGCCAACGATCCCGAGATCGCCCAGCGCGTGATCGCGATGAAGGGCGAGCTGGAGCGGTTCCGGGAGCAGCTCGAGAACGTCGAGTGAGGCCGTTCCTCCTCGTGCTCTCGTCGCCCTCGGGCACCGGCAAGACGAGCATCGCCCGGCGGCTCCTGGCGCTACGGCCCGACCTCGCGTACTCGGTGTCGGCCACCACGCGGCCGCCGCGGGCGGGCGAGGAAGAGGGGCGCGACTACCATTTCCTCACCCGCCCGGAATTCGAGGCACGGCTCGGCCGGGGCGAGTTTCTCGAGCATGCCGAATACGGCGGCAACCTCTACGGGACGCTCCGGAGCGAGGTGGAGCGGATCTTCCGCTCCGGGCGCCACGCGGTGCTCGACATCGAGCTGGTGGGCGCGCGGCAGCTCCGGAAGAGCTTCCCCGAGGCGGTGCAGGTGTTCGTGCTCCCCCCCTCCGGCGCGGAGCTCCTCAGCCGGCTGGGCGGCCGCAACACCGAATCGGGCGCGGTGCTGCGCCGGCGGCTGGCTCACGCGCTGGAGGAGCTGGCCGCGGTGGGCGAGTACGACTACGCGGTCGTCAACGCCGACCTCGACGCCGCGGTCGCGCGGATCGCGGCGATCGTGGACGCGGAGACGGCGCGGGTGGCGCGCCAGGATTCGCTCGGAGATTTCGTGGGGGACGTGCGCCGCGAGCTGGTCGCGGCGGCCGAGCGCTTCCCCGTATCGTGATGGAGAAGGAGAGCTCATGCGGATCATCACGCCCTCGGAAGTCGCGAAGCAGGCGGGCAACAAGTACCTCGGGGTGCTGGTCGCGGCCAAGTTCGCGCGGTACCTGAACGAGCTGCCGCGCGACCGCTCGGTGGCGGAGGAAGAGAAGCTCACCACCAAGTCGCTCGACGCGCTGGTCCGGGGCGAGCTCAACTACAAGCTCGTCCGCCGCCGCCGCTCCGAGGCCTGACCGTGTGGGCCGGCCGGCGCGTCGTCCTCGGCGTGTCGGGCGGAATCGCGTGCTATAAGAGCTGCATTCTCGCCCGGCGGCTGACCGAGGCGGGCGCCGCGGTGGACGTCGCGCTCACCCGGGGCGCCGCGGAATTCGTGCGGCCGGCCACGTTCGAGGCGCTTACCGGGCGCCCCGTCCTCGCGTCCCTCTGGGAGCCGGGCGGGGCGCTCGCGCACGTGCGGCTGGGGCAGGGCGCCGACGTCGTGATCGTCGCGCCCGCGACCGCGCACCTGCTGGCCCGCGTCGCCCTCGGCCTCGCGGACGATTTCCTCACCGCCCTCCTTCTCGCCCGCACGGTCCCGGTGCTCCTCGCCCCCGCGATGAACGACGAGATGTACGCCAATCCGGCCACGGTCGAGAACCTGCGCCGCCTGCGCGAGCGGGGGTTCGCGATCGTGGGGCCGGAGATCGGCGTGCTCGCCG
>DASSOD010000052.1:0-2468 GCA_035700905.1 Gemmatimonadales bacterium | reverse complement strand
GGCGAGCTCGTGAGACTCGGCTTCCTTCTCACGCTGTGGGGTATCGGAATCTGGGTGGGTGGCGCCGCGGTGACGGCGTGGGTCGCCTGGGAGAAGGGCCGGGATCCGGCCGCGTGGTACGTCATGGGGTTCTTCCTCTCTCCGCTGGTGGCGCTGATCGCGCTGAGCGCGGTGCCTGCGCATCACCTGGCGCGCGTCCGCGCCGCCCAGCGGGCGCGGCGGGTCGGTCGGCCTCGACCGATCGACCCATCGCGGGTGTCGGGCCGGGTGGCCGCCGCGAGCCGGCTCGTGGGCGCGGTGCGTGAGCACAAGGCCAACGCGTAGCGCGTCTTCCGTGTGGGCGGTGGTCCTGGCCGGCGGCGAGGGCGGCGGCCTGCGCGCGCTGCTGCGGAGCGCGCTCGGGGAGGACCGGCCGCCGCAGTACGTCCCGTTCCTCGGCCCCCGGAGCCTCTTGCGGGAGACGCTCGACCGCACGGCGCTGCGCATCCCGGCGTCCCGCACGGTGGTCGTGACGATCCGGGCCCACGTGCCGCACGTGGCCCAGGAGTTCACCGGCGTCGCCGATCCGCCGTACGTGCTCCTGCAGCCCCGTGATCGGGGCACCGGCCCCGCCGTGCTGCACGCCGCGCGCTGGATCGCACGTCGTGACGGGGACGCGATGCTGGCGGTGCTGCCGTGCGATCACTTCGTGCTGGGGGCGGCCACCTTCATGGCCCACGTGCAGGGCGTGGCGCGCGCCGTCGAGTCGAGGCCCGAGCGGGTGGTCCTGGTCGGCGCGCCACCGGACGCGCCCGGAAGCGGCCACGGGTGGATCCAGCCGGGGCCTCCGATCGGCGATTCCGCGGACCTGCTCTCGAGCGTGCGCGCGATCACGGCGGGGCCGCCCGCCGGCGGCGGCCTCGCGCGGGGTCTCGGCCGGTGGAACACCGGGGTGGCGGTCGGATCCGCGGCGGCGTTCGTCGCGCTGGGATCCCGCACGCGGCCGGCGGTGAGCGGGCTCCTCGACCGGGCGCACCGACTCGAGGATCCGGGAGCGGCCGCGCTGCGCGAGGCCTATGCGCCGATGGGCGCCGTCTGCTTCGAGGACATGGCGGCCGCCGATCCGGCGTCTCTGGCCCTCTCGAGCCTCCCCCGGCTCACCTGGTGCGACCTGGGCCGCCCGGACGGATTGCCGGCGGTCCTCGCGCGCATGCGGGTGCGCCCGGCCTGGGCCGACGCGGTGGACCACGCCGTGGTCCCGGCCTAAGATCGTCGCCATGCCCGCCCTGTGGACCGGCAGCATCAGCTTCGGCCTGGTGACGATCCCGGTGTCCCTGGTGACCGCGGAGGTCCGCGAGGAGCTCGATTTCACCCTGCTGGACCGGCGCGACGACTCGCCGATCGGCTACCAGAAGATCAACAAGCACACCGGCGAGCCGGTGCCGAGCGACGAGATCGTGCGCGGCTTCGAGTACACCGACGGCCGCTACGTGGTGCTGAGCGACGCCGACTTCAAGCGGGCGAGCCCCGAGCGGACCCAGCGCATCGACGTGCTGGCGTTCGTGGAGGCGGGTGAGATCGCGCCGCTCTACTTCGACCGTCCCTACTATCTCGAGCCCGCGAAGGGCGGGGAGCGGGGCTACGCGCTGTTCCGGGAAGCGCTCCGGCGGACCGGCCGGGTGGCGGTCGCGTCGGTGGTGGTGAAGACCCGCCAGCACCTGGCCGCGATCGTCGTGCACGACGACGTCCTGGTCCTCGACCTGCTGCGCTACGCGGCCGAGCTCAAGGACGTCTCGCGGATCAAGGCGCCCGCCGCGGGGCTCAAGGGGGTCACGGAGCGCGAGGTGAAGATGGCGGAGCGGCTCATCGACGAGATGACCGACGCCTGGAAGCCGGAGCGCTACCACGACGAGTACAAGGACGAGCTCCTCGCCTTCATCAAGAAGCGCGGCCGTGCCGGTCAGCTCGAGGCCGCGCCGGAGGAGGAAGAGCGGAAGCCAGCGCGGAAGGGCCGCGCGGAGGTCATCGACATCGCCGACCTGCTCCAGAAGAGCCTGGCCGGCAAGGGCCGGCGGACCCACGGCAAGCGAGAAGACCGTCGGCGGCCGCGCCGCCGCAAGACCGCCTGAGCGATGAGCCTCACCGTCTACCGGCGGAAGCGCGACTTCGAGGCCACGCCGGAGCCGCGGGGTCGATCCCGCCGCTCCGCGGCGCGCCGGTCGTTCGTGGTCCAGCGGCACGAAGCCACGCACCTGCACTACGACTTCCGCCTGGAGCTCGACGGGGTGCTGAAGAGCTGGGCGGTGCCGAAGGAGCCGAAGCCGGTAGCGGGCGACAAGCGCCTCGCCGTCCACGTGGAAGACCACCCGATCGAGTACGGGAGCTTTCACGGCCGGATCCCGGAGGGGCACTACGGCGCCGGCCGGGTGGAGATCTGGGACCGGGGCTGGTGGGAGCCGATGGAGGACCCGCGCGCCGGCTATCGCCGA
>DASSOD010000051.1:0-2635 GCA_035700905.1 Gemmatimonadales bacterium | reverse complement strand
GCCCTTCGGCGGCACGCCGGAGCCACCAGGCACCGCGCACGGACGCAGCGGCGTCGAGCTCGGCGATGCAGCAAGCGGACATCGCGGTCCGCGAGGCCAACGCGAAGGCCGCGCGCGCCCGGGCGCTCGGCGCACCGGAGGCGGAGGTGCGCGCGGCGCTGGCGGCCGAGATCGCGCAGATCACCGCGCGGTACGGGCTGGCACCGAGCGGAGGCCGTTGATGGGGAGCCCGCTCGATCGGCTCATCGCTGAGCACACCGCGCCGCCCGACTCGACGGCAGCGGACGACCAGAGCCCCCTGGATGCGCTCGCCGCCAAGTACGGGGCCAAGCGACCGCAGCCGGCGGCGAAGGGCCCCCTGGATGCGTTGACGGCGAAGTACAGCCACGCGCTGGCGGTGGCCGGCCTCTCGCAGGTGGCGACACCGGAGGAGGCGGAGAGCGCCGCAGCGGCCGACGCTCCCCGCCTGGCGACACCGGCCGGCATACCGCCCATGCAGGCCGATGCGACCGCGGCCCGACCTGGCCCTGCGGTGGGTGAGCCACCCGCCGCGCTCCGGGTGCCAGCCGAGCTGGTCGCCGGCACGGTCGAGCCGTTCGTGGACGTGCTGGTGCGCCCCACGACCGAGGACATCGCGCGACGCGGGACGCCCAGCATGGCCCGCGCTGGCGTGCTCGGCAAAGCCGGCATCAACATCGGCAACCCCACGCCGGAGCAGGCGGCCAGCGTCTACGGCGCGCTCGCGCCGCAATCACGCGCGGAGCTGCTGCTGCACGGTGCACAGGCCGCCGCCCTCCTGGCCGCCGGCCCAGCCGAGGCGGCGGCGAAGGACGTCCTCGAAGCGGGGGCCGCGCGGCTCCTGGGGACGGAGGCCGTGGAGGGCGTGCTGAACCAAGCCGCGCTCCACGGGGCCGCCGGGGCGACGGTGAACGCCGGGCTCGGCGCGCTGTTCGATCCCGAGCACCCGGCCCGGGGCGCCGCGATCGGCGCGGGCGCTGGGCTCGTGCTGGGTGGCATCGGCGGGGCGGCAGCAGCGAAGGCCGCAGCGACCCACGCCGCAGCGGAGACGGCCGACCAGGCGGTCTTGGGCACGACGCTCGTTGAGGGGATGCCGGGCGCGGACGTGCTGGACGCGGCCCAAGCGCCCGCTGCGCCGACCCCCACGCCGGTAGTCGCGACCGCGCGAGGTGTAACGACGCCTGTCGAGACGCTGACACCAGAGGTCGCCCCGGCCGAACCGCAGGTCTCCGCGCACGGCGACGCAGCGCTGACCCCGGCAGAGCCGCTGGTGCCACACGAACCAGCAGCCGCGCCGACGCCGGATGCCGCCGCGCGCCTCGCCCCCGCCGATCGCGTGGTGAAGGACCGCGGTGCGCCACCGGCAGAAGCGGCATCGGAAGCGGAAGGCTTGGCCCCCGGCACCCCGGACCAGGCGGCCCAGCAGGTCAACCGCTACACCGACGCGCTCCGGCGCACCTTCAACCCCACGGCCCGGAGCGCGGAGGCGAACGCCACGGGACTCATCATCCGCGCCCGCGCCGGAGAACGCGCGCTGATGGACGAGCGCGCCCACGCCGCGCTCCGGCAGTTCGCCAAGACGTTCGATCGGATGCCGGACGCTGAGCGGCTCGACGTCATCGACCGCATCGAGACGGGCCAAGCGCAAGCGACGCCGGAGCTGGAGCACGCGGCAGCAACGATGCGCTCCCTGTTGGACGGCGCGCGGGATGCCATCCGGGCGCTCGGCACGGGGAAGCTGGAGCACTTCGTCCAGGACTACTTCCCGCACATCTGGGCCAACCCCGAGGAGGCGCAGCGAGTCATCGCGCGGCTCATGTCCAAGCGCAGCCTCACCGGGCCGGGCTCGTTCCTCAAGCGGCGCACGATCCCGACGCTCCGGGAGGGCATGGACGCGGGGCTCGTGCCCGTGACGACGAACCCCGTGGATCTCGTGCTGCTCCGCCTGCGCGAAGCCAACCGATACATCATGGGCCAGCGCATCATCGCGGAGATGAAGGCGGAGGGCCTGGCCCGCTTCATCAGCGCCACGCAGCAAGCGCCCGCCGGCTACGTTCAGATCAGCGACAAGGTGGGCACTGTCTACGGAAGCCCAAACGTGACCATCAGCGAGGCGTACGACAAGCTCATCAAGGAGCGACTGGAGCAGATCGTCCAGCGACTCAACATCACACACGTCCGCAAGCCCAAGATCGGCCGCGCCGGGGTGCTGGGGTTCGCCGAGGGTGGGAGTAAGATCACGACGCGCGCCGGCACCCCGCTCGATGTCGTCTACCACGAGCTGGGCCACGCGATCGACTTCCGCTACGGGCTCTGGGATGCCCTCACCCGGAGCGGAGCGCCGGCCGAACGAGCGGCCATCCAGAAGGAGCTGCGCGC
This sequence comes from Gemmatimonadales bacterium, assembly GCA_035700905.1. Taxonomy (GTDB): domain Bacteria; phylum Gemmatimonadota; class Gemmatimonadetes; order Gemmatimonadales; family GWC2-71-9; genus DASQPE01. Next base: position 238 of record DASSOD010000051.1, on the reverse strand, counting down.
GCTGGCCGACTTGCGCTACGAGGGGCAGGAGGCGAGCGCGTCGTTCAAGCGCTACGTGCGGAACCGCAACGAGAAGATGGCCGTCTCGCTCCAGGCGTTGCTCTACGCGCCCGATCGGATGGCCGAGGTGGCACCCACGGTGAAGGCCAAGCTCACGGCGTTCATCGACGCGCGCCCCGAGCTGCGCGACCTGCTCGATATCCGCCCGAGTCTCGTGCACGGCGCGACGACGTATGAA
>DASSOD010000050.1:0-16902 GCA_035700905.1 Gemmatimonadales bacterium | reverse complement strand
GGATCCGCAACGTGGTGCAGCCGGAACCGCCGGGTCGGCGTAGGCAGCCATGCGCCGATCCGCTCCGGCCACTCGACCAGCACCGCGTCGCCCTCGGCGAGAAGCCCCTCCCAATCGAGATCGGCCGCTTCGTCCGGGGAGCGCAGGCGGTAACAATCCAGATGGAACACCGGCCCGCGGCGGCCGCGGTAGCGATGGACCAGCGCGTACGTGGGGCTCGTCGCCGGCTCCAGGACGCCGAGGCCGCGGGCGATCGCCTGCACCAGCGTGGTCTTTCCGGCGCCGAGGTCTCCCTCGAAGGTGAGGAGCGTGCGCGGCGGGAGGGACCGTCCGAGCCGCTCCCCCTCCGCCGCCATCTCGTCGCGCGAGAGCTCCCGGATCACGGCACCCGCCGCCGCGCGGCACCGCCGCGGAAGCGCGGGGCCTCGCGGCGGACGTCGGGCGCATCCATGGCGCGGAGCTCGTTGGCCTGGTCGCGCAGCATGGCGGCGAGCTCGAACTCCAGGTTGGCCGCCGCCTCCTTCATCTGCCGCTCCAGCGCCGCGATCACCGCGCGCCGCTTGGCCGGATCGTGCACGTCGACCTTCTTGTCGACCGCGATCCGCGGCACCGGCCGCTCGCTGCGCGCGTCGGCGACGTGGGTGGAGAGCCGGACCTGCTCCAGCGACTTGACCACCGAGGCCGGCGTGATGCCGTGCTCCTCGTTGTACCTGCGCTGGAGGTCGCGCCGCCGGTCCATCTCGTCCAGCGCGCGCTGCATCGAGCCGGTGATGCGGTCGGCGTAGAGGATCGCGCGCCCGTTCACGTTGCGCGCCGCCCGCCCGATCGTCTGCACCAGCGAGCGGTCGCTCCGGAGGAAGCCCTCCTGATCCGCGTCGAGAATCGCGACCAGCGAGACCTCGGGCAGGTCGAGCCCCTCGCGGAGCAGGTTGATCCCCACCAGGACATCGAAGTCGCCGAGCCGGAGTCCGCGAATGATCTCCATGCGCTCGATCGCGTCGATGTCGCTGTGGAGATAGCGGACTTTCACGCCCGCCTGCTGCAGGTAGTCGGTCAGATCTTCCGCCATGCGCTTGGTGAGCGTCGTGACCAGCACCCGCTCCCGGGCGGCCGCACGCTGGCGGATCTCGTGGAGCAGGTCGTCCACCTGGCCCCTGACCGGACGGACATCCACCTCGGGATCCACCAGCCCGGTGGGACGGATGATCTGCTCCACCACGACGCCCTGGGAGAGCGCGAGCTCCTGGTCGCCGGGCGTGGCGGAGACGTTGATCATCTGCGGCACCAGCGCCATGAACTCGTCGAACTGGAGCGGCCGGTTGTCCAGCGCGGAGGGCAGCCGGAACCCGTACTCCACCAGCGTGAGCTTGCGGGCGCGGTCGCCGTTGTACATCCCCGCGATCTGCGGCAGGCTCACGTGCGACTCGTCCACCACCACCAGGAAATCCGACGGGAAGTAGTCCAGCAGGCACGCCGGGCGCTCGCCCGCCCGGCGCCCGGAGAGCGGACGCGAGTAGTTCTCGATGCCGGCGCAGGTGCCGACCTCGAGCAGCATCTCGATGTCGAACGTGGTGCGCGACTCGAGCCGCTGCGCCTCGAGCAGCTTGCCCGCCGCCTTGAGCTCCTGCAGGCGCTCGGCCAGCTCCTGGCGGATGAGCTTCACCGCGCGCTCGATGGTGTGGCGCTGGGTGACGAAGTGCTTGGCCGGGTAGATCGCGAACTGGTCCAGTTGCGCGATGGCGTCGCCGGTGAGCGGATTGAATTTGCTGATCCGCTCCACCTCGTCGCCCCAGAGCTCCACCCGGACCGCCTGCTCGGCGTACGCCGGATAGATCTCGATGGAGTCGCCCCGGACCCGGAACGTGCCGGGCTCGAACGCCGCGTCGTTGCGCGCGTACTGGATCCGCACCAGCTCCGACAGGATCGCGTCCCGGCCGCGCTGCTCGCCCCGGTGCACGCTGACCATCAGCTTGCGGTACTCGGCCGGATCGCCCAGGCCGTAAATCGCGCTTACCGTGGCCACGATGACCACGTCGCTCCGCTCCATCAGGCTCGAGGTGGCGCGGAGCCGCAGGCTCTCGATGTCCTCGTTGATCGACGCGTCCTTCTCGATGTACACGTCGGTGGCGGGGACGTACGCCTCCGGCTGGTAGTAGTCGTAGTACGAGACGAAGTACTCGACCGCGTTCGAGGGGAGGAACTGGCGCAGCTCGCCGTAGAGCTGGGCCGCGAGGGTCTTGTTGTGGGAAAGAACCAGCGTGGGCTTGCCGTACGCGGCGATGGTGTGCGCCAGCGTCATCGTCTTCCCCGAGCCGGTCACGCCGAGCAGCGTCTGGTAGCGATCGCCGCGGCGCAGACCCTCGGTGAGCTCGCGGATGGCCTTGGGCTGGTCGCCCGCGGGCGCGAACGGGGCGACGACCTCGAACCGGGGACTCATGCCGGAAGTATAGCGCGGTTTCGGGATCTCTTCAGGAGGGGCGGCGGGCTCCAGGAGCGCGCGGGCTCGCGCCGCGCGACGCGCCCGCCATCGCCAGCAAGCGGCGCCACTGCCCGGGCGCCACCGGCACCACGGACAGGCGCGACTGCCGCACCAGGCCGAGCTCCGCGAGCGCGGGATCGGCCTTGATGGCGGCGAGGGGCACGCGCCGCGGCAGCGGCCGCTCCGCCGTCACCTCCACCACGACGCGCTTGGGATCGCCGAGCCGCGGGTCGGGATACGCCGCGCGGCTGATGCGCGCGAGCCCGACGAGCGCACGCTCGCCGCCCGAATGGTAGATGAGCGCGCGGTCGCCCGCGGCCATGGCGCGGAGATGCCTGAGGGCGAGCGCGTTGCTGATGCCGTCCCACACCGTCCGGCGCTCGGCGAGCAACCGCGCGAACGGATACGCGGGGGGCTCGGTCTTGAGAATCCAGTGGCTCGGCATGCGCGACCCTGGTGCCCCGGCGTGAGGGCGGGGGGGTACGGCAGGTGAGCGTGCGCGGGGCGGCGGCGTTCAGTTGGCCGAGGGAGCCTCGCGGCGCTCGACCTGCGTCACGCCCTTCACGCGCCGGATCGCTTTCAGCACCTTGCCCAGGTGGGGGAGATTGTCCACCTCGACGAAGACCGTTCCGAACACCGTGCCGTCCTTGGTATGCAGGTCGGCGCCCTTGATGTTGGTGCCGGTCTGGCTGATGGCTTCCATCAGGTCCGCGTAGAGGCCGCGCCGGTCGTCCGCCGCCACGGCGAGGCGCACGCGGAAGGCCTCGCCCGCCGTCTCCTGCCAATCGATGTCGACGCGCCGCTCCTCGGCGGCGAGCGTGAGCAGGTTGGGGCAGTCGGCACGGTGAATCGAGATCCCGCGGCCCTGGGTCACGTACCCGACCACCTCGTCGCCCGGCACCGGCTGGCAGCACTGCGCGTACCGGACCATCAGCCCGTCCACCCCCTGGATCTTGATGCCGCGCCCGAGACGGATCCGGTCGATGACCCGGCCGAACACGGTGGGCTTGGGCTCCTGGATCTCGTCCTGCGGCAGGTCGGGATAGAGCGCGCGGATCACCTGGCCGATGGCGACGTCGCCCCGCCCCACCGCGATCTCCAGCCCCCGCCCATCGGCGAGCGAGAGCGTGGCCGCGGCGCGCGCCAAGCGGTCGTCGTCCGGCGGATCGAGCCGCCGGCGGCGGACCTCGCGGGCCAGGATCTCGCGGCCGAGGGTGACGCTGATCGTCTCTTCCTCGTGCTTCACCCATTGCTTGATCTTGTGCCGCGCGCGGGCGGTGCGCACGTGGTTGAGCCAATCGCGGCTCGGCTTCGCATTGGGGCTGGTGAGGACCTCGATCGTCTCGCCGTTCTTGAGCTCGCGGTGCAGGGGGGCGATCCGCCCGTTGATCCGAGCACCCTGGCAGTGGAGCCCCACGTCGGTGTGCACGTGGAAGGCGAAGTCGATCGGGGTCGAGCCCTTGGGCAGCCGCTTGACGTCGCCCTTGGGCGTGAAGACGAAGATCTCGTCCTGGTAGAGGTCGATCTTGAGGAACTCGAGGAACTCCTCCGGGCTGTGCGTGTCCTGCTGCAGCTCGAGCAGCTGGCGGAACCAGCCCAGGTGCTGGTCCAGCTCGTCCCGGGTGCCGTCCTTCTTGTACACCCAGTGCGCGGCGATACCGTACTCGGCGGTGCGGTGCATCTCCTGGGTCCGGATCTGCACCTCGAAGAGCTGTCCGCCCGGTCCGAAGATCGTGGTATGCAGCGACTGGTAGGCGTTCGACTTGGGGCTCGCGATGTAGTCCTTGATCCGCTCCTGAATCGGGGTCCAGTTGTGGTGGATGATGCCGAGCACGTGGTAGCACTCCGGCACCGAGCGGACGATGACCCGGACCGCCATGAGATCGTAGATCTCGTCGAAGGTCTTGCCCCGCTTCCGCATCTTCTGGTAGATGGACCAGAGATGCTTGGGGCGGCCGGTCACCTCGAAGCCGTCCACGCCCGCGCGCTTGAGCTCGGTCTCCAGCGGGCCCTTGAGCTTGAGGATCATCTGTTCGCGCACGGCGCGCTTCGCGGCCACCTGGTTCGCCAGCTCGCGGTACTCCTCGGGCTCGAGAAACTTGAACGAGAGGTCCTCGAGCTCGGCCTTCACGCCGGCCATGCCGAAGCGGTGCGCCAGCGGCGCGTAGATCTCCCGGGTCTCGAGCGCGATGCGCTGGCGCCGCTCGGGGCTCAGGTGCTCGAGCGTGCGCATGTTGTGCAGCCGGTCGCCGAGCTTGATGATGATCACCCGCGCGTCCCGCGCGATCGAGAGCAGCAGCTTGCGGTAGTTCTCGACCTGCTCCTCGGCGGAGGAGCGGAAGGTGAGGCTGGAGATCTTGGTGAGGCCGTCCACGATGCCGGCCACCTCCGGCCCGAACTCGCGGGCGACGTCCTCCGCCCGGACGTCGGAATCCTCGACCACGTCGTGCAGCAGCGCGGCGGCGATCGAGGTGGTGTCGAGCAGCTGCTCGGCCAGGATCAGCGCCACCGCGATGCTGTGGGAGACGAAGTCCTCGCCCGACATCCGCTTCTGGCCCCGGTGCGCGGACGCGCTGAAGCGAAGCGCCCGATCGATCACCTCCAGGTCGAGGCGGTCGGCATGGCGCTCGAGCACCGCCCGGAATTCGGGGGTGGCGTCGGCCAGCAGCGGAGGACCGACGGTCATCCGCCAGTCCCGTGTAGCGAAGTCATACACTTACAATGCCGAGGCGGGCCGGTGGGGTCAACGCCGGGCGGGGCGGCGGGGCCGGCGGGCGGCAAGGGCGGCGCGCGGCGCGCTTGGCGGCTCCCCGGCCCGGCTGGCGGCGCCCGCCGATCATCCGGCGGGGTGCCGGGACCGCTAGAGGAGCCCGGCGGTGGCGAAGCTGGTGAAGCGGTCTCCGGCGATGATCACGTGGTCGTAGAGCGGCAGGTCGAGGAGCTGGCCGGCCGCCACGAGCTGCCGGGTGACCGCGCGATCCTCCGACGAGGGCGTCGGGTCGCCGCTCGGGTGGTTGTGCACCACGATCACACCCGCCGCCGCCTCCGCGATGGCGGGCCGGAAGACCTCGCGCGGATGCACGAGCGAGCTGTTGAGCAGCCCGCGCGTCACCAGCACCTCACGCAGCACCTGGCTCTGGGAGTCGAGCGCCAGGAGGTGAAACTCCTCGACCTGGAGATCCCGCAGCCTGGCGCCGAACAGCCGGACCACGTCCTCCGGCTCGCGAATGCGGGGCAATGCCGGCCGCTCCTCGCGCGCGAGCCGGCCGGCCAGCTCGAACGCCGCGACGAGCCGCCCCGCCTTGGTGCGGCCCAGGCCGGGAACCCGCAGCAGTTCGCCCGCCGGGCGGGCGGCGAGCCGCCTGAGCGAGCCGTCGCTGGCGCCGAGCAGGCCGGAAGCGAGCGCGAGCACGTCCTCGCGTCCGGCGCCGGTGCCGATCAGCACCGCCAGCAGCTCGGCGGCGGTGAGCGCCGCCGGCCCCAGGCCCCACAGTCGCTCGCGCGGGCGATCGTTGAGGGGAAGACTGGCCAGTGGTGTGACGCGCACCGAGCCAAGCTAGGCGCCGGACGCCGCGGCGCCCGGCCCATTCGCGCGCGGGACGGGCCGCAGGGCTGCGCCGAACGACGGCGCTTGCGACCACCCGGCGCGCCGGGCGTCAACGGCGGGTAATCTCGACCTCGCGCCCGGCGCAGACGGGATCGCCGCCCGGAGCCGCGACCGCGACGGCCAGCACGTACCGGCCGGGGCCGAGTCGACTCAGGTCGGCCACGACCGAGCGCCCCGCCCCACGCGTGCGGCCGGGGGGCGGCTCCTCCCAGGCGATCCGCAGCGGAGTCTCGCCCGGTGGTGCGCACCCCGCGAGCCCGAACGGGGATGGGAGTCCGTCGCCATCCCCACGTTGCGCGCGCACCTCGATCCGGAGCGGCTGCGAGGGATTCGCCCCATAGGTCTCCCAGTACAATCCGACGCTGGTGCCCTGGGGGACGACGCTGGAAAAGAGCGGCGCGGGGAGCACCGCGTCCACCCGTCGAGCCGCTTGGTCCGGTGCGGGGCGGAAGAGGAGAAGATCGGACACCGAAAGGCCGCCCACCGGCGGCGCGGCGGGCAAGAGTGCCCGCACGCGTGCTGCGCGGCGGAGCTCCGGGTCGCGCGCTTCCAGGCTCACGAGCGCGGGCACCCAGGGGGAGGCGACGGAGACCGCGCCCGCCGGCACGAAGGCCTCGTCGCTCACCGCGGGGGGCGTCTCGGGATCACGGGACACCGCGAGCGCCACGTGCAGCTTGCCGGCACTGACGGTCGTGTCGCGGGTCAGATCGTACCCCGCAACCGTCTGCATCCCCGCGCCCCGCCGGAATCGCGCGACCTGCGCCCGCTCGATGGTGCCGAACGCGCCGGCGTACGGCGGGCCGTACCGGGCGGGCGGCCGTTCACGGGTGAGCTCCCAGGTGACGACCCGCGCCGGCTCGCCCGGCTTCGGCTCGAGCGGCGCGGCGGGGAAGAACCAGAACGCGGGGCTGCGCTCGTGGCCCGTCACCGGCGGGCCCTCGACGCTGCCCGGCCTGGGGAACGCGCGCGACCAGCCGAGCGGCCACCCATAGCGCACCGTGAGCTCCCGCATGTCGGGCCCCCAGGCGATCCCGTGCGGCGTCTCCGCACCCTCTAGGGTGCGCGACAAGGTCAGGCGCGCGTAGTGCTCGGTGCGAAGGTCGTTCCCCGGCACCGCGAGCAGCGGCCGCGCGAGCCACCAGATCCGCCGGTTGGCCGCGCTCCGCTCGTCGCAGGTGAGCTTGCCGTAGCGCCCGGCATCCTCATCGAGGAGGGGCGAGAGATCGGTCCAGGTGCAGCGCTCCGACTCCGGCATGAGCAGGAGCGCGACGCCGTAGACGCTGTCGGCCGCGGCGTAATCGCCGGCCGCGTGGAGCGCGTAGCCCTCGAGCGCCGTACACCACCAACGTACGCCCTGGCACTCGCGCGCGGCGGTGAGCGCGAGCGCGGGCGTTCCCTGCTCCACCAGATACCGGACCCGCTGGCCGGCCACCCAGCCATCGGTGGGCGAGCGTGCGGCGGCGTCCGCCAGGACCCGGAGCAGCGCGGCGCGGGCGTCGTGCACCTCGGGGAGCTCGGGCGGAGGACCGTCGAACGGCGGCGCGTACCAGTAGCAGAACCGCCCGATCTGCGCATCGCAGGTGGTGCCGCGCGAATCGTCGATCGGTTTGGGAAGGCTGGTCCGGCGGAAGCGCTCGAAGTCGCGCTGGGCGTCGCGGGCGGTTTCGAAAGCGCTCGCGGAGTCGGGCGCGTGCGCGAGTCCGAAGATCTGCGCGTTGGCCGCCGACCCCGCGGCGATGGCGAGGCAGAGTGCGAGCGCGGCGGACCGCCCCGCTAACGGCCCGCCCCGTGACACTTCTTGTACTTCTTGCCCGATCCGCACGGGCACGGGTCGTTCCGGCCCACCTCGGGCACGGCGCCCATCGTGCGCCCGACCGGCCCCAGGGAGCTCGAGAGCGCCGCGGCGGCCGGGGCGGGCGCCATGGTCGCCGCGTGCGCGGCCCCGCCCATGAAGAGGTCGTCCGCACCGCTCGTCACCGGCGCCGGTGGAGGCGGCGGCGGCGCGGGCTCCACCGGCGCCTCCGCGCTCACCTGGATCTTGAGGAAGCGCTCGGTGAACGTGGACTGGATGTCGTGCATCAAGTCCTCGAACATGTCGTACGCTTCCTTCTTGTACTCCACCAGGGGGTCCTTCTGGCCCCAGCCGCGGTAGTGGATCGCGTTCCGGAGCTGGTCGAGATCGTAGAGGTGGTCCTTCCATTTCTCGTCCAGCACCGAGAGCATGACCTGCGAGAGCACCTGCGCGTCGACGTCCGGAATGCCGATCGCGCGGCCGAACTCCTGCAGGTACTCGATCTTTCGACCGAAGGTCGCCTCGCCCTCGGCCGTGACCGCGCCGACCATGCGCTCCAGGTCGGGCGTCGCCGGGGCGTCGAGGAGCTCCTCGGCGGTGACGAGGTACTGCAGCATCAGCAACTCCCGGAGGCCGCCCCGATCGTACTCCTCCGGGCGCTCGGTCGCCGCGAGATACTGCCGCACGGTCCGCTCGAGCGCCTGCTCCACCATGCGGCGGGCCTCGGCCTTCAGCTCCTCGCCCCGTTCCAGCGCGAACAGCCGCAGCGAGTAGACCACCTCGCGCTGCTGGTTCATGACGTCGTCGTACTCCAGCAGCCGCTTGCGGGCCTGGAAGTTCTGCAGCTCGACCCGCTTCTGCGCCTGCTCGATGGCACGCGTCACCAGCCCGCCGGTGATGACCTCGCCCTCCTCCGCCCCGCTCCGGTCCATCCACTTGGCGATCCGGTCCGACCCGAAGAGCCGCATCAGGTCATCTTCGAGGGAGAGGAAGAAGATGGACTGGCCCGGATCGCCCTGGCGTCCGGAGCGCCCCCGGAGCTGCCGGTCGATGCGGCGCGACTCGTGGCGCTCGGTGCCGATGATCTGCAGCCCGGCCTCCGGCCGGGTCAGATCCAGCTCGCGGTCGAGCTTGATGTCGGTGCCGCGGCCGGCCATGTTGGTCGCGATCGTGATCGCGCCCTTCTGCCCCGCCTGCGCCACGATCTCCGCCTCGCGCTGGTGGTACTTCGCGTTCAGCACCTCGTGCCGGAGCCCGCGCCGCTTGAGCATCTTGCTCAGGGTCTCGGACACGTCCACGTTCACCGTGCCGATGAGGATCGGCCAGCCGAGCTCGTGCAGCCGCTCGGCCTCGTCGAGGATCGCGTTGTACTTCTCGCGCCGGGTCTTGTAGATCTGGTCCTGCCGGTCCAGCCGGCGCACCGGCTTGTTGGTCGGGATGACGCTGACCTCCAGGCCGTAGATCTGGTAGAACTCGGTCTCCTCGGTCTCGGCCGTGCCGGTCATGCCCGCCAGCTTGTCGTACATCCGGAAGTAGTTCTGGATCGTGATCGTGGCGAAGGTCTGCGTCTCGCCCTTCACCTGCACGCCTTCCTTGGCCTCCACCGCCTGGTGCAGGCCGTCGGACCAGCGGCGGCCATGCATGATGCGGCCGGTGAACTCGTCCACGATCAGCACCTGGCCGTCCTGCACCAGGTAGTCCACTTCCTTCTCGTAGAGCGCGTGCGCCTGCAGGAGCTTGTGGATGATGTGCAGCTTCTCGCTCTTGAGCGCGTACTCGGCCTCGACCTCGCGCCGCCGCGCGATGCGGTCGTGCGGGGAGAGCTCGGGATCCTTCTCGATCTGGTGGACGACCTCCGAGATGTCCGGCACGATGAACAGATTCGGGTCGTCGGGCGAGAGCGCCGTCGCGCCGCGGTCGGTGAGGTGCACCGCGTGGCCCTTCTCGTCCAGCACGAAGTAGAGCGTCTCCTCCAGGTCCCGCATCTTCTGCTGCTTCATCGGCAGCTTGCGGTCGGCGATGGCGTCGAGCTCCATCCGCTGCACCAGCTGCTTGATGCCGGTCTCGTTCAGCATCTTCAGCAGGCGCTTGTTCTTCGGCATGCCGAGCTGCGCCTGGTACAGCCGGAGCGCGGCGTCCTGCCGGGTCTTGTCGTCCTCCAGGAGGTGCTCCGCCTCGGCGAGCAGCGTGTTCACGACTGCGGTCTGTTTCCGCACCAGCTCGGCGACCTGCCGGTTGAACTGGGCGTACTTGTCGTCCTCGGCGTTCCCCACCGGCCCGGAGATGATGAGCGGCGTGCGCGCCTCGTCGATGAGGATCGAGTCCACCTCGTCGATGATGGCGTAGGCGTGCTCCCGCTGCACCCGCTGCTCCAGCGCGAACACCATGTTGTCGCGCAGGTAGTCGAAGCCGAACTCGTTGTTGGTGCCGTAGGTGATCTCGGCGGAGTAGGCGGCGCGCCGGTCGGGGCTCGACGGCTCGGTGTCGTCCAGGCAGGCGACGGTCAGGCCGAGGTAGCGGTAGACGTGCCCCATCCACTGGGAGTCGCGCCGGGCCAGGTAGTTGTTGACGGTGACGAGGTGGGCCCCGCGCCCCGCGAGGGCGTTGAGGTAGAGCGGCAGCGTGGCCACGAGGGTCTTGCCCTCGCCCGTCGCCATCTCCGCGATGCGGCCCTGGTGCAGCACGATGCCGCCGATCAGCTGCACGTCGTACGGGACCATGTCCCACACGAGCTCGTGGCCCGTGACGTTCACCGTCGTGCCCAACAGCCGGCGGCACGCCTCCCGGACGGTGGCGTACGCCTCGGGGAGCAGGTCGTCCAGCGCGGCCGCCAGCTCCTTCTTCCACTGGGTCTCGAGTTCCTGGAACCGGGTCTCCAACCGGTCGCGCTCGACCGGGTCGGCGCACCCGTGCTTGGCCGCCCGAACCTCTTCCAGCTCGGACTTGAGCGCGCCGGTCCGCTCCGCGATCCGCTGCCGGAAGGCGGCCGTCTGGGCCTTGAGCTCGTCTTCGCCCAGGTCCTTGAGCCGCTCCTCGTGGCGCTTGATCTCGTCCACGATCGGCAGGATCTGCTTGAGCTCGCGGTCGAACCGGGTGCCGAATACCGCAGTGATCAGACTCTTAATCATCGTGCCCCTAAGTATAGCCGCTCGGCCGCGATATAGCCTGCGACCGCATCGGGAACCCAGTACCGGATCGGCCGGCGCGCGCGAACCCGATCCCGGATGGCGGTGGCCGAGATGTCGATGGCCGGCACCGCCACCGCGCGCCAGATGTGGCCGCCCGCGGGAGCCGGCGCCCCGGCCCGGGCGAAGGCGACCACCCGGGCCAGCTTGGGGATCTCGTCCCCCTCCCGCCAGGTCGGAAGCTCGGACGCCGCATCCGCCCCGACCAGGAGGGCGAGCTCGATGCCGGGCTCCCGGGCGCGGACGGCCCGGAGCGTTTCCACGGTGTACGACGGGCCCGCCCGGTCGAGCTCCGCCCGCTCCAGGGAAAAACGCGGATCTCCCTCGATCGCCAGCTCGACCATCCGGGCGCGCTGCTCGGCGCCCGCGGCGTGGCGGCCGTGCTTGAATGGCTGCTGGCGGGCGGGCACGAAGCGCACCGACTCGAGCCCCAGCGCTTCCATCACCGCCTGGGCAACCAGCAGATGACCGTGGTGGATCGGGTCGAAGGATCCTCCGAACAGCCCCACCATGCGGCGGTCAGGAGGTGCCGGGCTCGGCGGGACAGGCCTCGCTGACGCCGGGGGCCTTGGCGTGGAAGCGCCGGAGGTAGCCGCAGGTTTCCTTCACGTCTTCCTGGTAGCCCAGGTGCTGGTAGGCGCCCACGAGCCGAATGAGCGCCTCCGGGACGATGGACGCCCGCGGATAGGACGCGGCCACGTCCTTGAGGTAGAGGATGGCGGAGTCGTACGCCTTGTAGCGCAGATAGTAGAGCGCGGCCTTGTACTCCTTGATCGCGAATTTCTCCTGCAGGTCTCGGATCCGGAGCTGCGCCTTCTCGGCCGCCGGAGTGCCCGGGTAGCGGCTCACCAGCTCCTGATACGCGGCCAGCGCCGTCTGACCGTAGGTGGGATCGAGCTCGGGCCGCTTCCAGAGGTCCGCGTAAGCGTCGCCGACGCGGAGCAGGGCGTCCGGCGCCATCGGATCGTTGGGCGCCTCGTCGGACACCCGGCGGAACAAGCGCACCGCGTCCAGATTCTCCCCGCGGGCGAACTGCACCTCGCCGAGGTAGAAGTGCGACTGAATGCCCCGGGGATCGCCGGGCGGAAGCTCGGTCTGGAGCTGCTGAAACAGCTTGGTGGCATCCGACCACTTCCCGTGCCGGTATGCCAGCATCGCCCTGGACCACAAGGAGTCGAGTTCCCGGGGCGACCCGGTCTGCAGCACCGGCGTGGCGCCGATCGCGCCGCTGTCCCGCCTGCCATGGGCACAGCCGGCCGCGAGCCCGACGACCGCCAGGATCAACATCCGGCGGGTCACGGGAGCCTCCAGAGGCCGGTATCACCCGCCGGCATCGGGGCGCCCAAGCGCCGCAGCCGATCGGTGGCCACCCGGGCGAGCGAGTCGCGCGCACCACCGGATCCGACGGCCGTCTGGAAGGCGATGGCCGCGCCGAGAATGTCGCCCTGCCCCACCCGCGCGTCGCCCAGCCCGATGAGCGCCCGCCGGCCGGTCCAGCTGGTCGAGTCCACCTGGACGGCCTGTCCGAGCCAGTAGGCCGCCGCGTCGGCGCGTCCCGCGCTCAGCGCCGCTAGCCCCAGCCGCAGCGCCGAGGCGGCGAGCCCCGTCCCGGCACGCGCGCGGACGCCGGTGTCGCGACTCCGCCGGAGCGCGGCGCGGAAGGTGGGCGCCGCCTGGTCGAAGGCGCCGGCCGCCTGCAGGGTCTCGCCGTAGGCGACGAGGAGCGAGTCGAACGTGGCCGGATCGGGCGCCGCGGCGAGCGCGGCGGGGATCAGCGACATGGCCTCCCGCCCCGACACCGCCGAGCGCGTGGCGAGCGCGAGCGCGTAGCGCGTGATCGGCCGCGCGGGCGCCACCGCCCTGAGGCCCAGCACCGCCTCGTGCAGGGCGTCGAGATCGCCCGCGTGCTCCGCGCCGCGCGCGGCGGCGTCCAGGCCCTCGGCCGCCTCGTCGGCGCGGGTCGGGTCTTCCGACGCGAGCCGGCGGTACGCATCGGCCGCCACCCGGAACGCGCCCGCGTGCAGCGCCGCCGCCCCGACCTTGCCCCACACGCGGCCGCCGCCGTGCGCGCCCGCGGCGCGCTGGTACTCCCCCAGCGCCACATCGAACCTGCCGGCGCCGTACGCCCGGTCGCCCAGGGTCTCGGGGCTGTCGCCAGGACTGCAAGCCGCGATCGCGATGGCCGCCAGCACGCACCAGCGGCCGGCCGGCGAGCTCAGGCGTGTCACTGCGGGACCCGCTCCGTCATGGCGAGATACGCGTCGAGGCGCGGATCCTCCGGCCGCTTGCCGCGGCAGGCCAGCCACGCCTCCTGGGCGCCGTCGGCGTCGCCCGAGAGATACTTCGCCAGACCGAGCGCCACCTCCGCCTCGAGCAGGCTGGGGCGCGCCGCGAGCACCCGCTCCAGCTCCTCGCGCGCTTCGAGATGGCGCCCCGCCCGGAGCAGCACCCGCGCAAACCGGAAGCGAAGGTCGTAGAATTCGGGCCCGAGCGCGAGCGCCGCTCGGTACTGCTTGACCGCCGGGGTGTAGGCGCCTGCCTCGACATACGCGTCGGCCAGCTCGGCGTGCAAGTTGGCGAGCCGCCCCACCGCCTGCTTGGGAAGCCCCCCCGCGGCGGGAGCGTCCGCCTCGGCGGCGCGGCGAAAGTGCTCGGCCGCCTCGTCGGTGCGCCCCAGATCGCCGAGCACGAGCCCACGATGGACCAGCGCCTCGACGTAGCGGGGGTTCAGGGCGAGCGCGGCGTCGAACGACTCGAGCGCGCGGTCCGGCTGCCCCAGGAGCGCGAGCGCGAGACCGCGCAGCTGATACGCGTCCGCGTAGGCGCGGCCGCCCGCGATCAGCTCGTCCGCGAGGACCACCGCGCCATGGTAATCCCCCAGCGCGAACCGCGCCCGCGCCCGCTCGAGCGGGAGCTCAGCGTTCTCGTGCATACGCCTCCTTGAACCAGGCCGCGAAGCGGCGAATGCCGTCGGCAAAGCCGACCCGCGGCTCGAATCCGAGCACGGCGCGCGACTTGGCGGGATCGGCGCAGGTCCGCTGCACGTCACCCGGCGGCAGCGGCGCCCAGCGCACCTCCGGCTTGATGCCGAGCGCGGCCGAAAGCTCGCCGACCAGGGTCGTGAGCGGCACGGGCCGGCTGCCGCCCAGATTGAAGATGTCCACCCCCACCGGCGCGGTCGCGGTCCAGTCCACGGCGGCGAGCACGCCCTGGATGATGTCGTCGCAGTAGGTGTAGTCGCGCGACTGGGTCCCGTCCCCGAACAGCGTGAGCGGCTTCCCCTCCGCCATGCGGCGGGCGAACGAGTGAATCGCGAGGTCGGGGCGCTGGCGCGGCCCGAACACGGTGAAGAAGCGGAGCGACGCGACCCGAAAGCCGTGGATCGGCGCGAGCGAGGCCACCAGCAGCTCGCCCGCCCGCTTGGTCGCGGCGTAGGGCGAGACGGGATCGATGGCGGCCGCGTCCTCCCGGAACGGCACGGGGGTCGCGTCGCCGTACACCGAAGATGACGACCCGAACACGATCCGCGCCACGCCGCTCTGCCGTGCCGCCTCGAGCACCGCCGCCGTGCCGGCCACGTTGGCCCGCGCGTACCCCGTCGGATCCGCGATCGAGGGGCGCACCCCGGCCTTGGCCGCGAGGTGCACCACGACCGTCTCCGGCGTGAGCAGTCTCGAGACGTTTTCCACGTCCAGCATGTCGAGCTCGTGAAAGCAGAGGCCGGGCCGCTCGCCCACCTCCGCCAGGTTGCGCTCCTTCATGGCCCGGGGATAGAAGGGGTCGAAGTTGTCGAGTCCCACCACCTCGTCCCCGCGGGAGGCGAGCGCCCCGACGAGATGCGACCCGATGAACCCCGCGGCCCCCGTGACCAGGACGCGGGTCATGCGGCCAGCCGCTCCCGGAAGAACGCGATCGTGCGCTGGAGTCCCTCGTCGAGCTGCACCCCGGGATCCCAGCGAAGGACCGTCCGCGCGATCGTGATGTCGGGCCGGCGCACCTTGGGATCGTCCTCGGGGAGCGGGCGGCGCTCGATGCTCGATCGCGATCCGGTGAGCCGCAGCACCGCGTCGGCCAGCTCCCGGACGGTGAACTCATTCGGGTTGCCGATGTTGGTCGGCTCGGGCCGGTCGCTGTGGAACAGCCGGTAGATCCCCTCGATGAGATCCGAGACGTAGCAGAACGAGCGGGTCTGCGAGCCGTCGCCGTAGATGGTGAGCGGCTCGCCCTTGAGCGCCTGCACGATGAAGTTCGAGACCACACGCCCGTCGCGCGCCCGCATTCTCGGCCCGTAGGTATTGAAGATCCGCACGATGCGGGTGGAGACGCCGTGGTACCGATGGTAGGCCATCGTCATGGCCTCGGCGAAGCGCTTGGCCTCGTCGTATACGCCCCGGGGCCCCACCGGGTTCACGTGGCCCCAGTAGGTCTCCGGCTGCGGGTGCACCTGCGGGTCGCCGTACACCTCCGAGGTGGAGGCGAGGAGAAAGCGGGCGCGCTTGGCCTTGGCCAGCCCGAGCGCCTTGTGCGTGCCGAGCGAGCCGACCTTGAGCGTCTGGATGGGGAGCTCGAGGTAGTCGATCGGGCTCGCCGGGGAGGCGAAGTGCAGCACCCCGTCGAGCGGGCCCGCGACGTAGATGTAGTTGGTGACGTCGTGCTGGAAGAACGAAAAGCGCGGATTCCCGATCAGGTGCGCGATGTTGTCCGGACTGCCGGTGATGAAGTTGTCGACGCCGATCACCTCGTGCCCGTCGGCGAGGAAGCGGTCGGCGAGGTGCGATCCCAGGAACCCGCCGGCCCCCGTGATCAGGACCCTCACGGGGTCCTCCGCCCGATCCCGTGATACTCGAACCCCAGCGCGGCCATGCGGTCGGGCTCGTAGAGGTTGCGGCCGTCGATGACCAGCGGCCGGCGGAGGAGCGCCCGCACCCGGTCGAGGTCGGGGTTGCGGTAGACCAGCCATTCGGTGACGATCACCAGGGCGTCCGCGCGCTCGGCGGCGTCGTACGGATCGCGGGCGTAGTGCATCACGTCGCCGAAGTACGCCCGGGCGCTCTCCATCGCCTTCGGGTCGTGGACCCGCACTTCCGCGCCCGCGGCGAGCAGCGACTCCAGCAGCGGGATCGCCGGACTCTCGCGCATGTCGTCGGTCTCGGCCTTGAACGCGAGCCCCCACACGCCCACCCTGCGCCCGGCCAGATCGTCGCCCAGCGCGTCCACCACCTTGCGGAAGAGCACGAGCTTCTGCCGCTCGTTCACCGCCTCGACCGCGCAGAGCAGATCGAAGGTGATGCCCGCCCCTTCCGCCGAGTGGATCAGCGCCTTCACGTCCTTGGGGAAGCAGGAGCCGCCGTAGCCCGGCCCCGGGAAGAGGAACGCCGGGCCGATCCGCCGGTCGGTGCCGATGCCTTGCCGCACCATCTTCACGTCGGCGCCGACCCGCTCGCAGAACTCCGCGATCTGGTTCATGAAGGAGATTCGGGTCGCGAGCATCGCGTTGGCGGCGTACTTGGTGACCTCGGCGGATGCGATGTCCATGAAGATGATCGGGTTGCCGGTGCGCACGAAGGGCGAGTAGAGCTCGTTCATCACCTCGCGCGCGGCGTCGGAGTCCACCCCGATCACCACCCGGTCGGGCTTCATGAAGTCCTCGATGGCCGCCCCCTCCTTCAGGAACTCCGGGTTGGAGCAGACGGCGAACGGAATGCGGCTCTGCGCCTCGATGGCGGCGCGCACCTTGGCCGCGGTGCCCACCGGCACGGTGGACTTGGTGACCACCACCTTCCACTCGTTGAGGTGCTTGCCGATGGCGGTCGCCACGGCGAGCACGTGCTGGAGGTCG
>DASSOD010000049.1:0-4806 GCA_035700905.1 Gemmatimonadales bacterium | reverse complement strand
TCGCCGCGCGGGGCGAATGGGCCGGGCTCGGCCGGGCGCGTACGCGCCTCGCGCTGGCGGCGACGGGGCTCGGGCTCATGGTGACGCTCGTGGGGCTCTTCGCGGCCGATCCGATCGTTCCGCTCGTGTGGGGCGAGCGCTATCGCGACGCGGTGCCGGCGCTTCGGGTACTCGCGGTCGCGGCCGCGCCGGTGTACCTGGGCGTGATCGCGACGTTTCTCGCGGCCGCGCTCCACGCGGAGCGGGCCGCGGTGTGGGTGCTCGCGGGCGCGTTCGTCGCCAACGTCGCGCTCAACCTGCTCGTGATCCCGAGGTACGGCGTGGTCGGCGCGGCCTGGAGCACCGTCGCCACCGAAGCGCTCGGGGCAGCCGGCCTCCTCGCCGTGGTGCAGCAGGCGATCCGCCGCGCGCGCCTGCGCCTCGCCGTCGCGCCGCCGGCGCCGGAGCTCGTGCCCAATGCGTGACGCGGAGCGCGATGAGCCGCGCGAGCCGCAGCCGCAAGATGTGGTGATCTCGGTGATCGTGCCGTGTCGCGGCCACGCGCGGGCGCTCGACGCGTGCCTGGCGTCGGTCGCGCGGCAGCGGGTGGACGTGCCCTTCGAGACGCTGGTGGTGGACAGCGCCGACGACGAGTCGGTGGCGGCCGCGGCGCGCGCGGCGGACGGCGTGCGCCTGGTGCGGCGCGAGAGCGTGCGCGGGGCCGAGCCGCCGCTCGACCCGGCCGCCGCGCGGAACCTCGGCGCGGCGCGGGCGCGGGGCGGCGTGCTCGCGTTCATCGATGCCGACTGCGCCGCGCAGCCCGGCTGGCTCGCGGCGGGGCTCGCCGCGCTCTCGGGCGGCGCCCGCATCGCGGGCGGCCCGGTGCTCGACCTGCTCCCGTGGCACCCGGTCGCGGCCAGCGACAACCTGCTCCAGTTCGCCGATTTCGCGCCGGCCCGGCCGGACGGCCCGGCACGGTACTTCCCGGGCTGCAACCTGATGATCCGGACGGCGGACTTCGCCGCGCTGGGCGGATTTCCGGCGCCGGCGGTGGGCATGGGCGAGGACGTCCTGCTCACCGGCCTCGCACTCGTCCGGTGGCCCGGCGGGCTCAGGTTCGTCCGCGCCGCGCAAGTGCGGCACGAAGGGCGGCGGCAGCTCGGCGCGATGCTCCGTCACCAGGCGGGGTTCGGGTACGCACGCGGGCTCCTCGGGCTGCACCTCTCGCCACTCCAGCTCCGGGCCGGCGCCTACGCGGCGGCCATCCCCGCGGTGATGCTCAAGCGACTCGGCTACATTCTCGGCCGGACCGCGCGGTGGCACCCGGCCAGGCTGCCTCGCTTGCTGCTCTTCTTTCCGGTGGTCGCGGCCGGACTCGCGGCGTGGGCGGTCGGATTCCGGCGCGGGCTCCGAGCCCGCGCCGCGGCAGGCGCGAAGGAGCCCGCACTTCCCGCGGCGCCGAGCGGCACGGCGGCATGAGCGGCGAAGTGCGCATCGCCATCGTCGGGTGCGGCCGCGCGGCGGAGCGACTGCACCTGCCCGCGCTGGCGCGCACGCCGGGGGCCCGCCTCGCCGCGGTGGTGGACCCGCGGCCGGAGCGCCGCGCGCTCGTGGCGCCCGCCGGAGGCGAGTGCCGGGCGTTCGGTTCGCTCGATGCGATGCTCGCCGCGGGTGCGGCCGACGCGGTCGTGGTGGCGACGCCGCCCGACGCGCACGTCGAATCGGTGCGCGCCGCGCTCGAGGCGGGGCTGCCGGCGCTGGTCGAAAAACCGCTCGCGCCCACCGGAGCGGAGGCGGCCGCGCTCGCGGCCCTCGCAGCGGCGCGAAACGTGCCGCTCGCGGTCGGCTTCAACCGGCGGCACTGGCAGCCGGCGGAGCGGCTCCGGACGGTGCTTGCCGCCATGGCGAGCGCGCCGGCGGCGGCGCGGCTCGTGTTCAGGGCGGAGCCGGCGCGGTGGGACGCGGTGTCGGGGCCCGGCGAGCTGCTCGGCGATCTCGCCAGCCACCAGCTCGACCTCCTTCGCTTCCTCTTCCGGCGCGAGATCACCGCCATCCGCGCCCGCCCGGACGGGCCGGACGGGTTTCTCTTGCGGGTGCGGCTCGGGCACGAGGTGCGGGCCGAGTGTCGCGTCGCCCGCGGCGCCACAACGGAGGAGACGATGTGGATCTCGAGGAGCGGAATCGTGTGGCGGCTCGCGGCGGGGTCTGAGCGCATCGGTCCGGCCGGCGGGTCCCTGCGCCGCGCGCTCGACGCCGGCGATCGCCTGGCGCGCAGGGTCCGCCGCCGGCGGAGCGCGATGCGCCGATCCTACGAGCGGCAGCTCGAGGCCTTCGTCGCGGTGGCGCGCCGGTTGGACCAGCCCACGGCCGGCGCGGCCGACGGGGTGGCCGTGGCGCGCGCGCTCGATGCCGCCCGGGCCTCGCTCGCGGCGGGTGGCGCCGAGGTGGTGCTCGGATGACGGCGCGGCGGGCACGACGGGTGCTGCTGATCGGACTCGACGCGGCGGAGCCGGAGCTGGTGGAGCGGTGGACCGCCGACGGCACACTCCCCCACCTTGCCACGCTTCGCCAGGACGGCGCCTACGGCCGGATTCGATCGAGCGCCGATTGGCTGGTGGGCTCGCCCTGGCCCACCTTCTACACCGGCACCCATCCCGGCGCGCACGGCTTCTATCACTATCTCGGCTGGCGGCCCGAGCGGATGGAAACCGTCCGGCCCACGCCCGATTGGCTCCCGCTCACGCCCTTCTGGCGCGCGTTGGGCGGGGATCTTCGCGTGATCGCCGTAGACCTGCCGCTCACCTATGCGCCGGGGCCGTTCGGCGGAGTCGAGATCTCCGGCTGGGCCACGCACGACGGCCTCGTGCCGCCCAGCGCCTACCCCGCCGATCTCCTGACCTGGGCCGCGCGGGAGGTCGGTCCGTCGCCTCGCACCGACGAGGAGTTCGTGATGCAGCCGGTGCGGCGCCTGCTGGCGCAGCGCGACGAGCAGTGCGCGGCCACGCAGAGCCTCGCCGACCTGGCGCTCGCGCTCATGCGCGCGGATCCGTGGGACCTCTGCCTCGTCGGATTCACGGCCACCCACCGGTGCGGCCACAAGCTCTGGGACGAGACCGGGGTGGCGGGCGCGGTGAGCCCCGCGGAGCGGGTGGAGTACGCGGGCGCGCTCCGGGAGGTGTATCGCGCGTGCGACGAGGCGGTGGGGCGGCTCGCCGAGGCGGCCGGGCCGGACGCGCTCCTCATCGTGTTCTCACTCCACGGCATGGGGCCCAACACCTGCCGCACCGACGTGCTCCCCGAGATGCTCCGGCGGGTCCTCGCCCGGGACAGCGGGGCCGGGCAACCGGTTCGGCGGAGTGGGCTCAAGCGGCTCCGCGAGCTGGTGCCGAACGAGTGGCGCCACGCGGTGAAGCGGAGGCTCCCCGCGAGCGTGCAGGACCGGCTGACGGCCTTCTGGCGGCTCGGCGCCGTGGATTGGTCGCGCACCCGCGCCTTCCCGCTGGTGGCCGATCTGCAGGGCTACATCCGGATCAACCTGCGAGGCCGCGAGGCGGCGGGCGTGGTCGAGCCCGGCGCCGACTTCGACGCGCTGTGCGAGGAGATATCCGACGGCCTCCGCACGTTCGTGGACGCGGACACCGGTGAGCCTGTCGTGCGCGACCTGGCGCGCACGGACGCGCTCTACCCCGGCGGCGGGCGGCTATCCGCGCTGCCCGATCTCCTGGTGCAATGGGCCGAGTCCCCGGTGTACGCGCAGCGGGGAATCGCCTCGCCTCGCTTCGGGATCATTCCCATGCCGGCGCCGGGCGCCAACCCGAGTGGGCGAAGCGGCAACCATCGCCCCGATGGGTTCGCCGTGGTGTGTGGGCCGGGAGTGGCGGCGGGATCCGCACTCGCCGGAGGGCATGTCCTGGATCTTGCGCCGACCGTGTACGATGCGCTCGGGCTCTCGCCGCCGCCGCACTTCAGCGGGCGGCCGCTCCGGTGGGCATCCGAAGGCGGGGGCGCTGCGGCGGCGGGGACGCGAATGCCCGCGTGATCGGCCGCCGTCGGGCCCCCCAGCAGCCGGCCCGGGGCCGGCGTAGTACCCACCATCGCAGGCAGCACCAGCCGCAACATCGCTCCCGGACCTCGCCATGCGCCGCCCCCTGGCCATCTTCGACTTGATCATCGCCGGCATCGGATTCGTCATCGCGCTCACCCTGCCGCTGCTGATCGAGATCGGCACCAACACCCAGGAGCTCGCCATCGTGGCGCTCGCCGTCGTGCTGCTGCAGGGCGTGTCCTTCTGGGCCATCCAGCGCAACACCCGCCACACCATCGAGCTGGTGCGCCGCATGCTCCAGGACCGGGTGCGCAACCAGCTCCAGATCATCGTGAGCGCGCTGCCTCCCGGCACCAACAAGGACGATCTCGCCGCGGTGCTGAGCGCGGTGCAGGCGATCAGCGACTCCCTGCAGCTCCTCTCGCCCGACTCGCTTCGCGCGTGGGTCACGCGCTACCCCTCCGAGGGCGCGCCCCGCTGATCCTGTGACCTACCTCACGACCCCTTTGACCCGCGCGGTGCAGGGTTAGGACGTCCCGAGGTGGCGGTAGGCTCAGGGGGCCGTTCGCGTGATCATGATACCCACGTCACACTGGCATCGGCGGACGCGGCTCGAGCGCACGCTGGCCCGTTGGCGGGCGGAGTGGCGTTCGTTCCAGGCGCGCGCGGCGGCGTGGGTCGCCCGGACGCCGGTGGTCCGCGACGCGGCGGACCGGTGGACCAGATTGGAGCACCGCTGGCGGGTCGCCTTCTGCGTGCGGTTCCACATCACCTTGAAGCAT
>DASSOD010000048.1:0-15603 GCA_035700905.1 Gemmatimonadales bacterium | reverse complement strand
GGCTCCCCCAAAGATCGATCAGGATCACGTCGCCGGCCCGGAGCTCGGCGTCGCGCCCGGCGACCGGCTCGTAGTGCGGGTTGGCCGCATGGGGACCGAACGCGACGATGGGGGGGTGATCGAACACCAATCCGCGCGCGCCGAGCGCCTCGACCACGCGCCGCTGAACGACCGTCTCCCGGACCGTCGGGCCGCGCGCGACCCGCGCCAACTCCGCCCGCGCCACGTCGGAGAGGATCTCCGCCGCCGCCCGATGATCCGCCATTTCGGCCTCGGTCCAGCGCGCGGCAAAGCGGGAGACGAGCGGCCCGGAGGGAACCACACGGGCGCCGAGCCGGCGCACCAGCTCGACCACCCCGTAGGGGACGCGGTCGAGG
This sequence comes from Gemmatimonadales bacterium, assembly GCA_035700905.1. GTDB lineage: Bacteria > Gemmatimonadota > Gemmatimonadetes > Gemmatimonadales > GWC2-71-9 > DASQPE01. The sequence continues at coordinate 15,226 of DASSOD010000048.1, read as the reverse complement.
TAGGGCACCGCGTCCTCGGGCGACACCTCCATCGCGAGCGTCCGCCCGGCGACGATGCCGCCGAGCGCCTCGTGCAGCTCGCTCCAACTGGCGTAGGGGACCACCCGACCGGGGAAGCCGTCCACCGAACGGATCTCGACCCGATGCGCCACCGCGACCGGCTCGCCCTCGCTCGGCAGCAGCACGAAGATCCGGCGGGTGCCCATGCCCGGAAAGCCGAGCACCCGCGCGGCGACGGGGTTCACGCCGCGAAAGTCGTAGATCAACCACGCGTCGGCGCCGGCCTCGTCGAGCGCCGCCGCGAGCTCCGCCCGATCCAGCCCGCTGAACGGACTCATTCGTACCCTCCCGCGCGCTGCGCGCGCCACACGCACGCCGGATCGCCGCGGCCCCGGCAGCGCTCGTGCACCATCGCGCCCTCGAAGCCCGCGAGCGAGCGGAGCAGCTCGCCGAACGCGGCGCCGTAGAACCCGCACCCGGCGCCGTCCGGCAGCGCGACGACCGAGAGCGAGTCGGACATGCGGAACTCGAGCTCCGGGCCGCCCGCCGGCGCCTCCGCGCCGAAGTAGCCCCGCGCGAGCCGGCGCACGGTACGGACCGCGACCCGACGCGCCAACCCCGGCGGCCCGAGCCGGATGAGCGATTGCGCGGTGCGGGCGCCCGCGCGCACCGCGTAGCGCGCCGCCCGGCGCCCCGCATCGGCGAACACCAGCGCGGCGTCGGGGCGCCGCCCGACCAGACGCAGCACCGACACGAGCTCGTCGCCGGGCACGACGCCCTCGCGGGCGGCGGCCCCGCGGTAGCGGTTGATGCGGGCGGCCACCGTCGAGCTCAAGCCGAGCCGGCGCTGCACCATTTCCTCCGCGAGCACCTCGAGCCCGTCCTCCACCGGGGTATCGAGGTTGCGAATCGCCTCGAGGAGGCTCAACGGCAGGCTGGCTGGAACCGAGGGAGTGTCGGGCACGGGAGGTCGGGGGAGCGGGCGCGGTTCGCCACGGGCGACGGCGCGGAACATAGCCGCGGGCCCCCGGGCGCTCCAGGGGTCCTTGCGCGCGGGGAAGGCCCCGGGAACATTGCGGAATGAGCCAGCCGTCCGCCGCCCCCCAAACGTTCGAGGCCGAGGTGCTCCCGCAGCTCGACAGCCTCTACCGGCTCGCCCTGCGGCTCACGACCGATCCGATGCGGGCGGAGGACCTGGTCCAGGACACCGTGCTCAAGGCGTTCCGGGCCTGGCACCGGTTCCAGCCCGGAACCAGCGTCCGCAGCTGGCTGTTCACGATCTTGCGGAACACGTTCATCAACGACTACCGCCGCCGCCAGCGCGAGCCGATCGCGATGGACATCGAGGCCGCAGAGCCGTTGGCCGCGTTCCGGCCCGCCGCGGACGAGGATCCCGAGGGCGCGTACTTCGACCAGATCGTGGACGCGAAGGTGCTGGAGGCGATCGACGCCCTCCCCGACGACTTCCGCGAGGTGCTGGTCCTGAGCGACGTGGAGCACATGAGCTACGCCGAGATCGCCGAGGTGCTGGGACTGCCGATCGGCACGGTGAAGTCGCGCCTCTTCCGCGCGCGACGCCAACTGCAGAGGACGCTGTACGATTACGCGGTGGAGATGGGATACCTGAAGCCCAGACCGGCGCCGGAAGCGCGGCCATGAGCGAGCGCATGAACTGCCGCGAGGCGATCGAGCTTCTGCAGGACTACCTCAAGCAGGAGCTCACGCCCGAATCGGCCGACTTGATCACCGCACACCTCCAGCGCTGCCGCCACTGCTTCGATCACGCCGAGTACGAGCGCAAGTTCCTGCTGATGCTGGAGCGCAAGGCGGGCGGGCAGTGTTGCCCCGAGCGGCTCCGCCTCAAGATCCTCGCCCGTCTCCGTACGCCCGATCCCTCCTGAGCTCCGCATTCCCGGCCTCGGCCTCGCCGCGCTCCTCTCGGCCGCGATCGCCGGCGCGGGGTGGCGCGCCGGCGCGCTGAGCGGAGCCGGCGCGCTCGCCGCGTCGGTGGTCGGTACCGTCGTGCTCGGGGCCGCGGGATGGGCGGGAGGGGCGGCGCTTGCCGCCTTTTTCGTTTCCGCCAGCCTCATGTCGGGCGCGGCGCCGGCGCGGGTTGCCCCGGAAGCCGACGCCAAGGGGAATCGGCGCGACCCCTGGCAGGTCCTGGCCAATGGAGGGCCGGCGGCACTCGGCTCCCTGCTCGCGTGGGGAGAGCCCAGCCTCGCGCTCTGGATCGTGACGGCGAGCCTCGCCGCCGCCGCCGCCGATACCTGGGCCACCTCCGGGGGTGCATGGAGCCGCCACCCCCCGCGTCACCTGCTCTCGTGGCGCGCGGTGCCGCCGGGCACGAACGGAGGCGTCACGGCGCCCGGCACGCTGGCCGCGGCGGTCGGGGCCATGCTGGTGGCCGGGACCGCGGCGGGGGTCGCCCGGGCCCCCGGGCTGCTTCCCGTGGGCACTCTGGTAGGTTTCGGAGGGATGGTGCTCGACTCGGCGCTCGGCGCCGGCCTGCAGGGGCGCTTCGAGTGCCCCGCGTGTGGGGTGGGGTCCGAGCGGCGCGCGCACCGCTGCGGCGCTCGAACGCTTCGGAGGGGAGGGCTGGCGTGGCTCACGAACGACGGGGTGAACGCGATCGCAACCGGCGCCGCCGCGGCCGCGGGTTGGGCCGCGTGGGCCTGGCTCTCGCCTGTGCGGGGGTGATCGGCGCCTGCGGCGGCGAGCCGACCGAGCCCGTCGCCCCCGGGCCCACCCCGCCGAGCGGCGCGGGCGAGACGCCCACCGAGCCGGCCCGGCCCTCCGTCTCCCCGCTCGTCGGGACCTGGCGCGGCGTGGTCACCGCGTTTCTTCCCACCATTCAGACGGTCACCTGGCGCTTCGGCGCGGACGGCGTCTGCCTGCAGAGCTTCCTCACGATCGACAACGGCGTGGAGTTCACCAGCGACCGGCCCTGCACCTGGGTGGCCGATCGGAGCACCGTCACGGTCACCTACGCGGGCGCCGCCGGACCCGTGACCTTCACGATGGACTACAGCTTTCCGGCCGAAGACGCGCTGCGGCTCGGCCAGGACGAGTTCAGCCGTGTGGGGTGACGCGCCGCGGGGCGACGTGCGGCCGGCCGGCCCGCCCTTCCGGGCCGTGCCTGAGATAGACGTGCTCGTCATCGGCGCGGGGCCCGCGGGAAGCGCCACCGCCGCGCTGCTCGCGCGACAGGGCTACTCCGTCGTCGCCGTCGATCGCGCCGCATTCCCGCGCGACAAGGCATGCTCGGAGTATCTGAGCCCGGAGGCGGTGAGAGTGCTCGATCGGCTCGGGGTGGTGGCCGATCTGGAGCGCGCGGGCGCCAGGCCGCTCGCGGGAACCGTAGTGCACGGGCCCCGCGGCGCGCGGCTCCACGGCCTCTTCGCCGAGGCGAGCCCCCCGCCCTTCCGCCCCCGCGGCATGAGCGTGTCTCGGCGGGTGCTGGACCACCGCCTGGTCCTGGCGGCGCGCGAGGCCGGTGCAGAGGTGCTGGAGCGATCCCCGCTGGAGGAGCTGCTGCGGCTCGAGGACGGCAGCGTCGGCGGAGCCGTCGTGCGGGCGACCGAGGGCCGGCGGACCATCCGCGCCCGGCTCACGGTCGGCGCCGATGGGCTCCGCTCGACCGTCGCCCGGCGCCTCGGCGGGCGGCGGCGTGGGCCCCTGCGCCGGGTCGCGTTCGTGGCGCACCTCACCTCCCTGCCGGGCCTGGGGGATTCGGCGGAGATGCACGTGAGCGGCGCCGGCTACGTGGGGCTCAACGCGGTCGGTCCCGACCTCGTGAACGTCGCGCTCGTGGTTCCGGCCGACGCGGCGGCGCGGGCGCGCGGGCGCGCCCGGGAGTTCTTCTTCGAAGCGCTGCGCTCGTTTCCGCGGGTCCGCCCGCGGGTGGATCCGCGGCGGCTGGTGCGGCCGGTGATGGTGACGGGCCCCTTCGACGTCCGCGCGCGGCGGGTCGTGACCGACGGCGCGCTGCTCGTGGGCGACGCCGCCGATTTCTTCGACCCCTTCACCGGCGAAGGCGTGTGCAGCGCGCTCCGCGGGGCCGAGCTGGTGGCCGAGCATGGCGGCGCCGCGCTCGCGCACGGGGGGCCGGTCACCGCGGGCCGGCTCGCCGGCTACCGCGCCGCCCGCCGGCGGAGCTTCGCGGGCAAGTGGGCGGTGGAGCGGCTCATCGGCTACGCGATGGCGTGGCCCGCGCTGTTCGACCGCGCCGTGCGCCGCCTCGGGGCCCGTCCGGACATGGCCCATACGCTCATCGGCGTGACCGGCGACTTCGTGCCCGCCCGCGCGGTGCTCGACCCGCGCTTTCTGCTCCGCATGGTGCTCTGACGTGCGTGACGTGGACGCTCCCGAGTTTCGCCAGCTCCTCGGCCGGTTCGCGACCGGCGTGGTGGTGATCACCGTCGTCGGCTCCGACGGCAGGCTCCACGGCATGACCGCGAACAGCCTCGCCTCGGTGTCGCTCGACCCGCCGCTCGTCTCGGTGTGCGTGGATCACCGCGCGGAGCTGCACCCCATCATTACGAAGAGCGACCGGTTCGTGGCCAACGTGCTCGCCTCCAACCAGGAGGCGCTCTCGCGGCGGTTCGCGGACCCGCACGACGATCGCTTCGACGGCGTGGGATACCAGTTGAGCCCGGAGGGCGGCGTGCTGCTCGACGGCGCCCTGGCGCACATCGAGTGCCTCATTTTCGCCATGCACGAGGCGGGCGATCACACCATCGTCGTCGGCCGGGTCGTCGGCGGCTCGGCCGGCGAGGGACGTCCCCTGCTCTACTATCGCGGCGGCTACGCCGCACTGGCCTGAGGAGGCGCCGTGCCCCGGCTCGCCATCCGCCGCATCGGCGCCGAACTGCTGGACGATCCCTCGGCCGTCCCCTGGGAGGTCGAGGCATCGCTGCATAACATCGCGCGCGCCAACCGGTGGTTCGGCGGGCTCGCCGCGCTGCGCTACGGCCTCGCGCGCGTCCTCCGGGGCGTGCCGCCCGGCAGCACCGTCACGCTGCTCGACCTCGGCACCGGGCTGGGCGACGGACCGCGGGCCGCCGTCGCATGGGGCGCGCGCCACCGGATCCGCATCGTGCCGCTCGGCCTCGAGCGCAACCGGGTCGCGGCGCGATTGGCCTCCGGCCGCGGCATTCCGGTCGTGCTCGGGTGCGCCGGGCAGCCGCCCATCGCCGAGCGGAGCGTGGACCTCGTGCTGGTGAGCCAGGTGGCGCACCACTTCGAGCCGGAGTCGGTGGTCGAGCTCTTCCGCACCTGCACCCGGCTGGCCCGCATGGGCGTGGTCGTGGCCGACCTGCGGCGCGCGCGGCTCGGCGCCGTAGCGTTCCGGGTCGGGGCGCGGCTGCTCCGGTTCGATCCCCACACCCGCGCCGACGGCGTGACCTCCATCCAGCGGGGGTACACCGCGCGCGAGCTCGCTCGTCTCCTCGAACGGGCGGGGGTGCGGGGGCACGTGGCGCGCCGGCCAGGCTACCGGCTGGTCGCGACCTGGGAGCCGGCCCCCGCGTGATGCGCACCGAGGACCGGCTCGGCATGGCGGCGCCGATCGAGCGCGTCTTCCGGACGGCGGCGGATGTCGAGCGCTGGCCGGCGCTGCTCCGGCACTACCGGTGGGTCACGATGCTCGAGCGGCGGCCGGACGGCGGCGTTGTGGAGATGGCCGCGTGGCGCCCCTTCGGCCCGCTGCGGTACCCCACGTGGTGGGTATCGGAGATGTGGATCGAGCCGGGCGCGCCCCGGATTCGGTTCCGGCACGTGCGCGGGATCACGGCAGGCATGGACGTCGAGTGGAGCTTGGCGCGGGTGAACGGGGGGACGGAGGTGAGGATCGTGCACGAATGGGAGGGGCCGCGCTGGCCGGTCATCCGGCGGCCTGCGGCCGAGTGGGTGATCGGACCCGTGTTCATCCACGGGATCGCGTCCCGCACGCTGGCGGGGATCCGCCGCGCGGTGGAGGCGCCCGATGCCGGCTGACGCGCGCCGCGTGGTGGTGACGGGCATCGGCGCCGTCACCCCGATCGGCATCGGCGCCGACGCTCTCTGGGCGGGGCTCAAGGCCCGCCGGTCGGCGGTTCGATGCATCACGCGCTTCGACCCGACGCCGTTCAAGAGCCGCATCGCCGCGCAGGTGGACGACTTCTTCCCGAACGACTTCCTGGAGGAACGGCGGGCGCGCCGGCTCGACCGGTTCGCGCAGTTCAGCATCGCCGCCGCCCGCCTGGCGCTGCGGGACGCGGGGATGGATCCCGCGCGGGAGAACCCGGACGACGTCGGCGCGATGATGGGCACCGCGCTGGGCGGGGTCGCCTTCGGCGAGGCGCAGTACCGCGAGTACCTCCAGCACGGTCCGCGCTCGGTCGATCCGGCGCTCGCGCTCACCGTCTTCGCGGGGGCGGCGAGCTGCAACGTAGCCATCGAGTTCGGCTTCAGCGGGCCCAACTCCACCAACGGGATGAGCTGCGCGTCGGGCACGATCGCCGTGGGCGAGGCGTTTCGCGCGATCGCGCGGGGCGAGGCTGAGGCGATGATCGCCGGCGGCGCGGAGGCGCCGCTCGCCCCGCTCTGCTTCGGCGCGTTCGCCATCATTCGCGCCATGTCCACCCGCAACGACGATCCCGAGCACGCCAGCCGCCCCTTCGACCGGGGCCGCGACGGGTTCGTGATGGGCGAGGGGGCGGCGGTGCTGGTGCTGGAGGAGCGGAGTCGCGCCCTCGCGCGCGGGGCGCCGATCTACGCCGAGGTGTGCGGCTACGGGCTCACCAACGACGCGCACCACATGACCGCGCCCCGGCCGGACGGGCGGCAGGCCGCGCGCGCGATGCGGCTCGCATTGCGGGAGGCGCACCTCGAGCCAGGCGAGATCGGGTACATCAACGCGCACGGCTCGTCCACGCCGCTCAACGATCCAACCGAGACCGGCTCGATCAAGCAGGTGTTCGGCGATCACGCGCGGCGGCTCGCGCTGAGCGGCACGAAGGGGTACTACGGGCACGCCCTCGGCGCGAGCGGCGCCATCGAGGCGGCGATCTGCGCGCTCGCGCTGCGCCGCGGTTGGCTCCCGCCCACGGTGAACCTCCAGTCCCCCGACCCGGCGTGCGACCTGGACTACCTCAGGGACGAGGGGCGGGAGGGCGCGCCGGAGTTCGTGCTCAGCAATTCCTTCGGATTCGGCGGGATCAACGCCTGCCTGGTGCTCCGGCGTCCGGAGTGACCGCGGGGCGACGGGATGCAGCGGCCGGCCGTGAGCGCGGGGGCATCAGAGCATCCGCCGCGCGCGGCGCCACAGGCTCAGCGCGTAACCCAGCAGGATCACCGCCGCGACGATGTAGGCCGCGACCAGATACCCGCCGTTGGCCGGCGGCTCAGCCGGCATCGCGCAGCGCCTTCGCCTCGGCGGCGAGCGCGAGGCCGTAGCGGACGGTGACGAAGCCGACGTAGAGCAGGGTGAACGCGGCGGTCGAGAAGAGCAGCGTGCGGAGCATCTCCCAGGGAAGGGACGGCGCGCTGGGCTTGAGCACCACCGGCTGGGGGTGGAGGGTGCGGAAGAGATACACGCTCAGGTGGATGAACGGGACGAGCAGGAGCCCCATGATCCCCACCACCGCGCTGAACCGCGCCCGTTCCTGCGGATCGTGCAGCGCCGCACGCAGCGCGAGATAGCCCACGAACAGGAAGAAGAGGAAGAGGGTGAGCGTGAGGCGCGCGTCCCAGGTCCACCAGGTGCCCCAAATCGGCTTGGCCCAGATCGGGCCGGTGGTCAGCATGACGGCGGAGAACGCCACGCCGACCTCCGCCGACGCGGCCGCGAACAGGTCGAGGCGCGGATCAGCGAGCCAGAGGTAGAGCGCGCTCACGATCCCCACCAGCGAGAACGCCATCAGGGCGCCCCAGGCGGCGGGGACGTGCACGTAGAAGATCTTCTGCGCCAGGCCCTGGTGGGCCTCCACCGGGGTGAAGCCGATCGCGACGACGTAGGTCGCAGCCACCCCGAGCAGCGCGATCGCGGTGATCGCGAATCCGCGGCGGATCACGCGGCGGGCGGCGTCGAGGCTCAGCGGCGCGTGGCTGGCCGCCTGGTGCTCGAGGGATGAGGTCATTCGTCCACGACCGCGCGGAAGGCGAGAGTGCAGAGCGTGAGGAACACCACGTCGTAAAGCGCCAGTAACCTAAGCCAGCCCAGCATCTCGCTCAACGGACGCGCGGCGAGCAGGCGGGCGGTCACCTGGACCGCGCCCACGAGCGGCGGGACCATGAACGGAAGCAGCAGCACCGGCAGCATGAGCTCGGCGAAGCGCGTCCGCACGGCCATCGCGCCGAAGATGGTGCCGACCGCCACGAACCCCACCGTCGCCAGCGCCGCCGTCCCGATGATCCCGGGCAGCGCGCCCCCCAGGTCCACGTTGAAGAAGAGCACGAACAGCGGAAGCGCGACCGCCTCGACCGCGGCCACGAACGCGAGGTTCGCGAGCAGCTTGCCCCAGAAGAGCGCGCCCCGCGGCACGGGGGCGAGCAGCAGCGCGTCGAGCGCGCCGTGCTCGCGCTCCACCGTGAACGCCCGGTTCATGGCGACCATGGCGGCGAACGCGAACGTCACCCAGAGCGCGCTCGGCGCGAGGTCGGTCGCGGCGAGCGCCGTCGGGTCCCGCGCGAAGTTGAAGATGACCAGCACCAGCGCCGCGAACACCAGCGCCGAGAGCAGGGCCGTCTTGCTCCTGAGCTCCGCGCGGATGTCCTTGGCCGCGACGACCAGTGCGAGACGGACCGGCTCAAGCATGGATCAACCCGTGGTAGCGCGGAAGGAAGCTCGCGAGATCGCCCGCGCGCCGCTCCTCCAGCGCCCAGCGGCCGTCGGCCAGCACGGCGACGCGGGTCGCGAGCTCCCACGCCTCGATCAGCTGGTGCGTGACGATGACCGTTGCGCGGCCTTCCGCGCTCCACGCGCCGACCAATCGGCGCAGCCGCTCGGCCGACGGGGCGTCGAGGCCCGTAAAGGGCTCGTCCAGAAGGAGCACCCGCGGGCCGTGCAGCAGCGCCCGCGCGATGGAGGCGCGCTGCAGCATGCCGCGGCTCAGCGCCCGCGGCCGGTCGCCGGCCCGCGCCGCGAGATCCACCTCCGCCAGCGCGCGGCGCGCCACCCCGACGGGATCGTGGAGCCCGTAGAGCCGCGCCGAGAACGCCAGGTTCTCCAGGATGGTGAGATCGTCGTACAGCAGCGAGTGGTCCGACACGAAGCCGAGGGGCCGCCGGCTTTCCGGCGCCCCGGGCTCGAGCGGCACGCCCAGCACCCGCACCTCGCCCCGAGTGGGCCGGGTGAGTCCCGCGAGCAGCCGCAGGAGCGTCGTCTTGCCGGCACCGTTCGGCCCGACCACCGCGACCACGTCGCCCGGCAGCAGTCGCAGGTCCACCCCGCGGAGCACCCGCGCCGCGCCGAACGAGCGGTGCAATCCGACGGCCTCCAGCAGCGGGCCGTCAGAGGACGGCATCGATCCGGGCGCCGAGCTCGTCGAGACGGAAGGGTTTGACGATGTAGCCGGAGTGCGGGAGGTCGAGCACCTTGAGCTGCGGCTCGATGCTCATGTACGCAGTGGTGATGATGACGGGCAGCTCGGGGCTGATATGGCGGATCCGGCGGAGCAGCTCGACGCCGTCGGTGTCTGGCAGGCGCATGTCGAGCACCGCGACGTCGGGGCGCTGTTCCGCGAGCCGGGCCAGCGCCTCCGCCCCGGTGCTCGCGAACACCAAGTCGTAGCGCGAGGTGAAGTGACGTTCGTAGCTGAGCCGAAGGGCCGGCTCGTCCTCCACGATGAGGATTCGCCGCCGCCCCTTACCGTTTTCCATGGTGGCACCTTCAGAAGGCCCGCGCGGGGCTGGCAGGGCCTGGCCTGCAAGAGGGTGACAATAACCGGATTAGGGCGGAGCGTCCATAGCGGGAACGGCAGGGGCGGACGGGCGGACAGCCGGACAGTGGGTGCGGGGCGCGAGGCGGAAGGTGCGAGGCGCCAGGCGCTGGGCGCAAGGGGAAGAGGGGCGCTCGCGTGGGGGGCGGGAGGCGCGTGGGGACTAGGGAGCCTCCAGGCGGAATAGATCGGCCAGCTTGGTGAGGACCAGGAGGAAGCGGAGCTCGTCGCTGGGGTTGCGGAGCACGACCGTCTGGCGGCGCTCGGCGGCATGGCGCTGGATCAGCATGAGCACGCCCAGGCCGGCCGAATCCACCTGGCGGGTGCGCTTGAGCTCGATGATCAGCTCCCCCGTGCCCTCGGGGAGCTGGTCCAGAACCTCGACCGCGGCCTTCCGGAACGCGATCCGGGTGTCGAGGCCGAGTCGTTCGGGTGCCGCCAATTCGCGAGCCGTCGCGTGCGCGGAGTTCATCGCTCCCCCCACACCCGACAAGGCTGGCGCGCAACCCGAACGCGGGCCCTGTTCCACCTTCGGCACCGAGCTATCTCACCCCGCCCTGCCCCGTCGTGGGATGAGACCTCTAGTTTTGCGGCCCCGGATCGCTCCGGGTGTGCTCTTATCGGGCGGAAGATCAGTTGTCCTTCGCGGCCTCTCGGACCGCACCGCCGGAAAAGGCGAGACCGGTGCCAGTGCCCCCAACTCGTTGCCGCGCGCCCCGTTGAAAAAGCCTGCACCACGCCTCCCCCGCCGCCCCTCACCGCACTCCGCGACAGAGACGGGAGAACTGCAACCGCGCTCTGGCCGCCCGGCCCCGCGCGCCCTACCTTCCTAGTTCCCTTCACCGCCCGTCGCGTATGACCGATCAACTCGACACCCTGCTGAGCGAGCGGCGCCGCTTTCCGCCGCCGCCGAAATTCGCCGCCGCTGCCGGCGCCACCCCGGAGCTGTACGAGCGTGCCCGCCGCGACCGTATCGCCTTCTGGGCGGAGCAGGCCCGGGCGCTCGACTGGATGACGCCATGGGGGGAGGTCCTGGAGTGGAGCCCGCCCCACGCGCGCTGGTTCAGCGGCGGCCGGCTCAACGCGGCCGCGAACTGTCTGGACCGCCACCTCGCCGGCCCCCGGCGGAACAAGGCCGCCATCATCTGGGAGGGCGAGCCCGGGGACCGTCGCGTGCTCACCTACTGGGAGCTGGCGCGCGAGGTGGGCCGCTGCGCCAACGCGCTCAAGCAGCTCGGCGTCACCCGGGGCGACCGGGTCGCAATCTATCTGCCCATGATCCCGGAAGCCGCCATCGCGATGCTGGCGTGCGCCCGCATCGGCGCCATCCACTCGGTCGTGTTCGGCGGCTTCTCGGCGGAATCGCTGCGGGACCGGATCAACGACGCGGAGGCGACCTGCCTCATCACCGCCGACGGCGGGTATCGGCGGGGCCAGATCGTGCCGCTCAAGCGCTTCGCCGACGAGGCGCTCGCGTCGTGCCCCAGCATCCAGGACGTCATCGTGGTCCGGCGGCGCCCGGACGGCCCCGGTGACGAGTCGTTCGCGGAGTTCCGCGAGGGCCGGGACCACTGGTGGCACCGCCTGCTCGACGGGGAGAGCCCGAAGTGCGAGCCCGCGCCGATGGAGGCGGAAGAGTTGCTGTTCATCCTGTACACCTCGGGGACCACCGGAAAGCCGAAGGGCATCGTGCACACCACCGGCGGCTATCTCACCCAGGTCGCGTCCACCACGAGATACGTGTTCGACCTGCGTGAGGACGACGTGTTCTGGTGCACCGCCGACGTCGGCTGGGTGACCGGTCACTCGTACGTGGTGTACGGGCCGCTGACCAACGGCGCCACCGTGCTGATGTACGAGGGTGCGCCCGACTGGCCCGAGCGCGACCGGTTCTGGAAAATCGTCGCCCGGTACGGCGTCACGGTGTTCTACACCGCCCCCACCGCCATTCGCGCGTTCATGAAGTGGGGCCCCGAGTTCCCGGCGCGGCACGATCTCTCCTCGCTCCGGCTCCTGGGCACCGTCGGCGAGCCCATCAATCCGGAAGCGTGGATGTGGTACCACGAACACATCGGCGGCGAGCGCTGCCCCATCGTGGACACGTGGTGGCAGACGGAGACCGGCGGGATCATGATCACGCCCCTTCCGGGCGTCACCACCACCAAGCCGGGCTCCGCCACGATCCCCTACCCGGGCATCTGCGCGGAGCTGGTGGACGCGTCGGGTCGCCCGCTGGAGAAGGGCGGCGGGTTCCTCACCCTCACCGCCCCGTGGCCGGGCATGCTCCGCACCATCTGGGGCGACGACGAGCGCTATCGGCAGACCTACTGGAGCCGGTTCCCCGGCCGCTACTTCGCGGGCGACGGCGCCAAGGTGGACGACGACGGCTACTGGTGGATCCTCGGCCGGGTGGACGACGTGCTGAACGTGGCGGGGCACCGGATCGGCACGATGGAGGTGGAGAGCGCTCTGGTGGACCACCCGGCGGTCGCCGAGGCGGCCGTGGTCGGGAAGCAGCACGAGCTCAAGGGACAGGCGCTCGCGGCGTTCGTGACCCTCAAGGAAGGCCACACGGCGAGCGCCCAGCTCAAGGACGACCTCAAGGAGCACGTGACCAAGAAGATCGGCGCCATCGCCAAGCCCGACGACATCCTCTTCTCCGCGGACCTACCCAAAACGCGAAGCGGCAAGATCATGCGGCGGCTGCTCAAGGACATCGCCGAGGGGCGCGCGCTGGGCGACACGACGACGCTCGCGGACCCGAACGTGGTGAACCGGCTGAAGGAGATGTACGAGGGGCAGGAAGCCTAGGCGGCTACAGCTGGATCTGCGCGCCCAGCTCCACCACGCGGTTCGGCGGCAGGCCGAAGAACGCGGTGGCGGACTGGGCGTTCCGCGTCATGAAGATGAAGAGCTTCTTGCGCCACGACGCCATTCTCGTGTGACCGGTCGCGATGAGGGTCTCGCGCCCGAGGTAGAACGTGGTCTGCATCAGATTGATCGGGATCGCCGTACAGTCGCCCGCGGGCTCCGACAGGCTCCGCAGCACGCCGGGCACATCCGGCGTCTCCATGAAGCCGAAGCGCGACACGACCTGGTAAATGCCGTGGCCCAGCGCCTTGCACTCGGTTCGCTCGGCGGTGGTGACCTGCGGCACCTCCTCGCCCAGGATCGAGAGCAGGATCACGCGCTCGTGGAGGACCTTGTTGTGCTTGAGGTGGTGCAACAGCACCGGCGGCGCGCCGCTCGGATCCGAGGTCAGGAACACCGCCACGCCGGGCACGCGCGGCGGCTGACGCCGGGCTATGTCCTGGAGGAACAGCTCCATCGGCAGCCCGTTCTCGCGCATGATGTTGGCGAGGGTGAGGCGCCCCCGCTTCCAGGTCATCATCAGCGTGTACGCCGCGACGCCGACCGCCAGGGGGAACCAGCCGCCCTGCGGCACCTTGGTCAGGTTCGCGCCCAGGAACGCCAGGTCCACCACCAGGAAGAGCGCCGTGAGCGCGAGCGCGCGCCAGCGCGGCCACCCCCAACGCGCGCGCGCGACCGCATAGAAGAGGATCGTCGTGATCGTCATGGTGCCGGTCACGGCCACCCCGTACGCGGCCGCCAGGTTGCCCGACGACTGGTAGGCGAGGACCAGCCCGACGCACATCACCGCGAGCGCCTGGTTCACCTGCGGGATGTAGATCTGCCCCGCCTCGGTGCTCGAGGTATGCTGGATCGTCACCCGCGGGCAGTAGCCGAGCTGCAGCGCCTGGCGGGTGAGCGAGAACGCGCCGGAGATGAGCGCCTGCGAGGCCACGACCGCCGCGGCCGACGCGAGCACGACCATCGGGATGAGCAGCGGCGGCGGCACCAGCGAGTAGAACGGATTGCGGGCGGCGGCCGGATCCCGGAGCAGCAGGGCGCCCTGACCGAAGTAGTTGAGCAGCAGCGCCGGCAGGACCAGGCCGAACCAGGCGAGCCGGATCGGCCGCCGGCCGAAGTGGCCCATGTCGGCGTAGAGCGCCTCGCCCCCGGTGAGGACCAGCACCACCGCCCCGAGCACCAGGAACGCCTGCCGCCCGTCCCGCAGGAAGAAGTCCCACGCGTACCACGGATTCACGGCGCGCAGCACCGACGGCTCGAGCGCAATCCCGCGGATTCCGAGCAGCAGGATCGCGATGAACCAGAACAGCATGATCGGCCCGAACACCGCGCCCACCCCTGCCGTTCCCCGCTTCTGGAACGCGAACAGTGCCACCAGGATGATCAGGGTGATGGGGACGACCCACCGCTGGAACGCCGGAGTCGCCACGGTGATGCCTTCCACGGCGCCCAGCACCGAGATCGCCGGCGTGATCACGCCGTCCCCGTAGAGCAGCGACGCGCCGAAGATGCCGAGCCCGATGAGCAGCCGCCGCACCGCCGGGGAGGGCGTGATCCCGCGCGACCGCACCAGCGCCATCAACGCCAACACCCCGCCCTCGCCGCGGTTGTCGGCCCGCATCACGATCCCGATGTACTTGAAGGAGATGACGAAGTTGAGCGACCAGACGATGAGCGAGAGGATGCCGAGGATGTTGGCCGGCTCGGGCGGGATGCCGAAGTCGCCGCCGAAGCACTCCTTGACCGCGTAGAGCGGGCTCGTGCCGATGTCGCCGTAGACGACTCCCAGCGCGGCGAACGCCAGGGCGGCGAGCACACGCCCGTTGGGCGGCGCCTTACCCGGAACGTCCGACACGGACTACGCCGCGGCGGCAGCGCGATGCGTCATCGCGCCGCGGTTTGCGGAGCGAGGGAGTCCACCAATCGCGCGATCGCGTCCGAGTCGAGCCGTCCCTGGTAGAGCCGGCCCCCCACCAGAATGGTCGGGGTCGCGGTCACCCCGACACGGACGCCCTCGTCGTAGCTGGCCTGGATCCGCCCGGCGTACTTCGCCGATTTCATGCAGGCGTCGTAACGCGCCAGGTCGAGCCCCGACTCCTGCGCGTAGCGCCGGAAAATCGGCGCGGCATTGCTCGAGGCGGCCCAGTCGGGCTGCCCCTCGTAGAGGCGGACGTGCTGCTCCCAATACTTCCCCTGCTCGTCCGCGCAGGCGGCCGAGTGCGCCGCGAGCCGGCTGTAGGGATGCTGGGAGAGCGGGAAGTCGCGGTAGCGCCACCGGAGGCGCCCGGTCTCGATGAGCCGCTGGCGGATGGTGGGCATCTGCAGCGTAGCGAACGTCTGGCAGAACGGGCACTGGTAGTCGGCGTACTCGGTGATTTCCACGGGGGCGTTGGCATCGCCCTTCACGTAGCCGTGGAACCCCGCCGTGTCCTTCA
>DASSOD010000047.1:0-20077 GCA_035700905.1 Gemmatimonadales bacterium | reverse complement strand
GCCTCCTCGATGCCTACACCGTGGACGTGCCCCGCGGCCAGGAGCTGGTCGAGGGCCGGGGCAACCTCGCCTATCAGGTCGGCCACTATCGGCTCGTCACGACCCCGAAAGGCAGCGGAACTCCGGCCATGGCGCCCGAGGATGGGAAGTACCTCGAGGTCCTGAAGAGGGACTCGGACGGGACCGGGCGCTACGTGGCCGGCAAGTACCGATCCAACGGCAAGTGATCCGGCGGGACGCCCGCGCGGCCTACCCTGCGGCGGGCCGGCCGCCTATCTTCCGGGTGCCTCAGGTCCGAAGGGCGCCGGCGCGCGAACCGCGTCAGGACCTCGCCGGTAGCAGCGCTAAGCGATGCCCGGTGTCGCTTCGGGGAGCCTGGGGCACTTCTCTTTGCTTCTATGAACATCGCCCTCGCCCGCCGCTACCGCCCCAGACGCTTCGGCGATCTCCTGGTGCAGGATCACGTGAGCGCCGTGCTCCGCGGCGCCGTCGCGCGCGGGCGCGTCGGGCACGGGTACCTGCTCACTGGGCCCCGCGGCGTCGGCAAGACGACCGCCGCCCGCATTCTCGCGATGGCGCTCAACTGCCCGAACCGCGGTGCATCGGGTGAGCCCTGCGGCGAATGCGGGGAGTGCCTGCGGATCTGGAACGGCGCGGCGAACCTGGACGTCGTCGAGATCGACGCGGCGAGCAACCGCGGCGTGGACGACGCGCGCGAGCTCCGGGAGCGCGCGATGTACGCCGCCTCCGCGGAGGGGCGCTACAAGGTGTACATCGTGGACGAGGCCCACATGCTCACCCGCGAGGCGTGGAACGCGCTCCTCAAGATCCTCGAGGAGCCGCCGCCCCGCGTCGTGTTCGTGTTCGCCACCACCGAGCCCCAGAAGATCGCCGCCACCGCGGCGCCGGTCCTCTCCCGCCTCCAGCGGTTCGATTTCCGGCGGATCGGCCCCGCCGCCATTCGCGAGCGGCTCCGTTCGGTGCTCGCGGCGGAGCGCATCGAGGCGGACGACGACGCGCTCACGCTCATCGCGCGTCACGCCGACGGCGGCATGCGCGACGCGCTCTCCATGCTGGACCAGTGCCTGAGCTTCGGCGAGGGCGCGGTGACCGCGGCCCGGGTGCGTGAGATCCTCGGCCTGGCCGGCGACGAGCATTACGTCGCGGTGCTGGGCATCGTCGCGGAGCGGCGCGCGGCCGACGTCTTCCCGCTGGTGCAGCGCCTGATGGACGCGGGCGCCGACCTCTCCGAGTTCATGGGCGGCGTCGCCGAGATGCTGCGTGGCCTGCTCATGCTCCAGGTGGGCGCCGAGCCGGAGGGACTCACCGAGGCGATGCGCGAGGCGCTCGAGGCCTACCGCGATCGGCTCGAGGCCGGCGACGTGCTCCGCATGCTCAGGCTGCTCGCCGAGCAGGAGACCGCGATCCGCCGGAGCGGCAATCCCCGGCTTGCGGTCGAGACGCTGCTGCTCCGCTGGGCGATGCTCGACCGTATCGTCGATCTCCGCCAGGTGCTGGCGGGCGGGGGTGGTGGAGAAGGGCCGGCGCCCGCCCCCGCGGCCCCGCACGGCCAGGCGCAGGCGGCGTCCCCGGCGGCGGCGCCCCGCCGCGCGCCCGACGCCGGCCGCTCCCCCGCGCCGAGCCCCTCGGGCCGAGCTGCCCCAGCTTCCGGCCCACCCACCCCGGCTGCGGCCGGGGCGGCGGCTGCCGCGGCGGCCACAGAGCCGCTGGTGCCGGGGGGGACCCCATTCACGGTGGACGGGCTCCGAAGTGCGTGGCCGGCGCTGGTCTCGGCGGTGCGCGCCCGGAGCACGATTTTGGCAGATGCAGCCGCCTCGGCCGTGCCCACCGAGGCGGCCCCACCCTGGCTCACGGTGGCCGTCGGCGAGTCCAACCCGTTCCTGGTCCAACTGTTGGAGGAGCAGGGCCGGCAGGTGGAGGAGATCCTCGCCCGGGCCGTCGGCGCGCCGGTACGGCTCAAGGTGGTCGTGCCGAATGCCGGAGGCGGCCCGGAAGGCCGCCCCGAGCGGCCCACCGAGGCGGCGGCGCGCGCCGAGCGTTTGAGGGCGCTCCGAGGGCGTGATCCCGCACTCGACACCGCGGTCGATGCGTTAGATTTGGAGATCGTCGAATAGGGCCGCGTCGCGGCCCAGTGTGGCCTCTACCTAACGGACAATGGCAGGACTACCGGAGACCATGGCCGACCTCCAGCAGCTCTTTCAGCTCAGCCAGCAGGTGCAGGGTCGGCTACAGCAGCTGCAGACGGAGCTCGCTGGACGGACGATCGAAACCAGCGCCGGCGGCGGCCTGGTGCGGGTCACCGCGGACGGGCGCGGCACCGTGAGCGGGGTGCACATCGACCCGGCCGTGTTCAACGACCACGACGCGGAGTTCCTGGCCGATCTGGTGCTGTCGGCCGTGGCCGAGGCGCAGCGCCGCGCCGCGGACCTGCTGCAGGCCGAGATGCGGAAGGTACAGCCGTTCCCCTTCCCGTCGCTCTGACGTGGGGGCGATCGACGAGCTGATCGCCGAGCTGGGCAAGCTCCCGGGGATCGGTCGCAAGACGGCGCAGCGTCTCACGTTTCATCTGCTTCAGCAATCCCCCGAGCAGGCCCGACGGATGGCTGCAGCGCTGCTCGCCGTCGCGGATCGGGTGCGCCCGTGCGAGGAATGCGGCAATCCCACCGAGGTGCAGCCCTGCGCCATCTGCGCGGACCCGCGGCGGGATGCGGGGTTGCTGTGCGTCGTGGAGGACGCCTCCGCGGTGGGCGTGGTGGAGCGGTCCACCGATTTTCGCGGGCGGTATCACGTGCTCGGCGGCCGGCTCTCGCCGCTCGACGGCGTGGGCCCGGAGGCGCTGCGGCTCGACCGGCTCGTGCGCCGGGTGCAGGAGGGCGGGGTGCGGGAGGTCATCCTGGCCACCAATCCCTCGATGGAAGGGGAAGTCACCGCGACCTACATTCAGCAGCTCCTCGCGGGCCTCGGCCCCCGGGTGACGCGGCTCGCGCGCGGGCTGCCGGTGGGAGGCGATCTGGAGTACGTGGACGGCGTCACGCTGGCGCACGCGCTCACCGCGCGGCAGGAGGTCCGCTGATGCGCTCCCGGAGCACGGTGTTCGCCGGCGGCGCCGCGGCCGGCGTGGTGCTGGGCTGGCTTCTGGCGCAGTACCGGTTCGAGCGGCACCGGCGCGATCTCTTCAGCCCCCATCCCCTCCGGCGGCTCGCGGCGCTCGGCTTCCTCGCGGGCCAGAACGGCGTCGAGACGATCCGCCTGCTCCGCGATTACCTCGCGTGGGAGCGGCAGCCGGTGCTCCGGCGGCGGGGCGAAGCGATCGTCCGGCGGATGGAAGCCCGGGTGCGATGAGCGCGCGTCGGTGAGCGGCGCCTCGAGCTGGTCCTTCCGCGAGGACGACGCCGAGCGGCTCCGCGGCGTCCTCACCGGCTTTCTCCGCGACGCCGGGGCGCGCACCGCGCTCATCGTGGACCGCACCGGCCAACTGGTCGCGACCGTCGGCGAAGCGCCGGCCTTCGATCCCACCGCGTTCGCCTCGCTCACCGCCGCCGATTTCAGCGCGAACGACCAGCTCGCGCGGCTGCTCGGCGAGCCGGAGTTCGGCGCGCTGTTCCATCAGGGCGAGCGGGAGTCGATGTACCTGGCGGACGTGGCGCGCCGGGTCATCCTCGTCGTGCTGTTCGACAACCGCACCACGCTGGGGCTGGTGAAGCTGCGGGTGAAGTCCGCGGTGGGCGAGCTCAACCGCCTGTTCACCGCGATGTTCGAGCGGGACGGCGCCGGCGCGGCGCCGGCGGTGGAGTCGGGATTCGCGGGCGAGGCGGAGGACGAAATCGACCGACTCTTCGGGGCCTGAGGAGGCGCCGGCGCATGTCGATGATCAACTACGCCTCGCGCGAGATCAACTGCAAGCTCGTCTACTACGGCCCCGGGCTCGGCGGGAAGACGACCAACCTCGAGCACGTCTACAACAAGGTCGCGCCCGCCTCGCGCGGCAAGATGATCTCCCTCGCGACCGAGACCGAGCGGACGCTCTTCTTCGATTTCCTGCCGGTGGACCTGGGCACCATCCGGGGCTTCAAGGTCAAGTTCCACCTCTACACCGTGCCGGGCCAGGTCTACTACAACGCCTCGCGCAAGCTGATCCTCAAGGGCGTGGACGGCGTCGTGTTCGTGGCCGACAGCCAGATCGATCGCATGGACGCCAACATCGAGTCCATGCAGAACCTGTACGAGAACATGGCGCAGTACGGCTACGACATGACCAGGATCCCGTTCGCGGTGCAGTACAACAAGCGGGACCTGCCCAACGCCGCGCCGATCCCCGAGCTTCAGGCCGCGCTCAACCCGGGCTGGCCCGTCACGGACCCGGCCCGGCAGCGGGTGACGCCGGATCCCTACCACGACGGCGAGCTCCTCGTGTTCGAGGCGGACGGACAGTGGATCGAGCGGGCGCCGTGGTTCGAGGCGGTGGCCTTGACCGGGGAGGGCGTGTTCGACACCCTACGCGCAATAAGCAAGAGCGTCGTAAAGGCCCTGGGCTAGGCGGCGGGCATGTGGACCCTGCCCAACATCATCACCATCGTCCGAATCTGCTTCACCCCGATCATCGCCCTGCTGCCGTTCATCGAGGGGTACTGGCCGAAGCTCATCTGCTTCGTGGTGTTCGTGCTCGCCGCCGTGAGCGACGTCTTCGACGGCCGCCTCGCCCGCTCCCGCAAGGAAGTCACCGACATCGGGACCCTGCTCGATCCGATCGCGGACAAGCTGCTGCTCTTCGCCACGCTGATCCCGATCTACTGGATCTCCCGCCAGCGGCACGATCTCTACGACATCCCCATCTGGGGGAGCATCCCGCTCTGGGTCTGCCTGCTCCTCATCGGCCGCGAGATCGCGATGACCGTCTTTCGCCAGTGGGCCGCGTCGCGCGGCGTGGTGATCCCCGCGGGCGGGGCGGGGAAGCTCAAGACCGTCATCCAGAACATCTTCATCGGCGCCACCATCGCCTGGTTCGCGTTCCGCGACGCGCGCAAGCCGCTGGGCTGGGAGCACAACCGGTTCGCGGAGTACTGGAACGAGTTCCACGGCGGCTTCGTCGCGGTCACGCTCGCCTGCGCCGCGCTGCTCACGGTCTATTCCTTCGCGGTGTACATCTACCGCCACCGCGACCTTTTCTCGGGGCGTTAGGCCGTCCCGGCCGCGCGCCCCGCGCCACCCCACCCGTCAGCACCGGCGCGGAGCGCCGCTCCACGGGCCAGCGCCCGCGCCGCGGCGCTCCGCGCCGCCTGCGCTGAGGCCGCCTCATGGACATCGAGCTGATCGCCGTCGGCACGGAGCTCCTCCTCGGGCACACCGTCGACACCAACGGCGCGGAGATCGCGCGCGTGCTGGGGGCCCTCGGCGTGCGCGTGGTGCGCCGCACCGCGGTGGCCGACGGCGGCGAGGAGATCCGGGATGCGGTGGCCGGCGCGCTGCGGCGCAGCGGGGCGGTCATCACCACGGGCGGGCTCGGGCCCACCAGCGACGACGTGACCCGCGAGGCGGTGGCGGAGTTGTTCGGGGCGCCGCTCGACTTCGACCCGGGCGTGTGGAACGCGCTGGTGCAGCGGTTCGCCCGCCTCGGCCGGGTGCCGGTCGAGTCGAACCGGGTGCAGGCGCAGGTCCCGCGCGGCGCCGTGGTGCTCCCGAACCGCTGGGGCACCGCGCCCGGCCTCTGGCTCGAGGGCCGGCCGGGGCTGGTCGTCATGCTGCCGGGCGTGCCCTACGAGATGCGGAACCTGCTGCGCCACGAGGTGGCGCCGCGCTTCGCCCAGCGCGGGTCCGGCCGCGTGGTCCGCTCGCTCACCGTGCGCACCACCGGCATTCCCGAGTCCACCCTCGGGGAGCGCGTCGCCGACGTGGCGCGGTCCGCGGCGCCGCTCACGCTCGCGTTTCTCCCCGGCGTGGAAGGCGTGGACCTCCGGCTCACCGCGTGGGACCTCCCCCCTGCCGAGGCGGACCGTCGGCTTCGCGCGGCCGCCGATCTCCTGACGGCACGGACCGCGCCGCACGCCTATGGTGAGGATGACGCCGATCTCGCCGCCGTAGTGCTGGAGCATGCCCGCGCCCGCCGGCTGCGCATCGCGGTGGCGGAGTCGTGCACCGGGGGCCTCTTGGGCGGGCGGCTCACCGATACGCCGGGGAGCAGCGATGTGTTCGTGGGCGGCGTGATCGCCTACGCCAACGAGGTCAAGGTGTCGCTGCTCGGCGTGGCCCCGGAGCTGATCGAGCGCCACGGCGCGGTGAGCGGCGAGGTGGCGCGCGCGATGGCCTTGGGCGCGGCGCGCGCCACAGGGGCCGAGCTGGCGCTGGCGGTGACGGGCATCGCCGGCCCCGGCGGCGGCACGCCCGCGAAGCCGGTCGGGACCGTGTGGCTCGCCGTCGCGCTGGGCGATGAGGTCGAGGGCGCGCGCGTGCTGATGGCGGGCTCGCGCCCGGAGGTGCGCGCTCGCGCCGCGCAGGCCGCGCTCTTCCGCGCGCTCCTGCGGCTCAGGGGCGTTCCTGCCGGCTGAGCGGCGCGTGGCGGTGCCGGACGTTGCTGTTATCTTACGCCTGTCTGCAACAGGTGTGTGCAAGTGCGTGACAACGAGCGGTTTAGCAGCGACATCGAGACCGGCGCCGAGCCGATCCACACCCCCGGTGGCATGGCGCGCCCCGCCACCGACACGGGCCCGAGCGCGGATGGGGCGGATATGGCGTCCACCGACATGAGCCAGGAGCCGTCATCGCGCGAGCCCGAGGTCGAGGCCAGGTTCGCCCCCGACTCCCGCGGCGCTCCGGGCGGTGCCGCCGGCGTGCCGGTCGAGCCGTCGCACGAGGCGGTCCGCCGGCTGGAGGGCGAGCTGGCGGACGCGCGCGACCGGCATCTCCGCCTCGCCGCCGAGTTCGACAACTACCGGAAGCGCGTGCTGAGGGAGCGGACCGAGCTGGCCGACAAGGCGCAGGCCGCGTTCGTGATTCGGCTGCTGGACGTGCTTGACGACATGGACCGGATCGTGGCGGAGCAGACCAACGCGCCGGCCGATGTCCTCCGCGAGGGGATCGTGCTGGTGGACCGGAAGCTCCGGAAGGAGCTCGAGGCCGCCGGCATGGAGCGCATCGACCCGGTGGGCGCCGCCTTCGACCCCACCGAGCACGAGGCGGTGTCCACCGCGCCCGCGCCGAGCCCCGAGCGCGACCACGAGGTGAGCGCCACGTTCCGCACCGGCTACCGCTTCAAGGGCCAACTGGTGCGGCCCGCGCGGGTCCAGGTTTACACCACCCACGCCGCCGGCTGAACGTGGCCGCCAAAGATTTCTATCAGATTCTCGGGGTCCCCGACTCCGCGAGCCAGGACGAGATCAAGAAAGCGTACCGGCGGCTCGCGAAGCAGTACCATCCCGACGCCAACCCCAACAACCCGCAGGCGGCGGAGCGGTTCAAGGAGATCTCCGAGGCGCACTCGGTGCTCTCCGACACCGAGAAGCGCAAGCAGTACGACCAGATGCGGAAGCTCGGCGCGTTCGAGGGCTTCGCGCGGCGCCCCGCGGGCGCCGGCGCGGGCGCCGGGGCGGGGGGCCGGCCCGGCGGATTCGGCGGAGGCTACTCCAGCACCGGCGGCTTCGACTTCGAGGATCTGGGCGGTTTCGGGTTGGGCGACATCTTCTCGTCCATCTTCGGCCGCGGGCGGCGCGAGGAGCGGGGCGAGAGTCTCGAGACCGTGGTGGAGGTGCCGTTCCGCGTCGCCATGCTGGGCGGCAAGATCTCGGTCACCCTTCCGGTCACCGAGCCGTGCCCCACCTGCGGCGGCAACGGCGCGGCGCCGGGAACCCAGCTCGTCACCTGCCCGGAGTGCAACGGCCGCGGGACCATCTCGTTCGGCCAGGGCGGGTTCGCGGTACAGCGCCCCTGCCCGCAGTGCCGCGGCCGCGGGAAGATTCCGTCCACGCCCTGTCCCACCTGCCAGGGTGCAGGCGAGGTGCGCACCGAGCGGCGGGTGGCCATCACGGTGCCGCCCGCGACCGAGACCGGCACCAAGGTGCGCCTCAAGGGCCAGGGCGCGCCGGGCGCGCCCGGCGCGCCGGCCGGCGACCTCATCATCACGTTCCAGGTCCAGCCGGACCGGTTCTTCTCGCGCGACGGACTCGACATCGTGTGCGAGGTGCCGATCAACCTGGCCCAGGCGGTGCTCGGGACCCGGCTCCGGGTCCGCACCCTCGACGGCAAGAAGGTGGTGCTCAAGATTCCGCCCGGCACCCAGCCGGGCCGGCGCTTCCGGATCAAGGGCCAGGGCATCGAGAAGAACGGCCGCCGGGGCGATCAGCTGGTGGGCGTGAAGGTCACGCTCCCGGAGACCCTCACCCCGGAGCAGCAGGACCTGATGAAGAAGCTGGCGGCGTCGGCGGGAATGGCGTACTAGACCGGCCGCCCGCGGCTCAGGCGAGCCGCCCCGCGTCCAGCGCCAGGACGCGATGGGTCGAGCGCTCGGCCTCCGGCGTAGGCGGGCGCCGCTGCACGTAGCTTCCGTCCGGCCGGAGCTCCCACGCCTGGCGGTTGTCTCCCCACATGAGCTCGAGCAGCGAGCGGATGGTCTGCCGGTGCGCCGGATCGTCGATCGGCAGCACGCACTCGATCCGCCGGTCGAAGTTGCGCGGCATCCAGTCGGCGGAGCCGATGTAGACCTCCTCCTGCCCGCCGTTCAGGAAGTAGTACGCCCGCGAGTGCTCGAGGAACCGGCCCACGATGCTGATCACCCGGATGTTCTCGCTCACCCCGGGCAGTCCCGGCCGGAGGCAGCAGATCCCGCGGACGATGAGGTCGATGGGCACGCCGGCGCGCGACGCCTCGTAGAGGGCCGCGATGATGTCGGGGTCCACCAGCGCGTTCATCTTGGCGAAGATCCGCGCCGGCCGCCCCGACACCTGGTGCCGCATCTCCCGCCGGATCATCTCCAGGAACCGGTCCCGCATCCCCCGCGGCGCCACGATCAGCTTCCGGTAACCCGCCGGCGACGCGAATCCCGTCAGCACGTTGAACAGGTCGGTGAGATCGGCGCCCAGCGCGGCGTCGTCCGTCAGCAGGCCGAAGTCGGTGTAGAGCCGCGCCGTCTTGGGGTTGTAGTTGCCGGTGCCGATGTGGACGTAACGCCGCATCGTGTCGCCCTCGCGGCGGACCACCAGCGAGAGCTTGGCGTGCGTCTTGAGGCCCGCCACGCCGTAGCTCACGTGCACGCCCACGTCCTCCAGCCGCTGCGCCCAGATGATGTTGTTCTCCTCGTCGAACCGCGCCTGCAGCTCGATCAGCACCGCCACCTGCTTTCCGCGCTCCGCCGCGTGCGCCAGCGTGCGGGCGATGCTGGAATCGCCCCCGGTGCGGTAGAGCGTCAGCTTGATCGCCACTACGTCGGGGTCGTCCGCCGCCGCCTGGATGAACCGCTCCACCGAGGTCGCGAAGCTGTCGTACGGATGGTGGAGCAGGACGTCCCCCTCGCGGATCACGTCGAAGATGTTGCGGTTCCCGGCCAGCCGGGGCTGCGTTCCCGGATGGAAGGGCGGATCCCGCAGCGCCGGGATGTCGAGCGAGGCGAGGCTCAGGAGGTCCGCCGTGTCGAGGAGGCCCATCACCTCGTAGACGTCGTCCTGCGTGAGCGGGGTGGCCGGCTGCTCCTGCTCCTCGCTGAACTCCGCGAGCAGCAGCTGCCGCAAAGACGGCGGCATCGACGCGTGCACCTCGATCCGCACCACCTCCGCGAAGCGCCGGTTGCGCACCTCCTCCTGGATCAGGCTGAGGAGATCCTCGGCCTCGTCGCTGTCCTCGATCCTGAGGTCGGTGTTGCGCGTGATCCGGAAGGTGTGCCAGCCGACGATCTCCACGCCGGGAAACAGCATGTCGAGGTTGGCGCCGATCACCTGCTCCAGCGGCACGAAGCGGTTGGGCGTCGTGAGCGGCACCCACCGGGGCAGGATCTTGGGCACCTTCACCCGCGCGAACCGCTCCTCGCCGTCCGCTCCCCGCAGCACCACCGCGAGGGAGAGGCTCAGGTTCGAGATGTAGGGGAACGGGTGGCCCGGGTCCACCGCCAGCGGCGTGAGGACGGGAAAGACGTTGGTCTGGAAGTACCGGTCGATGTGCTCCCGGTCCGCGGCGGGGAGGTTCGGCACCCGCATCTCGAGGTGCACTCCCTGGGCGGCGAGCGCCGGGATCACCTCCTGCATCAGGCACTGGCGGTGCTGACGGCAGAGCTCCCGCACCGTGGCGGAGATGACCCGCAGCTGATCTTCCGGCGTCATGCCGTCCGCGGTGCGCTCCACGATGCCCGCCGCGAGCTGCTGCTTGAGGCCGGCCACCCGCACCTGAAAGAACTCGTCGAGGTTGCTGCTGAAGATCGCCAGGAACTTCAGCCGCTCGAGCAGGGGGGTGCGCGCGTCCTGCGCCTCGTGGAGCACCCGCCGGTTGAACTCCAGCCAGGAGACCTCGCGGTTCAGGTAGAGCGACGGTTGGCGCAGGTCGGCCGCCTGCCCCGGCGCGGCGGCGGGCGCGCCGGGGACGGTCGTGGACGCGGGGGCGGGGACAGGAATGGAGGCTTGGGTCACCGGGGAAATGTACGGGCGCCGGGCGGGACCGGGGAATGGCGCATCGGGGACCGGCGACCGGCCCGGCTCAGCCGCGGCGTTCTCCGACGAAGAGCGTGAGGATCGTGCTCACGATGCCGATCACCAGTCCGCCCAGGATGGCGGGAATCCAGCCGTCCACCGCGAATCCGAGGTTCCACCCCGCCGAGAGCCAGGCGGTGAGCCGGAGCAGCGCCGCGTTGATCACCAGCATGAAGAGGCCCAGCGTGACCACGATCAGGGGGCAGCTCAGCACCGTGAGGATCGGGCGCACCAGCGCGTTCACCAGCCCGAAAACGGCGGCCACGATCAGCAGCTTGCCGATGCCGCCGGTGAAGTGCATTCCCGGGATCAGGTACACCGCGGCGAGCAGCGCGGCCGCGTTGATCAGGAGACGGAGGACCAGGCGCATCAGCGGGAGAGGTGAGAGTCGATCCAGTCGAGCACGGTGCTCCACCAGAGCCGCCGGTTGCGCGGCTTGAGGACGAAGTGCCCCTCGTCCGGGAAGTACAGGAACTTGGCCGGCACGCCGCGCAGCTTGAGCGCGGTGAAGGCCTGGAAGCCCTCCGAGACGTCCACCCGGTAGTCGCGCTGGCCGTGCACCACGAGCATCGGGGTAGCCCACCGGTCAACGAAGTTGGCGGGGGACCACCGCTCCATGGTCCGGCGCGCGGCCGAGTCGAGCATCGTGCCGCCGAACTCGTGCGTGGGGAACCAGAGCTCCTCGGTCGTGCCGAACATCGAGCGCGGGTTGAACACCCCGTCGTGCGCCACGAGCGCCCGGAATCGGTTGGTGTGGCCGGCGATCCAGTAGATCATGTACCCGCCGTAGGATGCGCCGGCCGCGGCCACCCGGTCGGGGTCAACGTACGGGCGCTCGAGCGCGGCGTCCAGCCCCCGCATCAGATCCTCGTAGGGCACGTCCCCCCAGTGTTCGGAAATGGCGTTGGTGAACGCCTGCCCGTATCCGGTCGAGCCGTGGAAGTTGACCAGCACGGCCACGTAGCCCCGCGCGGCGAACATCGCGTAGTTCCAGCGAGGGTGCCACTCGTCGTCCCACGCGCCCTGCGGCCCTCCGTGGATGAGGAACAGCACCGGATACCGCCGCGCCGGGTCGAAGCCGGGCGGCGTCATGATCCACCCGAACACCGAGTCGCCGCCCGCGCCCTCGAAGCCGTACGGCTCGAGCCGGCCCAGGTCGAGGCCGGCGAGGAGCCGCTGGTTCATGCGCGTCAGCTGCCTGAGCCCGCCGCCGTCGAGCGATGCGCGCCAGAGGTCGGGCGGGGCGGTGGCGGTCTGGCGCAGGAAGACGATGAAGTCGCCGCGCGGCGAGACCTGCACGGCCGTGCTTGACCCGCCGGAGACGACGCGCTTCCGCGCGCCGCTCGCCGCGTCGATGCGGTACACCACCTGCTCGCCCCGCTCCTCCACCTGCGCCAGCAGCGACTTGCCGTCGGGGGCCCACGCGATCGCGCCCACGCTCCGGTCCCAATCGGCCGTGAGCGAGCGGCGGCTCCCGCCGGCGGGCTCGTAGAGCATGAGCTGCTGGCGGTCGGCCTCGAACCCGGGGACCGACATGGCCAGGTACGCGATGGCGCGCCCGTCCGGCGAGTACGCCGGGCTGTGGTCGTTCGCCCGGCTCGTCGTGATCGGCTGCGGCGCCCCGCCGTCGCCGCGAAGCAGGAAGATGTCGTTGTTGGTGCTGGTCGCGACTACCGAGTCGGGGTTGTAGACCACGGCCAGCTCCCCGCCCGAGGGGGCGAGCGCCACGTCCTTCCCGCCGAGGGCGAGGGTGGGGACGTCGCGGTCGAACGGGGTGAGATCGGTGATCGAGCTGTCCGCGAGCCCCACACGGAGCACGTGCTGCCGCCGGCCGGCGCGCCACTCGTCCCAGTGGCGGTAGAACAGCTCGGTCCAGATCCGCGCGTCGCTGCCGAGCGAATCCGTCCCCGGCTCGGCGTCGGGCGGCCACGGGAGGTCCGACACGACGACGAGCGACTTGCCGTCCCGGCTCCACGCGAAGTCCGACACGCCCCGGGGAAGCGCGGTGAGCTTCGCCGGCTTGCCGCCCCGCGCCGACACCCGCCACACCTGCGGGCTCCCGTCGCGGGTGGAGACGAACCCGAGCGTCGCACCGTCGGGCGACCAGCGCGGGGCGCGGTCGCTGCCCGCGCCGCCGCTCGCCTGGCGCAGGCCCGAGCCGTCGGAAGCGACGACCCAGATCCGGCCGACGTTCTTGTTCTCGGAGAGGGAGGCCGTGGTCACGACGAAGGCGACGAGCCTGCCGTCGGGCGAGATCTGCGGATCGCTGACGGCGCGCAGCGAGAGGAAATCGGCGATCGTCATGGCGCGGCCGGGCGACGGCCGCTGCGCCCCGGCCGCCGCCGGGACGCCGGATGCGAGCACCGCGACGAGGCCCGCGCCCGCCGCGGCCCGCCTCACGCGATCACGCCTCCGCCCAGCACCCGCCCGTCCGCCGCGTACAGGACCCCGGACTGGCCCGGCGTGACGGCGCGCGCCGGCTCGGCCAACGCCAGGTCCACCTCGCCGCGGGGCGCCGCGAGCACCGTCGCGGGCACGGCGCGCGCGCGATGGCGCACCTGCACGTCGCAGGTGTCGCCCTCGCCGAGCGGCTCCGCCAGCCAATTCACCTCGGCGAGGCGCACCCGGTGCCCCATCAGCTCGTCGGCGCCGCCGAGGACCACCTCGCGCGTTTCGGGGCGGATCGCCACCACGTAGCGGGGCTCGCGGGCCCCGCCCGGCACGCCGCGGCGCTGGCCGATGGTGTAACGGGCGAATCCACGGTGCTCGCCCACCACCCTGCCGGAGGTGGTGACGAAGGGACCGGGCATGAGCGCGGGCGCGTCCGCCGGGAGGTGCCGCTCCAGCACGGCGGCGTAGTCGTCGTCGGGCACGAAGCAGATCTCCACCGACTCGGGCTTGTCGGCCGTCACGAGGCCGAGGCGCCGCGCGAGCGCGCGGGTCTCGGCCTTGGACAGCTCGCCCACGGGCGTGAGCATCCGGCGCACGACCGCCCGGTCGATGCCCCAGAGGAAGTAGCTCTGGTCCTTCGTGCGGTCGCGCCCGCGGTAGAGCGCGCCGCCCCGCGACACGGCGTAGTGGCCGGTCGCGAGGTAGGCGCAGTCCAGCGCATCGGCGTGCGCCAGCAGGTCGCGGAACTTGGTGAAGGAGTTGCAGCGGACGCACGGGATCGGGGTCCGGCCCCGGCTGTACTCGTCCACGAAGTTGGCGATCACGTGCCGGGCGAACCGGTCCTCGAGGTTCAGCACGTAGTGCGGAATGCCGAGGGTGTGCGCCACGCTCCGGGCGTCGTTGATCGAGTCGAGCGAGCAGCAGGGACGGTCGGGCACCGCGTCGCCGTAGCAGAAGAGCTTCATCGTGGCGCCGACCACGTCGTAGCCCCGCTCGACCAGGCGGGCGGCCGCGACGGAGCTGTCCACCCCGCCCGACATCGCCACCAGCACCCGCTCAGCCACGCGCCAGCACTCCCGAGAGGGCGCGCACCTTGGCGGCGACGCCGGGGACCCGCTCCAGCGCCAGGTCGATATCGCCCTCCGTGGTGGTGCGGCCCAGGCTGAAGCGGATCCCGCCGACCGCGAGCTCGTGCGGCACGCCCATCGCGAGGAGCACGTGCGAGGGCTCGACCGCGCCCGTGGTGCAGGCCGACCCGCTCGACGCCGCGACGCCCGCGAGGTCGAGGTGCATGAGCAGGGCCTCGCTGTCCGCGCCGGCGACGCACACGTTGAGCACGTGCGGCGCGGCGTCCGGGGCGTCCGCCGTCACGACGAGGTCGGGCACCGCCGAGCGCAGTCCGTCCCGGAGCCTCGCGCGAAGCGCGCGGAGCCGCTCCGCGTGCACGGCGTGGTCGCGGGCGGCCAGCTCGGCCGCGGCGCCGAACCCCACGATCCCGGCGATGTTCTCGGTGCCCGGCCGGAGCCCGCCCTGCTGGCCGCCGCCGCGGATGAGCGGCTCCACCGCGCTCCTGTCGCGCACCAGCAATGCGCCGACGCCCTTGGGGCCGCCGACCTTGTGGGCCGACACGGTGAGAAAGTCGCACGGGAGCGCGCGGAACTCGATCGCCCGGTTGCCGAACGCCTGCACCGCGTCGGTGTGGAACCGCACGCCGGCCGCGGCGCAGCGCCGCCCGATCGCGTCGATCGGCTGCACCACCCCGGTCTCGTTGTTGACCCACATCACCGAGACCACGCTCGGCCGGCGCAGCAGCGCGTCGTCGAGGGCGCCGAGGTCGAGCAGGCCGTCGCGCCCGACGGGGAGCACGTCCTCGTGCCCGCCGAAACGCGCCACGGCGTGGGCGGCCGCGAGCACCGCCTTGTGCTCGGTGGCCGCGACGGCGGCGCGCATGGGGCTGCCGCGGCCGCGCGCGGCGAGCGCGCTGCCCAGCACGGCGAGGTCGTCCGCCTCCGTGCCGCCCGAGGTGAAGTACACCTCGCCAGGCTCGGCGCCGAGGGCGGCGGCGACCTGGCGCCGGGCCTGCTCCAGCCCGGCCCGCGCGGCCCGCCCCCAGCGGTGCCCGCTCGAGGGGTTGCCGAACGCCTCGTCGCCCAGGTAGGGGAGCATCGCGGCCCGCGCCTCGGGGCGGACCGGCGTGGTGGCGGCGTGGTCGAGGTAGATTGGTGTCGTCATGCGGGAAAGATAGTCCACCCGAGCCCGGAAGGTTTCGTGCATCCACACCGTCTCGCCGCGGCCCTCCTGGCCGCGCTGGCGCTCGCCGGCTGCGGCAGCGACTCGACTGCGCCCTCCGGCGACATGGCGCGCGTCCGCATGGTGAACGCCTCACCCGATGCCGGCGACCTGGACATCTCGATCGACGGCGGGAGCAGCATCCGGGAGCTGCCCTACCGTGGGTACACCGTCTACTTCCCCGTTCTGCAGGGCGCGCGGGACTTTCAGGTGTTCCGGCCCGGAGAGCCCGATCCGGTGGTCGTCACCTCGCCGACCTTCGCGGCGGGCCACGACTACAGCTTCATCGCGGCCAACCGGCTCGCCCTCATCGAAGCGCTCGTGCTGGAGGACGACAATTCCGCGCCCGCCGCGGGCTCGGCGCGGGTGCGCGTGGTGCACGCCGCGCCCGGCGCGCCCGCGCTGGACATCTATCTCACGGGCCCGGGAGACGATCTTGCGGCGGCCGCCCCGATCGCCACCAACATCGGATATCGCGGGGTCGCGCCCGCGGTGCAGGTGCCCGCCGGCGACTACCGGGTCCGCATGACGAACGCCGGGACGACCACCGTGGTCATCGACACCGGAACGCTCACGCTCGCGGCGGACGCCGGCCGCACGGTCATGGCGCTGGACAACACCGGCGGCGGCGCACCCTTCGCGGCGGTGGTGCTGCCCGACCGGAACTGATGCCGGCCGGCGGCGGCGTCACATGCTCCGCACCCGGAGCGCCATCACGTCGTCCACGAGCATGGTCTCCTCGGTGAAGAACGGCTCCCCGTAGCGGCGGCGGATCAGCGAGCCGTAATGGGCGTTCTGGGTTTCGACCAGCGCGTAGAGGTCCTGGCCCGTCGGGAAGATCTCACCGGCAGCTTTCGCGCCCTCGAACTGGCTGGCGTAGCAGCGGATCGCCGCCAGCTTCCGCTCGAACTGCTCGCTGATGTCCACCACGAACGTCGGCTTCACCGGATCCTCGCGATAGGCCAGCGCGTACAGGATCTTCTCCGGCCGGTGCGGCGGACCGCCGGCATCGTACCGCGCGAGCCCCGCCAGAAAGCACGCGTCCCGCCCCAGCTCGGAGGCGATTCGGTGATCGGGGTGCCGCCCCACCGGAAACGGAAGGATCACCACGCGCGGTGCGAAGTGCCGGATCTGCTCCACGACGGCGCGCCGGGCGGACTCGTCGTTCGCGAGATGCGCGTCCGGGAGGCCCGCATTCCGCCGCTCGGCCACGCCCAGCACGCGCGCCGCCGCCCCGGCCTCGTTCGCGCGCAGCTCCGCGCTCCCCCGGGTCCCCGATTCGCCGGCCGTGAGGTCCAGGATCCCGGTCCGGTACCCCTGGTCCACGGCGCGGAGCAGGGTGCCGGCGCAGGTGAGTTCGACGTCGTCGCGGTGCGCGGCGATGGCGAGCAGGTCAACGGGCATCGGAGCTCCTCGGTCGCGAGCGGCGGACGAGGAATATGGCTCCGGCGGCGAGGAGCGCCAGCGGCGCGAGAACGCCGCTTGCGGCGATCGCGCCGGCGGTGAGCGCGACGAAGTTGCGCCAAGCCGCGCGGAATGCGTCCGCGATCGGGCTCGCCCCCGGCTCGCCCACGATGGGCGTCGGCTCGTGCAGCGTGACGCTCAGGCCGCTGAGCGCCGCCCGCGAGCGGAGAAACCGGAGCCGTCCCTCCAGCCGCTCGATCTCCTCCCGCACCCGCGCCAGCTCCCGCTCCACCGCGAGCACGTCGGCGAGCTTGCCCGTCCGCGTCGCGAGGAGATCGGTGAGCCGCTCCTCGAGGCGGCGCGCGTTGGCGGCTCGCGCGCCCACGTCCACGTACTCCTCGCCCACGTCCTCAGCGGAGACGTTCACGTATTCCACCCGCCCGAGCGGGCGGAGGCCCGACAGGAGGTCGTCGAAGCGTGCGGCGGGCACCTTGAGCTCGAGCGTGGCCGCGTGGTGCCGATCGGCGCCGCCCTGGATCGAGGCGTTCCCCACGTAGCCTCCCGCGCGCAGGGCCAGGTCGCGCAGCGCCGCCACCGCGCGCTCGAGCGAGTCCACCTCCACGCTCGCGGTGCCCGTCCGCACCACCATGGATGCGGACGGAATGTCCATGCCCGGCGGCAGGTCCAGCCCGCGCGGGCGCGCCGCGGCGCGGCCGGCGGCGTCCCTGGCCTCCAGCTCCGCGGGGGCGGCGACAACCCTCGCCGGAGCGGCGTCGTCCCGCGCGGCGGCCGCACGCTGCGGCAGCTCGGTCCGCTTGGCGCCGGATGCGTGACAGGCTGCGAGCAGGGCCGCGAGAGCGGCCGGGCGGATGACGCGCATGGTTCCTCGGAGGTTGGGGTCGCAGGGAGATGCCGCGGCCCCGGGGGCGTGCACGCCTACTCGTGCCGGAGCGCCTCCACCGGGTCGAGGCGCGCCGCGCGATTGGCGGGATAGAGGCCGAACGTGAGCCCGATGGCGATGCTCACCGCGACGGCGAGCAACGCGCTCCAGAGCGGCGGCCCCGCCTCGAGCCGCAGGACCAGCTTCAGCAGTTCCCCCGCGAGCACGCCGATCGCGATGCCGGCGAGCCCGCCGAGGCAGGTGAGCGTGGCCGCCTCGACCAGGAACTGCCACAGGATCTCGCGGCGGGTGGCGCCGAGCGCCTTGCGCAGGCCGATCTCTCTGGTGCGGTCGGTGACCGACACCATCATGATCGCCATCACGCCGATGCCCCCCACGAGGAGCGCCACGCTCGAGAGCGACACCATCGCGAGGAAGAAGTAGGAGGTGAACTTGCCGACCACCGCGAGGATCTGGTCCTGGGTGATGAGGTCGAAGGTGTTGGGCATCCCGGGCCGGAGATTGCGCGCGCGCCGGAGCGCCGCGGTCACGAGATCCCGGGCCTGCTCCACGGTAACGCCCGAGCGCGGCTTCGCGGCGATGAAGAGGCTGTTGGTCTCGTCGTACCGGTAGTTCTGCCGGGCCGTCTCGAACGGGATCACGCCGGCCACCTCCTGGCCGGGAGGCTCGAAGATGTTCCCGGGCTTCTGGTAGATCCCGATCACCCGCAGTGACTTGCCGCCGATTCTGACGTAGCGGCCGATCGGCTCGATCTGGCCGAACAACCGGTCGGCGACGTCGGTCTCGAGCACCACGACCGGGTCGCCGCTCAGCTCGCCGCGGGTGAAGAACCGCCCCCGGAGCAGCGTCCCCCCCTGGATCTCCATGTACCCGTCGTCGGCCCCGAAGACGGTGACCGTCTGGGTGCGGGCGCCCAGGTACTCCACCCGCTGGAAGAGCTGCACCCACATGCCGGCGTACGCGATCTCGGGAACCCGGCGGACGGCCGCCGCGTCCGACTCCTGCAGCACGGGGCGGATCCGGACCTCGTAGGGGAGGCGGTCGGGATTGAGCGGCGTCTGCGAGAAGTAGCGCACCACGTAGAACGCGGTGGGCCCGGCGGTCTCGATCGCGTTGAAGATCTGGCGCCGGATGCCCTGGACCAGCGATGCCATCGTCATCACGGTCGCGACGCCGATGACCACGCCGAGGATCGTCAGGGCCGACCGCAGCTTGTTGGAGCGGAGGGCATCGAAGGCGATCCCGACCCCCTCCCGCGCGCCGTGGAGCCGCATGCCCTACTCGACCCGAAGCGCGCTGATCGGGTCGAGCCGCGCGGCCCGGCTGGCCGGATAGACCCCGAAGAGCACGCCGGTCCCGGCCCCGAGCGCGAGCGCCACCCCGACCGACCAGGCGGTGATCCGCGCCGGGAGCGGGGTGAAGTGGGAGACGGCCGCGGCGAGCGCCCACCCGGCGGCCACGCCGAACACGCCGCCCAGCGCCGAGAGCACGATGGACTCGACCAGGAACTGGCGCCGAATGTCGCGGCGGCGCGCGCCCAGCGACTTCCGGAGTCCGATCTCGCGGGTCCGCTCGGTGACACTCATCAGCATGATGTTCATGATCACGATGCCGCCGACGACGATCCCGATCCCGACCACCGCCGGGATGGTGGTGAAGAGCACCCGGGTGAGGTTCTTCCAGAACGCCACCAGCGCGTCGGCCTTGTCCACCGTGAAGTCGTTCGCCTCGCCCGGCCGGAGCCGGTGGGCCACCCGCATCGCCTCCTCGGCGCGCGCCATGGCGCCGTCGATCTCCCCCGCGCTGCCCATCTTGACCGACACCACGGTCGTCTTCCGGCGCCCGTACATCGCCTCGAAGGTGGTGAACGGGATGAGCACGAATGCGTCGAACGACTGGCCCAGGAGGCGGCCCTTCTTCTCGATCACCCCCTTCACCGTGAGCTCCTGCCCGGCCACCCGCACGGTGCGGCCCACCGCGGCCGCCGGCTGGTCGAAGAGCTTGTCGGCGATGTCCCAGCCGAGCGCCGCCACGTACCGCCGCTCGCGCACGTCCGGATCGGAGAGGGGCGAGCCGTACGCGAAGGTGTAGTCCTGCACCACCTGGTACGGCGGCGTCACGCCGAACACGAGCACGTTGCCCACGGTCCGGTTGCCCCGGCTCACGTCGCTCACCGGGGTGGGCCACCCTGACTGGAGCGCCACCGCGCGGGCGTCGGGCAGCGCGCGGCGCACGACGTCCGCGTCCTCCTGGGTCACGAGCGGGCGCTTGGCGATGGCCCGCACCTGCTCGTCGTCGAGCAGTCCCACCGAGATGGGGCTGCGGCGGACCTGGAACGCGTTGGTCCCGATCATCGCGCCGGTGAGGTTCTCCCGCACGTACGCGTTCATCCCCTGGATGATCGCGACCA
>DASSOD010000046.1:0-12384 GCA_035700905.1 Gemmatimonadales bacterium | reverse complement strand
TGCAGGCGTCATACCGACCCAGATCCAGGCCGATCTCCTGCGCGTACCGCCGAAAGAGCGGTGCGGCGTTGCGCGAGGCGGCCCAGTCCGCCTGTCCTTCGTAGATCCGCTCATGCTGCTGCCAGAACTTCCCTTGCTCGTCGGCACACGCTGCGGAGTGGGCCGCCAGCCGGGCAAACGGATGCTGCTGCAAGGGAAAATCCCGATAGCGCCAGCGGAGCCGGCCGGTCTTGATCAGCCGCTCCTCGATGGTCGGCATCTGGAGGGTGGCGAACGTCTGGCAGAAGGGACACTGGTAGTCGGCGTACTCGGTGATCTCCACCGGCGCGCTGGGGGAGCCGAGCACGTAGCCGTGGAAGCCCGCGGTGTCGGATGACTGCACCGTGACGTTGGCCGGGATGCTGACCGTGCCCGGCCGCCCGAGCAGATAGCCGAGCACGCCGACGCCCAGCACGGCGATGCCCGCCAGAAGAGCGTAGAACCGCTTCATGCCGACGGGGGCCTCCGCCATGGCTCGTCGTCCTCCGGTTCCTCGAGGAAGGACCCGCTTCGCTTCGCATCCTCCACGATGCGCCGGTTCTCGGCCACCTCCGGCGTGTCGTAGGTGCTGCGCACCTCGTAGTGGAAGAGCTCGGTCCGGGCGTCACCCATACGCCGCAACAGCTCCGGAACGCCGCTCAACAGCTGGCCACTCCGGTCCAACTCCTGGATCCGCGCGGCCAACTCGCGGAGCAAGGCGACCAGGCGGTCGGCCCGGGCCTGGTCGTACACCTC
Source organism: Gemmatimonadales bacterium (assembly GCA_035700905.1). Lineage (GTDB taxonomy): Bacteria > Gemmatimonadota > Gemmatimonadetes > Gemmatimonadales > GWC2-71-9 > DASQPE01. The sequence goes on along the minus strand of DASSOD010000046.1, from coordinate 11,610 downwards.
ATCGTGTTCTGCCATGACTTCCTCGCGGGTCCGGGGGGACCCGGCGCGGGGTTCGGTGGTTAAACTCCGCTAAAGGTAACCGGGCGCCGCTCGCGGCGTAGCGCGGCGCCGGCTTTGCACCATTTGGTGCGAGGCCGTTATATTTTGCGGTGAGCGCGGGCGAGCCCGCCCAGGATCGGGGAACTTTCAAGGAAGGTAGATGAGCAAAAAGAAGAGCAGACGCGCACCGGTGAGTGCGTCATCGTTCGACCAGGCGCGGGACGAGTTGTTCAGCCATATCCTGCGCTGCGGCGTGATCGAAGCACTGCCGGAGCACCAGAAGGACTGGTTCGAAGACACGATGCAGTACCTGGCCGACCGGTATCCGGATTTGAGCGACGAGTCCCTCGGCCAGCTCCGCACGCTGGGCGAGCGGTATTGCCAGCCGGTCCAGCGCCGGACCGACGCCGCGCAGACCGCCACCGCCGGTACCGTGGCCGTCTGACCAGGCTGGATCGCCGATTCGCCAGCGCCCCGCGGCCATGCCGCGGGGCGCTTCCGTCAGCGGCTCGGCCAGCCGGCGGGGAACCGGCGCCAGCGCCACCCGGCCATCAGCCGCAGTCCCCCGCCCACGCCTGCCTCGATCATCCAGCCCGACCGCGCCCCCGGACGGTCCTCCAAGCCGATCGCGGCCACAATGTAGCCGCGGTCGGCGGGACCGACCACGCCTGCGACGCCGCCCGCGAGGTAGAGACCCGGGCCCCGGGCGCGCCTCGGCGCCGTGAGGAAGTGCGCCGCGAGCTCGCCCCGTGCGGCCGCCGAGCCACCAGCCCGGCCGCCAACGACGGCGAGGGCGATGCGGAAATGCCGGCTGGCGCGGAGCGCCCCGGACACCCCGCCCGCCACCAGCGTGGGATCCGCCGTCGTGAGCAGCCCGTTCACCCCGAGCTCGCGTACCTGCTGACCGGCCGCCGGCCGCGGCGCGCCCGCGCCGGCGGCCGCGAGCACCAGCAGCCTACGCCAGCCGCAGGTCATAGCTGACGATGATGTCCGGCGCCAGCGAGTGGACCACCGAGCAGTACTTGCTCAGCGAGAGGTCGATCGCGCGACGCGCCTTGGTCTCGTCCAGGCCCTCGCCGCGCAGGTGAAACACGAAGTGGATCGAGAGGAACCGGCGCGGCACCTCGTCCCGCCGCACGCCGGAGGCTTCCACGCGGAACTCCGCCAGCGGCACGCGCATCTTGGCGAGGATCTCCACGACGTCGGAGCCCGAGCACGCGGCGGCCGCGAGCAGCAGCGTGTGCATGGGGCCGGGCGCTTCCCGGCCGTTGGAGTCGATGCGGAGCGTGGGGCGGCCGGGCTCTCCGCCCTCGAACCGCAACTCCCCCAGCCAGGCCAGCTCGACCTTCGTCTCAGCCATGGGCGCGGCTCCGCGAGCCGATCACCTGAGCCGCAGCCGCTCGCGCGGCGCGGCGCGCGCGTAGTCCCACACCGCGTACACGCCGAGCGCCGCGGTGGCCCACGCGAACGGCCTGAGGAGGGGCGAGTCGAGCACGAAGGCGAGGAGCGTGAGCAGCTGCGCCACCGTCACCGCCTTGCCGCTGAAGCGCGCCGGAATGGCGCTCGGCGCCCGGCGCAGCGCGGTCGCGATGAACGCGCCGGTGGCGACGATGTCCCGCAGCAGGACGCCCGCGACCTCGAGCAGCTCGAGCCGGCGCGACACCGCGACGACGGCGAACGCCGAAACCATGAACAGCTTGTCGGCCACGGGATCGAGCACGGCGCCGAGTGACGAGCCGCCGAAGCGGCGGGCGAGGTAGCCATCCGCGAGATCGCTGCCCGCCGCGAGACCCAGGATCGCGAGGCGCGCGCCGGCGCTGTCCGCCAGCGGAAACGCGACCGCGAGCGGAATGCGCAGCGCGCTGAACACGTCGGCGACCGACCACGACCGGCGTGCTTGCCGCCCTTCCAGGGCAGGGGTACCTTGGGTCATCCGGCCAAACATACACGCCGGGAGAGGTCCCCTCCAAAGCCGCGCCGGCGCCGCGCCGTTCCCGTCCTCCACCTGCGCATGTTCCTCGACCGATGCTCGACACGGCGGTGATTCCCTGCGGCGGCCTCGGCACGCGGCTCGACCCAATCACCCGCTGGCTGCCGAAGGAGATTCTCCCGGTGGGTCTGCGGCCGATCCTCTACTGGGCGCTCGACGAAGCCGCCGACGCCGGTCTGCTGCGCGCCGTCATCGTCACCAACCCGCACAAGCCGGTGCTCGAGGCGGCCGCGCGCAACTATCCCGGCCCGCTCGAGCTCGAGTTCGTCCCGCAGGACCATCCCCGCGGCCTGGGCGACGCGCTGCTGCGCGCGCGCGACCACCTCGCGGGCTCGCCCTTCGCCGTGCTGCTTCCCGACAACGTGTTCCGGGGGCCCAATCCGACGGCCGCCGTGCTCGCGACCCACCAAACCACCGTGCTCGCCACCGTGCTGCTCGCGGAGATCGGCGCGCGCGAGGCGGGCTCGAAGGGCCCGACGGGACGCGCCGCGGTGCGGCGCGCCGACGACGGGACCTGGCGCGTCACCGCGATCGCGCCGAAGGGGAGCGGACGCTTCGATCCGGGCGGCGCGCGGGCCGTGACCCCGATCGGGCGATTCGTGCTGTGCGGCGATGTCTTCGCGGAGTTCGACGACGTGGCGCGCACGCTCGCGCCGGGTGCGGAGCTGGACGACGTGCCCGTGCTGCAGCGGCTCGCGGCCCGCGGCGCGCTGGCGGGCGTGATCGCGGAAGCGCGCTTCTACGACGTGGGCGTGCCGGAGGGATACCAGGAAGCGGTCCGTGATTTCCCGGCGCGCGCCCCTGCGTAGCGCCGGCTAGCGCCCCCCGCCCCGCCCCCGCACCACGCCCTCAGCCCGCCGGCTCGCGTCGAGCGACGCGGCGGCCACTGCTCGCACCGCGTCGGCGGTGACCTCGCGGAATCGCGCGCCCGGATCGGCCAGTTCCGCGAGGCCCTCGCCCGCCAGCCACGCCTCCAGGATCTCCGCCGCCACCGCCGTGCCGCTCTGGCGGCGAACCTCCGCCTGCCCGGCGAGGTAGCTCGCGGCCTGGCGCAGCTCCGGCTCGCTCACCGGCTCGGCGGCGAATCGGGCGAGCTCGTCCAGCATGGCGGCGCGGGCCTCGGCTTCCCGCTCCGGCGAGGTGGCGATGTAGGTGACGAGCGCGCCTGCACGGCCCTTCTGCCAGGCCGAAGCGACGACGGTGTACGCCAGGGATCGCCGGTCCCGAAGCGCCTCGAAGAGCCGACCCCCCAGCCCGCTCGCCACGGCGGCCCAGACATCGGCGGCCCAGCGCTCGGGGGATCGCCGGTCGGGACCGCGGAACACCATCGCGAGCGCGGTCTGCGCCTTCTCCCGCGTCACCTCGCGGACTAGCGGCCGGGAATCGAGCGCCCAGGCTGCGGGCCGGAACGGAGCCAGTGCCGGGCGGGCGGGCAGCCCGCCGAACGCGCCCGCCAGGAGCGCGGCCGCACGCTCCGGCTCGACGTCGCCGACCGCGATCACTGCCGGGCGCGCCGCCATGAGCCCCCGCTCGTACCAGGCGCGCGCGTCCGCCGCGCCGAGCCCCGCGAGCGTCTCGGGCAGGCCGTTGGCCGGCTGGCCGTAGCCCGCGTCGCCGAAGGCGGCGCCGAACGCGAGCTGAAACGGGTAGCGGAACATGTCGTCCGCGAGCTGCGCGGCCTCGACGATCATGATGTCCCGCTCGGTGGCCACGTCCGCCTCGCCCAGCCTCGGTTCGGTCCACGCCAGGCGGAGCAGCGCGGCCGCCTCCGGCAGCCGGTCGGCCAGCACCGTCGTCGCGAGCCCCACCCAGTCCACCGTGACGCTCGCGCTCAGGGTGCCGCCCAGCCGCTCGGCCGCGAACGCGAGATCGGCGCCGTCGAGCGGCCCCGCGCCCCTGATGGCGCTGCGCACGGCGAGCGCACCCAGGCCCGCCTGCCCGGGCGGGTCGAACTCGAGGCGCGGCGCGTACACACCGAGCGAGACCATCGGCACGCCCGATTTCCGGCGGACCAGCAGGTCCGCGCCGGCGAGCGGCACGTGGAGCACGCCGGCCTCCGTACGGGCCGGCGGCAGCGGGCGCGGCGCGGGCGGCTCGCCACCGCGCGCCGGGCGGCCGCCGGAGGGTCGGAGCGCCGTCACGGCGAACGCGCGCGCCAGCGCGTCTCCCGTGAGATCGGAGCCGCGATCTCGGGGGAGATAGGTGACCGCGGCAACCGCATCGGGCGCGAGATAGCGCGCCGCGGCGCGCTGCACGTCCTCCGCCCGCGCCGCCTCCAGCGCCGCGTACTCGCGATCGAGCACCTCCACGCCGCCCAGCGCCTCGGCCGCCGCGAGCGCGGCGGCTCGCCCCTCCATCGGCTCCATGCGCCGCGCCCAGCGTGCGAGCACCAGGGTGCGCGCACGCTCGAGGTCCGCCGCATCCGGGCCGACGAGCGCGAGCCGGGCCACCGCCTCCGCGATCCCGTCCACCGCCGCCGGTACCCGCTCGGCCTCGAGATCCGCGCTCACGCTGAAGACCCCGAGCTCGGTGGGTGCGTAGTTGTAGGCGGCCACCCCCGCCGCGATCCCGGTCTCGCGCAGCGTGCGGTAGAGCCAGCTCCCCCGGCCCGTGGCGAGCACGGCGGCGCCCAGGTCGAGCGGGGCCGAATCGGGGTGGAGCGGCGGCACCGTGCGCCAGCCGACGGCCAGCTCCGCCTGGCTCACATCCCCGCGGAGGGTGCGGGCCCGCACCTCGCGGTGGGGCGGCTCCTCGGGCGAGGGATCGTGGGCGCCGGGCGCGGGCGGCCAGTCGCCGTACGCCGCACGGGCGAGCTCCAGGGCTTCGCGCTCGGACACGTCGCCCACGATCGCCACGATCGTGCGCGACGGCACGTAGCGCGACGTGTAGTACGCCCAGAGGTCGTCCCGCGTGAGCCGGGCGAGCTCCTCCTCCCGGCCGATCCGCCACCGCCGGATCCGATGGCGGTCGAACATCACCTCGTTCAAGGTCTCGTAGGCGACGGCGCCCGGGTTGTCGAGCTTGCGCTTGGCCTCCTGGATGATCACCTGCAGCTCGCGCGCGAGCTCGTCCGCGGAGATCACCGAGTGGCGCAGCGCGTCGGCCTGGATGTCGATCGCCGCGGCGAGCCCCTCCCGCGGCAGCACGGCGAAGTACGAGGTGTGGTCGTAGCTGGTGCTGGCGTTGAGGTAGCCGCCGGCCGCCTTGGTCTCGCGTGCGATCGCGCCTACGCCCCTCCGCACCGTGCCCTTGAAGAACATGTGCTCCAGCACATGCGAGATGCCCACCCAGCGGTCGGGCTCGTCGAAGAAGCCCGCGCTGACGTGGGTGACCACCGCCACGACCGGGGCCGAGGGGTCGCGCCGCACCAGCAGCGTGAGCCCGTTGGCGAGCACCTCCCGCACCACACCGGCCGACCAGGCACCCGTCATTCGCGCGCTCCCGATGCGAGCGGACGCCAGCGGAGCACGGCGAGCGCGCCGGCCAGGAGGACGAGCCCGTAGACGAGCGCATACGTGAGCTCCCCTCCGGCGGGCAGCGGCCCACGAAGCCGCACGAGCTGGAACGGAGGGAGCACCCGGAGGAGCGCACGGGCGAGGCTGCTGGTCGCGAGCCCGGAGCCCACCAGCACGCCGAGGAGTCCCTGCACGATGAGGATCAGAACCGCCGCCATCCAGTCGCGTCGCATGATGGTCGAGAGCAGGAACACGAGCCCGCCAAGGACGAGATACAGTAGCGCCGCACGACCGAGTGCTTCGGCCCACGGGAACGGCGCCTGGAGCCGCGCGGCGACGCCGCCCGCCACCAGCGCCGCGGCGACCGACGCGGCGGCGCCGCCCAGCAGCCATCGCTGAAGGTAGTAGAGCGGAGGGCTGACCGGGTGGGCGAATAGCGTCCGGTGGTATCCCGCGGCGAAATCGCCGCTCACCAGCCCGGCGGTGCCCAGCAGCACGAGCACTCGCGCGGTGAGGTCCAGCACCCCGAAGAGGATGGCGTCCTGCCCCGCAGGCAGGTTGGTCTCGACCGCGACCGACCGGACGAAGAGCGCGGCGAGCAGCGCCACGACCAGCATCGGGATCCCCGGCCCGAGCGCGACGTCCCGCGCCATCCAGCCGGCGTACCGCAGCGGCCAGCGGCTCACCCGTCGCCTCCACCGCCGAGCGCCGCCCGGAATTCGCTCTCCAGCCGGCCCCGCTCCGGGGCGAAGGCGACGATCGTCGCGTTCCGCGCCACCAGGCTCGCGAGCTTGCGGTTGAGCTCGGCGAGGGGCCCGGAGATGCGCCACTCGGCGAGCCGACCCTCGATCGAGACGGCGTCCGGGAAGAGCTCGGCGAGGGCGGAATGCGGCTCCGCCAGCACCAGGCGGTAGGTGACGGGCGCCGCGGCGGCGGTGGCGCCCGCCGCCGCCCCGACGTCCACCACGCGGTCTAGCCGGCCCTGGTTCAGGATCAGCACGCGGTCCGCCACCCGCTCGAGCTCGTCGAGGTTGTGCGAGGCGATCAGCAGGAGCCGGCCGGGGCGGCGGAGGTCCCGCACGAGGTCGCGGAAGCGCTGAGTCCAGACGGGGTCGAGTCCGTGGGTCGGCTCGTCGAGCACGACGAAGTCGCTGTCGCCCACGAGCGCCTGGGCGAGGCCGAGCCGCTGCAGGTTTCCCTTGGAGAGCTGCCGGACCTGCCTGGACCGCTGCTCCGCGAGCCCGAGCGACTCGAGCATCAGCTCGATTCGGCCGCGCCGCGCGCCGGCGGGAACGCCCGCCAGGGCGGCGCCGCGCGCAAGCGTGCTCTCGACGGTCCAGCGCGGGGGAAGGGCCGGCAGCTCGGCCAGGTAGGCGGCGCCGTGCCGCTCGACGTACTCCCGCGGCGGAAGCGCAGCCACCCGGGCGGTGCCCCGGGTGGGACGGAGAAAACCAAGCAGCAGGGAGAGGAGCGTGGACTTACCGGCGCCGTTCGGGCCCGCGATCCCGACCACCTCGCCGGCGTGGAGCCTCACGCTGACGTCGTCCAGCGCGGGCACCGGGCGCCCCGCGGCAGCCCCGCGATAGGTCTTGGAGAGGCCCTGCAGCTCGATCACTGAATGATGCGCAGCACGCCCGCTTCAGCGCTCCCGCGGATGAAGGCCTCGGCGTCGGTCACCGGAATCACCACCCCGGTTTCCGCCCGCCCCCGCCGCGCCAGACCGACCATGTACTCCGCCATGCTCGCATCGGCCCACTCGCGGTCGGCCGCCTTCATCTGGAGCAGGATCTCGTCCCAGGTGCCCTTGAAGGTCTGGCCGGAAATGGTCCCGACCGCGTGGACCTCACCGGCGTGGCTCGGGTGGCCCGGCCGCTTCTGCATCGCCTGCAATTCGGTCAACAGGGTGCCGAACAGCTCGAGCTGGTGCGGATCGCGCGAGCTGCCGTCGGGCTGCTGCGCCTCCACCTCCGCGAGCAGGAGGTCGATCGCGTCCGGCTCGCCGGCCACCTCGCCCAGCCGGGCGAGCCACGGCTGCAGCTCCGGGTCCTCGTCGCGGAGCCGGTACACCGACTTCTTGAGCTCGATCATGCGCCAGATGCCAAGCTCGTCGTAGTGGTCCTCGGGGCGAGTGCGCTCCAGGTGATGCAGCGCCGCCTCCGACTCGCCCCGGTCGTACAGCATGTTGGCAAGGTAGATCCGGGCCTCGGCGAATCCCGACTCGAGCTCCAGCGCGCGCCGAAGCCAGAAGAGCGCGCCACTGTCGTTGCCCAGGCGATGGCAGGCATAGCCCAGGCACGCGGCCGCGTCGGACGACTCGGGATGCGGGCCCGCAGCGAACTCGAAGAACCGGTGGGCCGGCGCGATCAGCCCCTCGCGGAAGAGGGCACGGCCGATCTGAAGCATCAGCTCGTGGTCCTCCTGGAAGCCCAGCAGCACGATTCGCTCGAACGCCCGCAGCGCTCCGGCCCGCTCGCCCAGCTTGAGCAGCGTCTCCCCGATGCCCGCAAGCCCGTCCTCGTGATCGGGATCTATGGCCAGCGCGCGCTCGAAGCTGCGCCGGGCCCACGCAAACTCCTCTCGAGCCAGGTGGGCGTAGGCGGATCCGATGTGGAGTTCGACGGCTTGGGGATAGAGGGCGAGCCCCTCTCTCAGGAGGGCGAGTGCTTCGTCGTAGCGGCCTTCGTTGTAGAGCTGATGGGCTTGTTCGTCGAAGTCGTCGGAGCTGCGAAAGGCATCCGACATCGGCGGGGCCTCCGGCGGGAATGTTGACACAATTGTAGGACTCCGCCGGAGCCGGAGCAAGGGAAGCGGGGGGCCGCCGGAGCCTGGCGCGGCCGGCTAATCTACGTCCCGCCCGACCCTTACCGGCATGCGGGCGGCTCGGCTTGACCGGAGTCTCTGGATGCTTAGCTTACTGACCGGTCAGTTATTTTCTCTGGAGCCCGCCCGTGCTGCTCGATCCCGATACTGCGCCTGCGTCCGACCCCGACCCCGCCCCTGCCCCCGCCCCCGAGGCCGCACCTACCCCGCGCTGGCACCGTCGCCCCGAAGCGAGACCGGACGAGATCCTCGAGGCCGCGTTCCGCGTCTTCGGGGAGCACGGTTTCGCCCGCGCCAAGCTGGAGGACGTGGCCCAGGCGGCCGGCGTCAGTAAGGGCACGCTCTACCTGTACTTCGACTCGAAGGAAACGCTGTTTCGCGAGATGGTACGCGCCAAGGTCGTCCCGCTGGTCGAGCAGGGCGAGGCGAAGCTGCAGGCGCACGAGGGCCCCTACCGCGAGCTGCTCGTGTCGCTCGTCACCACGATGTACGACACCATGCTGCACCGTGGGCTCGGGCGGATCAGCAGGCTGGTGATCTCGGAGCTGGGGGCGTTTCCCGAGCTCGCCCGCTTCTACTACGAGGAGGTCGTGCTTCGGGCGCAGCGCCTGCTGGAGCAGCTGCTCGAGCGGGGCGTCGCGGCGGGCGAGTTCCGGCCGGTGCCGCACCACTACGCGGCGCGCGGGATTCCCGCGCTGGTGCTCCACGCGCTGCAGACGCAGTGCACCTTCCAGCAATTCGATCCTCGCGCGCCGACCGAGAGCCAGGTGCTCGAGGGCATCGTGGATCTTTACCTGCACGGCGTGCTCGCCCGCGCCGAGTCCGACCGCTGAGAGGACCGACCGAGATGCGCGCCGCCTTCTCCTCGCTGATGCCGCTCCTCGCGGCGCTGCCGCTCGCGGCGCAGGCGCCGACCCCGGCGCCGCAGGGCCCGCTGTCGTTGGTGGACGCGATCCGGCTCGGGCGGCAGCGCGCCGTCGCGGCCGCGATCGCGCGGCTCAACGCCCGCGCGGCGGACGCGCGGATCGGCCAGCGGCGCGCCGACGTCCTGCCCAACATCGGCGGGGACGCGAGCGTGCTGCGGCAGACGGTGAACCTGAGCGAGTTCGGCATCCCGATCGCCACCGGGGTGACGCCGGCGTTTTCCATCTGGCGCTTCCGGGTGTCGGGCACCCAGACGCTGTTCAACGCGTCCACCTTCGCGCGGCTCCGCGCGGCCAGGGACACCGCGGCGGCCGCGGGACTGGACGCGCAGGCCGTCGGGGAGCTGGCCGGCGCAACCAGCGGGCTCGCCTACCTCCGGGTGCTGAGCGCCGAGGAGACCGTCCGGGCGAGGGAGGCGGACAGCGCGATCGCCGGGGAGCTGCTCGACCAGGCTACCCAGCTGGTGCAGGCGGGCGTGAGCCCGGAGATCGACCGGACCCGGAGCAGCGTGAGCTTCGCGGCGGTGCGCACCCGGCTCGAGGTCGCCCGCAACGGGCTCGACCGCGCCCGCCTCGACTTCCTTCGCACCCTCGACCTGCCGCCGGGCACGGTCGTGCAACTCAGCGACTCGCTCGGGCTCGAGGCCGTCGAGCTGCCGCTCGACCCCGAGCAGGCGGCTACCTACGCGCGGGAGCACCGGGCCGAGCTGCAGGCCGAGCGAACCCGCACCGCCGTGGTGGAGCGGAACCTCAAGGCCATCCGCTACGAGAATCTCCCGAGCCTCGGCGCGAGCGGCTACTACCAGCAGAGCGCGCAGTCCTTGGGCGAGCTCGCCGGCACCTACAACGTCGCCGTGGGCGTGAGCGTGCCCATCCTCGACGGGTTCCGCCGGCAGACTCGCGCGCGGGAGCAGGAGGCGCGGCTCGAGGCGCAGCGGCTGCGGGAGCGGGATCTCGGCAATCAGATCGAGACCGAGGCGCGCCAGGCGGTGCTCGACGTGCGCTCCGCCCGCCAGCAGGCGGCCGTCGCCGCCGAGCAGCTCCGGCTGGCCGAGCAGGAACTCGCGCAGGCCCAGGAGCGGTTTCAAGCCGGGGTCGCGGGGAGCGTCGAGACCACGCAGGCGCAGAGCTCCGTGATCGCGGCTCGCGACGCGCTGATCCAGGCGCGGGTCAGCTACGGCACGGCCCGGGTGAGCGCGTATCGCGCCCTCGGCATCATCGACCAGATCCAATAGGGACTGGGAGCGGAACGACATGGCGACCGACGTCGAACTGGAGGAGTTGGCGCACACCGATGCCGAGCCGCGGCCGGCCCCACGGCGGGCGCGGCCGCGGCGGCTGCCTCTCATCATCGGGATCGTGGTGGCGCTGGTGGTGGCGGGGTGGGGCGTGAACAAGTGGCTGTACAGCCGCTCCCATGAGGACACCGACAACGCGCAGCTCGACGGCCACATCACCACCGTCGCGCCCAAGGTGCAGGCCTTCGTGGACCGCGTGCTGGTGGACGACAACCAGCACGTCAAGGCGGGCGATACGCTCGTCGTGCTGGACGACCGCGACCTGAAGGCGCGGGTGACGCAGGCCGAGGCGGACGTTGCCACGGCGCGGGCGGGCGCGGGCAGCGGCGGCGAGCGGCTGGGCCAGGCGGGGGCTCAGCTCGCCAGCACGCGGGCGCAGGCCGCGAGCGCGCGCGCCGCCGTCGCCGCGGCGGAGGCGGCGTACGGGAAGGCGGAGGCGGACCTCAACCGCATCCGCGGGCTCGCGCGCCAGCGCATCGTCGCGGCCCAGCAGCTGGACGCGGCCCAGGCCGCATACGCGGCGGCCGCCGCGAACCTCGACGCCGCCCGGCGGCAGGCGGCGGCCGCGGGAAGCCAGGTGACCGCCTCGGGCGCCGCGCTGGCCGGCGCGGAGGCGCGGGTCGAGGCGGCGCAGGCGGCGCTCGAGACGGCCCGGCTGCAACTCAGCTACGCGTACATTCTCGCCCCGACCACCGGCGTGGTCGCCAAGCGCAGCGTCGAGCCTGGCGCGCTGGTGCAGGTGGGCCAGAACCTCATGTCCATCGTGCCCGACTCGGGCGCGTGGGTCACCGCGAACTTCAAGGAGACCCAGCTTCGCGACATGAACGTCGGCGACTCGGCCACGTTCACGGTGGACGCGTACCCCGGGCGCACCTTCCATGGCCACGTGGAGAGCCTGAGCCCCGCGACCGGCGCCCGGTTCGCGCTGCTGCCGCCCGACAACGCGACCGGCAATTTCACCAAGGTGGTGCAGCGGGTGCCGGTGCGCATCGCGATCGACGACCGGCCCAACCCCGCCCGCCCGCTCCGGCCGGGGATGTCGGTCGTGGTGGACGTGAAGACCCGGTAACGCATGGCCACGATGT
>DASSOD010000045.1:0-14751 GCA_035700905.1 Gemmatimonadales bacterium | reverse complement strand
CCGAGCTCGAGCGCATCGGCCGGGCTGCGCGCGAGCGGGCCCTCGCCTCCCACACCGCGGAGCGCCGCGCCGAGGAGCTGGAGGAGGCACTCGACGCCGCACTGCGGGTGGAGGCCTGAGCCATGTGGGGCATCATTCCCGCCGCGGGCGCCGGCAGCCGGATCCAGCCGCTGGCCTTCTCCAAGGAGCTGCTCCCGGTCGGCAGCCGCATCGACGGCGGGGTGGAGCGCCCCCGCGCCGTGAGCGAGTACCTGGTGGACCGGCTGATCCTGGGCGGCGCGGATCGTCTCTGCTTCGTCATCTCGCCCGGAAAGTCCGACATCCTGGAGTACTACGGGGGCGGCGCCTGCGAGGCGCACATCGCATTCACCGTGCAGCCGCGCCCGTCGGGGCTCTGCGATGCGCTCTTCAGCGCGCTGCCCCTCACCGACGAGCGGGACTTCGTCCTGATCGGGCTGCCGGACACGATCTGGTTCCCCGAGGACGCGCTCCGGGAGCTGGGCGACGATCCGCTCTCCTTCCTCCTGTTTCCGGTGGACCGCCCCGAGCTCTTCGACGCGGTGCGCACCGACGCCGGCGGGCGGGTGCTCGAGATCGAGGTGAAGCAGCCGCGCCCCGCATCCGACTGGATCTGGGGCGCGGTGAAGGTCCGCGGCAGCGTGTTCCGCGAGCTGCACGGGCTCTGGCTCGAGCGGGGGCGGCGCGACGAGTACCTCGGCACGTTGGTCAACGCCTGGCTCGAACGCGGCGGCATCGCCGCCGGCGTGCGCGCGGGCGAGGCCTACGTGGACGTGGGCACCCTGAACGGCTACCGCGAGGCGATCACCATGCTGAGCGCCCGCCCCACCGCGCGGCCGCGCGGCTTCACCCGTGACGCGGCGCCGCTCGCCGCCGCGCGCTAGCGCACCCCGGAGGCTCGCGTCGTGGTCGAGGCGGTGAAGATCTGGAATGAACCGAACAACATGTCCCATTGGGACTTCGAGACCGATGCCGGATGGCAGGTGTACGCCGAGCTGGTGCGGAGCGCGTCCCGCGCGATCGCGGCGGAGCGGCCCCACGTCACCCGGGTCCTGGGCGGGATCTCGCCGATCGACGCGGGGTTCATGGCGAACATGAGAAGCCAGGGCGTGCTCGAGCACGTGGACGCCGTGGCGGTGCACGGGTTTCCGCTCGACTGGAATCACTGGCAGATCGGCGAGTGGCCCGCGCGGCTGGACGAGATCCGCGCCGTGACCGACCTGCCGGTGTGGATCACCGAGGTCGGCGTCTCCACCTTCGGCGCGGAGGAGGTGCAGGAGTTCGGACTCCGCCGCACGGCCGAGCTGCTGATTGGGCGCGCGCCCCGGATCCATTGGTACAGCCTGTTCGATCTGCCCCGCGCCTGGCCCGCCACGACCCGCCACCGCGAGGCCGAGGGCTCCTCCTACTACCGGCACTTCTACATGGGTCTCCTGCGCGAGGATGGGACCGCCAAGCTGGCCGCCCGGCGATTCGCCGAGTACGCGCCCGCGCTCGGGATCTGCCAGTGGTTTCACTTCGAGGACCACCGGCTCGACGAAGCGGTCCGCTGGCTCGAGCGCCTGGGCGTGCGGCACGTTCGCACCGGACTGAGCTGGGCCGACAGCCTGCGCCCGGGCGCCGATGCCTGGTTCGACCGGCAGATGCACGCGCTGGAGCCGTTCGAGGTGACCCTCACCTTCTGCTTCACGCCCGAATCGCACGGGGTGAAGCCGCACCACACCAGCCCGCCGCGCGACGTGGAAGCGTTCGCCGACTTCTGCGCCCGCATGACGCGACGCTACGTCTGCTGACCGGCGCCCGCCGGATCCGGGAAGAACTCCGCCGCCCACCGAAACGCGACGCCCGCCCTGCGCGCGGCTTCCCGGTCGCTCGCCGCGTCGCCCACGAAGAGCGTCCGCTCCGGCGCCACGCCGTAGAACCGCATGATGCGCTCGAGCATTTGCGGCTCCGGCTTCCGGCACCGGCAGCCGGCTTCCGCGGTGTGCGGGCAGAGCTGCACGGCTTCGTCGGGAAGCCCGCGGTCCAGGGCCGCGCGGGCGAGGTCGTGCAGCAATGCGCGCGCGTCCTCGAGCCGCAGCTCCCCGTATCCGACCCGGTCCTGGTTGGATGCGAGGCCGACCCGCGGCGCCGACGGCCCGCGCAGCAGGCGCCGCAGTACGCTGCGTGCGCCGGGGCGAAGCTCCCACTCGCCGGGACCGTACGGGCACGGCCGGCCCGGCACGGTGGTGCGGCGGAGCGTGCCATCGGCATCGAAGATGACCAGATCGTATCCCGGCGCCGCCACGCGAGCGCCGCGGGCGGCGCGGACCGGCGCGAGGAGGCGGCGGAGCTGGGCCTGATGGCGCCGGACGGCGGCCCGGAAACGGGCGCCATCGTCGGAGTCTCCCAGCGAGTCGGCCGCGAGCGAGGCGTAGCCCAACCGGAGCGCGAGGTACGCCAGGCGATACGCGGGGAGTCGCCGCGCCACGTCCGGGTCGCCTGCGAGCGCGGCGTATCGCTCCACCAGCGCGCGCTCGGCCGCGCGATCCAGCGCCAGCTCCACTGCCGCGCCGGCGAGGTCCCAGGCGACGTCCTGCGGGCCGGGGAGGAAGTGATCGTCGCCGTGCTCCAGGGCGTCCGCCTTCTCGTAGCCCGTCCGGGTGCGGATCCACTCGTGCGGAAGCATGTGCCCGTCCACTGCGGCGGCGCGGTCGCCCCACGCCGCCCCCGCCAGAAGACGCCGGGCGGCGTCGCCCCACGCCTCGCCCATTCGGCTCGCGACGTTGAAGCCCGCCATTTCTTCCAGCTCCGACGGCGCGGCTCCGGGCTCGCATCGCACCGCCTCGCGGCGAGTCGCGGCGTGGCGGGCGATGCACTCGACCAGACCTGCATCGGCGTCGCCGCGGGCGAGGGGCGTCCCCGGCACCCAGGGCAAGGCGAGAAACCCGTGCGCCAGCCGATGGGGCGCCGGGCCGAGGCCCGCCTCCGCAAGGGCGTGGGCGCGGCGCAGCACCGATTCGCCGTAGCGGCCCAGCCCGGCGAACCGGAGCACCATGCGCTGCGGGCCTGCGGCGAGATACTTGCGCCGCTCGTGCTGCGGCTGCACCGCGGGCCAGGGCGAGCCGGGCGGCATCCACCGCTCCCGCCAGCGTCCGGCGGACAGGTCGGCGAGCAACGAGGCGTCGAACGCCCGGCTGAGCCGGCCTGGGGCGATCCAGGCCTCGTCGAAGTCGGTCAGCTCGTGCCGCACGCGCGGCCACCACGCGCGCGCGCGCGCCGAGCGAAGCGAGGAGCCGTCGGTGCGCCAACTCGGGAAGATGGCGATCCGCTCGTCGGGCACCCCGAGCGCGGCGAGGGCGTCGAGCGCTGCCGCGAACGAGGAGCCGCTCAGCCCGGGGCCCTCGTCCACCACCAGGAACCACCGGCCGAGCCGCGATCCCAGGCGCGCCGACAGCTCGGGCGAGAGCGCGAGCCGCCGGTCGAACGGATGCCCGCGCGGCCGGAGCGTGTACGACTCGACCTCCCAGTGCAGCTCGGCGAGCGCCGCCGCCACGCACGCGGCGAGCGTCGCGCCGATGCTCCGGAGGCCGAGGCACACCGCGGCGCCCCGGCGGCCGCCGGCGAACCGCGCGGCCGCCTCGAAGTACTGCTCGGGCGTGAGGCCGTAGTAGGCGAATCCCTCGGGGACGCCGAGCTCCACCGGGTCGGGCAGCGGGTGGGCGAGCGCGGCGTCCAGGGCGACGCCGGCGCGCCGGAGCCAGGCGCGCGCCGCCTCCTCGCGCGCGTGCCATGCGTGCCACGCCGCGCGGGCGAGCGCGTGTGTCGCGGCGCCGAGCGCGCCGCCGGCCGGCGTCTCGCGATCGTGCTCCGGGCAGAGCGCGTCCGCCACCGCGGCCTCCACGCTGCCGCAATCCACGAGGAGCGAAACGACGCGATCGTGAAGCGCCGTGCCGCCCGCGCCCGCCGCCCCGGCCAGCGACCGGCGGAGCTCCCCGAGCAGGGGCCGCGGTGCCGCGGTCCGGCGGTCGGTGCGGTAGACGATCATGCGGCGGCCTGCGGCCGCGTCACTCCCGGAGCCGGCCCGTCGCCGCGAGCAGCTCGGGCGTGATGTCGTAGGGCGGGCCGTCGGGCGCGCCCGGAGGGGCGGGCTCGCAGAGGAAGATCTCGTGCCCCGGGCGCCGGACCACGCTGAGTCCGCTGGAGCGGAGCATGGCCTCGACGGCGGGCTCGTTCGGCACCCACCAGTTCGTCGGATCGCCGGCCAGCCGGCGCTCGACGAACGCCAGCGCCGGCCAGCCCGGGACCCGGAGCGCGTCGCGGTGCTCGAGCCCGGGGTCGTGTTCCGCGGCGACCCGCGCGTCCTCGGGGATCATCAGCGTCTGGAACACGAGCAGCCGCCGGACCACGCGGGCCACGATGTCGAGGCCGAGGAGCGGATAGCGGAGGTGGTAGAGGACGCCCATGAAGAGCACGAGGTCGTAGCGCTCGCTCTCGCCCGCGAGATCGTACACTTGCATGCGGCGAAACTCGACCCCCTCCTCGAGCCCGAGCTCGCGCGCCGCCCAGCGCGCCTGGCGGAGGTAGTGCTCGTCCACGTCGATGCCCGTCACGGCCGCCCCGCGCCGCGCCAACTCGAACGCGTAGTATCCCGCGTTGCATCCCACGTCGAGGGCGCGCCACCCCCGCAGGTCCTGCGGGATGAGCTCCGCCACCACCGCCCACTTGTAGCCGGGGAAGTCGCCGAGGAAGTGGTCGGGGGCGGTCTGCACCCCGCCCGGGAGATGGAGGTTGTGGAACCACGGGCCGAGCGCGCGAATCGCGCTGAGCCGCTCGTCGGCGGCGGTGCGGGGCTCCGGGCGCGCGCTCATGAGACCCGCGTGGCGGCGGCGGTGCGGCGGGGATGGCGGCTCAGGAGCTCGACCGCGTACCCCTCGAGCTCGGCGGCGCGGTGTGCGGCGGTGTGCTGCGCCAGCACGCGGCGGCGCCCCGCGGCGCCCATCCGCACCCGCGCGTCCTCCGGCATCTCCCGCAGCACCCGCAGCACGTCGTCGGGGTTCCGCGCCACGACGATCTCGCGCCCGGGCTCGAACAGGGTATCGAGCCCCGGCCAGCTGTCGCTCACGATCGGCGTGCCGCACGCCGCGGCCTCGAACAGCCGCACGCTCGGCGACCACCCCGCACGAATCATGTCGGCGCGGGTGACGTTCAGCGTGAAGCGCTGCGCATTGTAGAACCGCCGGTGGCGCGACGGCGGCAGGTGCTCCGTGCGGCGTACGTTCCGCGGCCAGGCGATGTCCGCCGGATACATCGGGCCGACCACGGTGAACCGGCCGGCGGACCAGCGTCGCGCCGGCTCGAGCAGGAGGCGGTCCAGCGTCGGCTGCCGGTCCTCGCTGTACGTGCCCATGTAGCCGAGGTCCCAGCGGGGGCGGGTCGCCTCGGGGAAGTAGACCTCCGGGTCCACGGAACAGTGCAGCGCCCGGGCCGCGCGGGCGCCGTACTCCAGCTCGAGCCGCTCCAGCGTCGGCCCGCCGGTGAACGAGAGGTAGAGGTCGTACGCGGGAATGAGCTCGGGGGTGAGGTATCCGCCCTCTCGCCGCGCGAGGCGCGCGAGCGTGACCGGCGTGTCGATGTCGTAGAACGCCGTGACGCCGTTCGCCACCCGCGTCACCCACCGGCCGATGCTCGCGCCCTGCGGCACGAACGAGCCGACCACCACCAGGTCCGCCCCGCGCACGGCCGCGCCGAAGCGCGCCTTCAGCTCGGCCAGGCTGGCGTAGAGCTCGGTCCGGCCGTAGGGCGGCGCCGGCAGGTCGCGATTGGCGGCATACCACTCGAGGTCCCGCTCCAGGAAGAGCACGTCGTGCCCGCGCGCGGCCAGCTCGCGGACCAAGCCTCGATACGTCGTCGCGTGCCCGTTGCCCCAGCTCGAGGTGATCGAGAGACCGAGGACGACGATGCGCAGGCGCGGCGGCGTCACCGGAGGGCGCTCCCCGCGATCGGCCGCCGCGCGTCGAGCAGCGCTTCCACCTGGGCCGCGCGGTGGGCGTAGGTGTGCTCGGCCAGCACCCGCCGCCGCGCCGCTTCGCCGATCGCGACCGCCCGTCCGGCGGTGAGGCCGCGCAGCTCACCGGCGATCGCGTCGCCGTCGGGCGCCACCAGCACCTCCACGCCGGGCTCGAGGAACAGCTCGATCCCCTCCCACGCGTCGGTCATGAGGCACGCCGCCGCGCCGGCGGCCTCGAAGACGCGGGTCGGCGGCGAGAAGCCGTAGCGGGCCATGCTGGCCCGATTCACGTTGAGCACGGCGCGCGGCGAGCAGTTGAACGCGTTGTGGTCCCGGGTATAGACGTGGCCGGCGTAGTGCACGTTGGGCGGGAGCGGACGGTCGTGCCAGCCGCTCCCGCCCAGGAGAAAGCGGCGCTCGGGGAGCCGTGCGGCCGGACGGAGGAAGAACTCCTCGACCCGGGCCTCGCGATCGGGCAGGCGGTTGCCCAGGAACGCGAGGTCCGCCTCGAAGTGGGGGTCGCGCGGCACCGGAAAGTGCGTCTCGGGGTCCAGCGCGTTGTACACCGGGACGCACTCGCGCGCGCCCAGCTCGCGGTAGGCGCTCACCACCGGGTCGCCGCCGCCGTAGGTCAGCACCAGGTCGTAGCGCGGCACCAGCGCGTGGAACGGGTCGGCGGGGTTCCGCTCCACCCGCTCCAGCGTGGCGGGGGCGTCCACGTCCCAGAACGCCACCAGCGTTCCGGCGCCCTGCAGGCCCAGCACCTCGCGCTCCAACAGCTCGTCGAACACGCCGACGCCGCTCGCCTTGACCACGAGGTCCGCGCCGCGCGCGCGCTCCAGCATGGCGAGCGCCGCCGCCTCGCGGCCGCCGTCGTAGACCACCACCGTGGCCCAGTCCGGGTCGGGAATGTCGCGGTGCTCCTGGCGCTGGAAGGCGTCCGGCTCGTAGAAGGTGACCCGGTGCCCGCGGGCGGCGAGCGCGCGGACCATGCCGCGGTAGTACGTCGCCGCGCCGTTCCAGTAGGCCGACACCAGGCTGGAGCCGAAGAACGCGATCTCCAGGCCGGATCTCATGCCGCGGCCTCCCGCGGCGTGGCCGCCAACTGCCGATGGATCTCGAGCAGCTCGTCCACCCGGTGGGCGCAGGTGTGCCGTTCCCGGATGGTGCGGAGGCCGCGGGCCGCGATGCCGTCGGCCAGGTCGGGATCGTCCAGCACCCGCGCGAGCGTGCGGCGCATGTCGTCGCCGTCCTGCGCCACGAGGAAGTCCTCCCCCGGCGTGAACAGCTCCTCCGTGTCGTCCCACGGCGCGCAGATGAGAGGGATCCCGCAGGCCAGCGCCTCGAACACCCGGATGGTGGGAATGCCGGGCAGCGCCTGCACGTACGGCCGCCGCGGCACGTGCACGGTGATGCGAAAGCGCGAGAAGATCCGCGGTACGTCGGGATTCGCCAGCCAGCCGTGGTAGGCGATCCCCGCCTCCGCCAGGGTCGCGAGCGCGGCGGCGGGATAGCGCACCCCGTAGACCCGCGCGCGCAGCCCGAGCGCGCGCACCGGCTCGGTCAGGAACTCGCGCAGCTCGGCGGTGCGCTCGTCGTCGCCCCAGTTGCCGATCCACACCAGATCCCCGTCGGGCCTGCCGCGGGGCAGGGGGTGGAACCGGCGCACGTCCGCGGCCTCGTGCCACACCCAGGCCCGCTCGGCCCACCCGGTGGCGAGGTACAGGTCGCGGATCACCCGGCCGAAGGCCAGGACGCCGTCGAAGCCGCCGAGCTCGTAGTCGGCCATCTCCTCCGGCCGGGTCACCGAGCGGTGGTGCGTGTCGTGAAAGAGGAGCCGATAGCGGCCCCGCCCCCGCGCGCGATGCTCCCCGACCCGGCGCACCAGCGCGGGGTCGTTCCACTCGTGCACCAGCACGAGGTCGGCGCCGTCCAGCGCCCGATCGAGGTCCAGCGTGGCGGGATCGTAGCGGCGGCTGCCGAGGCCGGGGTACGCGTGGTGAAACCGGTCCACGGCGGCCCAGCCGTGGTCCGCCACGAGGTTCTCGAGGCTCCAGGCGCGCTCCGGCTCGTAGACCGCCACGTCCATGCCGCGGGCGAGCAGCTCGCTCACGATCCCGCGGAGGAAATGCGCGTTGCCGTGGTTCCAGTCGGACACGAGCGAGTGGTAGAACATCACGATGCGCATGCCAGCCCCCCGATGGCCGCGCGCGCGCCCAGCCACGCGTACGCGGCGAGGTACGCGTCGCCGAACCGGTCCACCGTGTGCTCGCCGGCGCGGCGCGCCGCCCGCGCCGCGAGGCTCTCCCGAAGCTCGGTACGCCGGGTGAGCGTCCGGAGTGCGGCGCGGAGCGCATCCACGTCGTCCGGCGGGGCGAAGAGCGCCGCGCCGTCCCACAGCTCCCGGAGGCTGGGGATGTCGCCGAGCACCAGCGCACAGCCGGCGAGCGCCGCCTCGAGCACCGAGAGCCCGAACGGCTCGTAGCGCGCCGGATGGGCGTACACCGACGCGCGCCGCATCCACCGCGCGACGACCGGCGGCGCGAGAGGTCCCAGCGGCCGGAGTCCCGGAAGCCCGGCGGTGCGGCCGTCCGGATGGCGCACCTCGCCCGCCACGTACACCGGCCAGTCGAGCCCCTGGGCGGCGCGCGCGAGGGCGGCGACGTTCTTCGCCTCGTCCCAGAGCCGCCCGACGGCGAGCACCAGATCGTCCTTGCGGCCGCTCGCGAACCGCCGCGGGTCCCGCCCGTTGGGGATCACCGCCGCGGCGCCGAGCGGCCCGTAGTGGGTCTCGAGCGCGCGCAGCATCGTGCGCGTGGGCGCCACCACGAGATCGGCGCCCGCGAGCCCGGCCCGCACCCGGGAGCGGTACCGCTCCCATTCCGCGGGCGGCGCGCACCCGTGCACCGCGTGCCACCAGGACCAGACGCACGAATGGCCCACGACGAGCGCGGGCGACCGCCAGGGCAGGGCGCCGAACGCGAACTGGTTGAGGTGTACGACGTCGGGACCGAGCTCGCGCTCGAGCTCCAGCAGCCACGCCCCGGCGGCGTCCACGTCGTCCCACGCGCCCGCCATCCACTCCAGCCGTCCGGTGTGCTCGCGAAGCTCGGCGCCGCGCACCGCATCCACCTCGCGCCGGCGGGCCCGGTCGAGCGGCGCGCCCATGGTGGCGAGGCACACGTCCACGCCCCGCTCGGCGAGCGTGCGGGCGAGCTCGAGGGCGTAGGTCCACACGCCGCCGACGGTGTCGGCGGTGAGCAGCACGCGGCGCACCGGCGGCGCCGTCATCATGCGGGCCGCCGCGCGCCCGGGTCGGCGGCGCGGCCCGCCTGGTAGATCCCGTCCAGCGTCTCGGCCACCGCGACGAGGCGCTCCGCCGACGGGTCGAAGCCCTCGCCCGCGGCTACCCGCTCGGCCCAGTCCACCAGCGCCCGTCCGCCCCAGGCGTCGGGCGGGTTCACCAGCCGTTCCGTGCGCGTGCCGTCGAACCGATCCGCCGCGAAGTCGTAGAAGGAGCCCGCGACGTTCCGGAAGGAGAGGGCGCCGCGGGTGCCGTAGAAGGTGGCCTCGATGATCGCCTCGCGGCCCGCGGGCAGCCGCCAGGAGCAGGCGAGTCGCGCGGCCGCGGGGCCGACGTCGAACTGCGCCACCGCGAAGTCCTCCACCACCCGCGAGCCGTCGCCGACGGGCTCGCCGTCCGCGAAGAGCCGCGCCGCGATGGAGCCGACGCTCGCATCGTCCAGCACCCAAAAGGCCAGGTCCACCAGGTGCACGCCCAGGTCCATCAGGCAGCCGCCGCCCGCGAGCGCGGGGTCGTAGCACCAGGCCTTGTCGGGGCCGTAGGCGTTGTGGAACACCAGCTCCGCGGCGTACGGCCGGCCGATCTCGCCCGCGCGAACCCCGGCCGCCACCCGCCGCATGGCCTCGGCGAACCGGTAGGAGAAATCCACCGCCAGGAGCCGGTCGGCCGCGCGGGCGGCCGCGACCACGCGGCGCGTCTCCGCGGCCGAGCGCGCCAGCGGCTTCTGGCAGAAGACGGCCTTGCCGCGCTCCAGCGCCGCGGTCGCCTGATCGGCGTGGAGCGCGCTCGGGGTCGCGATGACGATCCCATCGAGGTCGCTCTCGGCGAGCGCCGCCGCGGAGTCGAGCACGCGGGCGTCGGGCGCCACGGCCTGGGCCAGGCGCAGGTTGTCGGCGGCGGGATCCACCAGGGCGGCCACGCGCCCGGCGCCGCTCGCGGCGAGCGCGGCCATCCGCTGCCGGCCGATCCACCCCACGCCCAGGAAGCCGAGCCGCGGCACGCGCGCCGCGCTCGGGGGTGCGGCGGTCGCGGGCGTCGCGCGGGGAGCGGCGGTCACGGTACCACCAGTGCCTTCAGGAATCCGGCGGGCCGATCTCGCAGCAGATCCAGCGCGCGCCCGAGCTCGCCGAGCGGCAGCCGGTGGGTGTAGAGCGGCTCGGGATCGAGCTCGCCGGCCGCGACCGCGCGCCCCGCGGCCTCGATGCCAGCCACGTACGCGCGCGGGTCGCGCTCATGCGCGTTGATGACGTCGAGCCCGCGCCAGTTCCAGAGCTGGAGGTTGACGGTGCGGAGTCCGTCCTGGTGATACCCGGCAATGACGAGGCGGCCCCGTTCCCGGGTGAGCTCGGTCGCGAGATCGAGCTGGGATTGGAGGCCCGTGACCTCGACCACGCACGCCGCGCCCTCGCCGCCGGTGAGCCCCCGCACCCGCGCGGCTGCCCCGGCGGCGTCGTCGGTGGCGATCGCCTCGGCGGCGCCCATCGCGACCGCGACCTCCCGCGCGAACGGCCGCCGCGTGAGCGCGACCACCCGAGCGCCGGCGCGGCTCGCGAGCTGCACCAGCATCGCGCCGAGGAAGCCCACGCCCACCACCGCGACGGTGTCGCCGGCGGCGATGCCGCTCCGCCGGAAGACGTTCATGGCGCAGGCGAGCGCCTCACCGGGAAACGCGCGCCCGGCGAGCTGCTCCGGGATTCGGGCGAGACCGTCGGCGCCGGCGAGGTCATACTCGGCGAACGCGTGGTCCGAGAGAAACGCGACGCGATCGCCCACGCGCCACCCGGCCACGCCCTCTCCGACCGCGTCGACCGCCCCCCAGCCTTCGTGCCCCGGCGCACCGGGCTCGCGCGGGTACTCGAACCAGGGCCGTCCCTCCCACACCGGCAGGCTCGACCCGCACACGCCGCATCCCTCGAGTCGCACCCGCACCTGACCCGGGCCCGGCTCCGGTCGCGCGGTGCGCGCCGTCGCCGCCCGGCCCGGCGCCTCGATCACACCCGCGCTCATGGCGGTCCGGGACGCGCCCAGGGGTGGCGGCGCGACGCCGGCCGTCACGGGCGGCTCCCCGCCGCGGCCTGGCGCGGCACCCCGACGGGCGCGCGCGCGGCCGCCTCGGCCGCCGCGGCAACCCGCGCGATGCGCTCGTCCAGCAGCCAGCGATGGAGCCGCTCCAGCCCCTCGTGGACGTCCACCCGGGCGCGCCACCCGGTGGCGTCCTCGAAGCGCCGCGTGTCGGAGACGTAGTACCGCTGGTCGGCGGTCCGCCACGGCTCGAACCTCACGGCGGGCGTCACCCCGCGCAGCTCGCCGATGAGCTCGATCAGCTCGAGGAGGCTTATCGTGTTCTGCGGCCCGCCGCCCATGTTGTACGCGCGCCCCGCCAGCCGGTGCATCTGCTGCCGCGCGAGCAGGAACGCATCCACCAGGTCGTCCACGAAGAGCACGTCGCGCACCTGCTTGCCGTCGCCGTAGAGCGTGATCGGCTCGCCGGCGAGCGCGCGGATCAGGAAGTGCGCGAGCCACCCCTGGTCCTCGGTGCCGAACTGGTGGGGTCCGTAGATGCAGCTCATGCGGAAGACGAGCGCGGGCAGCCCGAACGTATGGGCGTAGTCCAGGACGTACTGGTCGGCAGCGCCCTTGGAGCAGCCGTAGGGGCTGTGAAAGTCGAGCGGCTGGGCCTCGCTCACCCCGTCCACGCCCAGCTCGGGATCCACCGGTGCGTAGCGGCGCACGCTCGGCTCGAGGGCGAAGTGCTCGAGCGCGCCGTACACCTTGTTGGTGGACGTGAAGACCACCGGCGGCGGGCGGCGGGCCGCGCGCACCGCCTCCAGCAGGTTGAGCGTCCCGCGCGCGTTCACCTCGAAATCGGCGATCGGGTCGTCGAGGCTCGTGGTGACCGCGACCTGGGCGGCGAAATGGAAGACGGCGCCCGCCTGGGCCACGGCCTCGCGCAGGGCCGCGGCGTTGCGCACGTCCGCGGTGGACGCGCGCACGCTCGCGCCGTGCGTCGCCTGGAGCCAGCGAAGGTTCCGCTCCACCCCCGGGCGGCTCAGGTTGTCATAGATCACCACCTGCTCGCCGGCCGAGCAGAGGCGGTGGGCGAGATTGGTGCCGATGAATCCGGCGCCGCCGGTGATGAGCACGGGGCGCGCGGCGTCTCGTCTCATACCGTAAGCCCCCGCGCGGCCAGCTCGGCGCGCATCTCGGCCACCCGGTCCTCCGCCACCTGCCCCTCGAGCCAGCCGGCGAGCTCCTCCAGCCCCGCATCGAGCGTCACCCGCGGCGCGTAACCCAGGCGCGCCCGCGCGTGCCCGATGTCGGCGAAGCAGTGCCGGATGTCGCCGATGCGGCACTTGCCGGTGATCTCCGGCTCCACGTCCTCGCGCCCCAGGGTCCGCGCGATCCGCGCGGCGACCTCGCGCACCGTGAACGAGTGACCGCTCGCGATGTTGAAGGTCTCGCCCGCCGCCTCGGGCCGCCGGAGCGCCAGGAGGCAGGCCTGCGTGACGTCGCGGACGCTCACGAAGTCGCGACGTTGCAGGCCGTCCTCGAAGATCGCGGGCCGATTGCCATTCAGGAGCCGGGAGGCGAAGATCGCGAGGACGCCGGTGTACGGGTTGGAGAGCGCCTGCCGGGGCCCGTACACGTTGAAGAAGCGGAGCGCGACCGTAGGGATCCCATACACCTTCCCGGCCATGAGGGCGAGCCGCTCCTGGTCGAATTTGGACAGGGCGTACACCGAGGCGAGCGCCGGCGCCTTCGACTCCGGCGTGGGCACCGGCGCGAGCGGGCAGCCGTGCTCGTCGCGCAGCTCCCATTGGCCGGCGCGAAGCTGCTCCATGCTCCGCTCCCACCCGGGAACCAGCGCGCCGTCCACCCGGCGGTAGAGCCCCTCGCCGTACAGACTCATGCTGGAGGCCACCACCAGGCGCTCCGCCGGGCGCTCCATCAACGCCTCCAGCAGCGTCGCGGTGCCGACGCCGTTCACCGCGGTGTAGCGGGCGATCTCGTACATGCTCTGCCCCACGCCGACCAGGGCCGCAAAATGGAAGACCGCGTCCACCCCATCGAGCGCGCGCCGGACGGCGTCCGGATCCCGTACGTCGCCCACCTGGAGCTCCACCTCGGGGTCGAGGTACGAAGGCCGAGCCCGTCCGCCGCCGTGCACTTGCGGCACCAGGCTGTCGAGCACCCGCACGCGATATCCTTCGCGGAGCAGCGCGTCCGCGAGGTGCGAGCCGATGAACCCGGCGCCGCCGGTGATGAGGATCTGGCTGGTCATGGGAACGTCACGGTGAGAGAAACCACGTCGGGAAGCTCTGCCTGCTGCGGTGAACCAGGAACGGCTGCCGCCGACACGCGCACGGCAGGTAAGTACCTCAGCAGCATGGCCGCCGGGGTACTTACCTGTCGGTGAGCCTTGTCACGGGTAGGGCCGTCGGACCTGAGACGACGGATGAGGTGCGCCTCGCACCGCATTGCGTGGTCGGACGTTAGCGAATCGCCTTCACAATTCGTTCGACCGGAAAGACGAGAGCCATGACTGAGTTCGCCCGAGTGCGCCACGCGCTTGCCGAACTGGGCTTCACGCCCGCCGCGGCGGTGCCGGAGGCGAGCGAAGGCCGGAGCGAGGAGGCCGGCATCCATCCCGCCGTGTTGACCGAGGACGACCGGCTCGAGTGGCATGCGCCGGGCGCGCCGGAGAGCTGGCCCGGCGCCGTGGCCTTCCTGGACGGGGTGCAGCACCTCGAGCTCCTGGGGTACGTCGGCGCGAGCCCCCTCTTCGCCGGCCGGCTCGCGGCCGCCGTTCGCGAGCGCGGCGACCGCCGGCTTCGTACCGCCACGGTCGAGCGGCGCAGGGTGGCGATCGGGCGGCCGGCAGCGCTTCAAGCCGCCGCGGCGGCGCTCGCGGAGCTCGAGCCGCTGCCCATTCCCGACGACGAGCCGCCCCACCCGGTGCGGGACGCGCACGCGGCCGGGCGCGCGCTCGACCGGGCGCGCGGGCAGCTCGAGGTCGCGGTCGGCGGGCGCTGGCGCAGTCGAGCCGACGGCTGGCTCGTGGTGGACGGATCGCTCGCCGAGAGCCCGGCGTGGAGCGCGGACCGGCGCATGGTCGGGGTGGTGAAGAGCCACGCCTCGCTGCCGTTCGACGGGCCCGACCTCGAGCGCTATCTCCGGCTCCCCGCCGGCCAGCGCACGTCCGTGTTCGTGCCCGCCTCGCGCAGCGTGGCGCCGGTGCGCGCCTGGGCCCTCAGGCTCTGGCCTTGGGAGGGGCGGGACCTCCTGTACGGCCTGGTCCGGATCGAGGTGGCGCCGCCGAACGGCGAGCCGTACTCGGCGGACCGGATCTCGCGCTGGCTGCTCGCCGAGCGCGCGCCGATCAGCGCCCCGGACCGCCGGTGGGACCGCCTGCTCTACGGCATCCACGACGTCGAGGCGT
>DASSOD010000044.1:0-24055 GCA_035700905.1 Gemmatimonadales bacterium | reverse complement strand
CAGCCAGAGGTGGTGGCCCCACGGCGGCGCCACCCGGTGCAGGATGCCGCCCGCCAAGAGCGCAACGGCCGCCCCGAGGGGGCGGCCGTAGGAGCGCAGGGGGAGCCGCCGGCTCATCCGGCGCGACTGGTGGCGCGGCGCAGCGCGAAGCCGACGCCGCGCACCGTCTGGATGAGCTGCTCTCCCGCGGCGGCGGAGAGCTTGCGGCGCAGGTTGCCCACGTGCACGTCCACCACGTTGCTCTCCGGGTCGAAGTGCATGTCCCAGACCTTCTCGAGCAGGGTGGTGCGGCGCACGACCTCCTCGGCGTGCAGCAGGAAGTACTCCAGGAGCTGGAATTCCTTGGGGGTGAGGTCCAGCGCGCGATCGGCCACGCGCACCGAATGCCGCAGGCGGTCCAGCGTGATCGGCCCGTAGCGGAGCACCTCGAGCCGCTCCGCACCGCCCCGGCGATGCAGCGCGCGGATCCGGGCGAGCAGCTCGTCGAAGCGGAAGGGCTTGGAGAGGTAGTCGTCCGCGCCGGCATCGAGCCCGCGAACCACGTCCTCCACCGCGTCGCGCGAGGTGAGCATCAGGATCGGCGTGTGCCGCCCCTCGCGGCGCAGCTCGGCCGCCACCTGAAAGCCGTTCTTCTTCGGCAACACCACGTCGAGCAGGATCATGTCGTAGTCGTAGACGTGGGCGAGCATGGTCGCCTCCTCGCCGTCGGGCGCGACGTCCACCACGTAGCCCTCTTCCTTCAGGCCCTGCTCGATGAACCCGGCGACCTTCCGGTCGTCCTCCACGACGAGAATTTTCATGGGCGGCAATCTAGGGGCGCCTCGTGAACCGTCGCGTAACGTAGTATGAAGATGTCTTCAGCTTCCAGCGGGCAACTCCAGGACGAAGCAGCCCCCCCGCCCGGGCGCCGCCACGGCGAACAGCTCGCCGCCCAGGAGCCGGGCCAGCCGGCGCGAGAGCGGCAAGCCCAGGCCGGCGCCCCGGCCGTCTCCGCCCTTGCTCACGTACACGTCGAACACCCGCTCCACGTCGTCCGGCGTGATGCCGGTACCCTCGTCCCGCACGGTGAAGCGGATCCGCCCGTCCGCTTCCTCGACAGCGAGCGTGACGCACGAGCGCTCCGGCCCGTGGCGGATGGCGTTTCCCAGCAGATTGACCAGGATCTGCTCCAGCCGGCTCGCATCGGTGAGGCAGGTGTGGGTCGCGGATGAGAAGTTGGGGGCCAGGGTGATTCCCTTCTGGGCTGCGGCGGGCGTCATGCGGGCCAGAGTCTTCCGCGCGGCGGCCACCGGGTCCACCTCGCGCATCACGGGCCGGAGCCGGTCTTCGTCCAGGCGGCTCAGGTCGAGCAGGTCGTTGATGAGGGCGACGGCGTGCTCCGCCGACTCCAGCACCTCGAACGCCGCCTGCGGCACCGTGGCGGGGTCCTTTCGCCGTACCAGCATCTCCGCCCACCCGTAGGTCGCCGCGAGCGCGTTGCGCAGCTCGTGGTTGACCATGGCGAAGAACCGCTCCCTGGAGCGGTGCAGCTGCTGCACCTCTTCCAGCAGGCGCGCACTCTCCTCGTGGAGCTGCGCGTTCTCCACCGCGGCGGAGATCTGGGCGGCCAGCAGCAGCGCGAGGTGCTCGTCCTCCTCCGAGAAGGTTTCGGCCCCGATCTTCTCCGTGAGGTAGAGGTCGCCGAACACGCCCCGCCGGCCCACGACGGGCACGCCGAGGAATGAGCGCATCGGCGGGTGGTTGGGCGGAAACCCGTAGGAGTCCGGATGGCGGGTGAGGTCGGGCAGGCGCACCACACGGCCCTCCCGAATCACCAGCCCGAGAATGCCGTGCCCCTTGGGCGGGTCGCCGATGCGGGCGCGCTCCTCCGGGGTGACGCCATAGGTGGTGAAGCTCTCGAGGATCCGTCCATCCGGCCCGAGGACGCCGATGGCCGCGTAGCGAGCCTCGATCACCTGGGCCGCGATCTGCACGGTGCGCTCCAGCACGCCCTCCAGGGACAACTCGGACGTGAGCAGCGCTCCGGCGGCCACGAGCTGCTCCAGCCGCGCCTGAGTGGTCTGGGAGCGACTCGGAAATAAGACCGGTCCGCTGGGCATGCGTCTATTCTAAGCAAATTCACGCTCGCTTCACCCCCTCCGGGCGATCCTCCTTTGCCAGAAGGGGGTAGCAGCATTGCGACAGATCGTGGTCGGAGCAGACGAATCGGATGTGAGCCGCGCCGCCGTACACGTGGCGCGCCAATGGGCGGAGCACGCCGGTGCTCGGGTGAGCGCGGTCCACGTGGGGCCGTTGCGGCCCGCCGCCACGGCGGCCGCGAGCGCCGGCGCCGGCGTGCGGCGCGCCTGGGAAGCCGGCTCGGGCGACGGGATCGAGCGCTGGCTTGCCGCCGAGTCCGACCGGGAGCCGACGCTTCCGAGGCCGGAGCTCGCCTATCGGTACGGGATCACCGGAATCGAGATCGCGCGCTTCGCGGAGGAGGCGGGCGCCGCCCTGCTCGTCGTCGGCCGGAAGCCGCGCTCACCCGGGGCCCGCCTGCTGGTGGGAGACACCGCCGATGCGGTGGCCCGCCGCAGCCTGGTGCCGTGCCTGTTCGTGCGCGGCTCGTTCGACCTGCCGGTACGGATGCTCGTCGGCCTGGACGGCACCGACCGGGGGCTCGGGGTGCTCCGCCGCGCCCGCGCCATCGCGGACGCGATCGGGGCGGAGCTCGAGCCGGTCACGGTGGAGCCCGCGCGGCGTGACGAGCCGGCGGAGTTGGCGGCGTCCGCGCCGTCGGCCCGGAGCCTCAAGCTCATGGAGGCCCTCCGTGGCACCGGCGCGCCGCTCCGCGTTCGGCGCGGCGACGTGGTGCGGGAGCTGCTCGCCGAGGCGTCCGCGGCCCACCCGACGGTGCTGGTCGTCGGCTATCATCGCGGCGGCCCTCCTGGGGTTCTGGAGGCGGGCAGCGTGGCGCGGAGAATCGCCCACCACGCGTCCTGCGCCGTGCTCACGATTCCGCTTTGAGGGAGGTTGACATGACCGTAAACGTCGGCCGAGCCGACCGGGTGGTTCGCCTGGTCGTCGGCGTGCTCATTCTCGGGCTCTACGGCGCCCTGCCGGAGCCCTGGCGGTATCTCACGCTCATCGGGCTCATTCCGCTCGGCACTGCCCTGACGGGGTTCTGCCCCCTGTACGCCGCAGTCGGCTGGAACCGCCAGGCGGCGGGCCGGAGGGAGTCGCCGTGAGCGCCCCGCCTGCGGCGAGCTGCGTCCGTTCCGTGCTGGAGCGAATCCACCGGCCGCTGCTCGCGGACGCGCATTCCGCCCTCGAGGCGGTCCGCTCGGCGGATTCGAGCATCTGGGAGCGGTGGGGCGCGGCCCAATACGTCGAGCACGAGCTCGTGCCGCGCTGGCTGCGCGAGCGGGAGGCACTCGACGCGGTGCTTGCGAAGACGGCGCGGGACGAGGCGACGCTGCTCTGGTCGCTCGGCGAGCTGATCGAACTCCTGAGCGGCGAGCTGGGTGAGCTGGCGCGCCTGGCCCAGAGCGGGGCCACGTTCGCCGCCCTCGTCGACAAGCTGCTCAAGGCGCTCGAATGCTGGTGCCAGACCATCGAGTGCGCCGCCAGCCGGGTCTCATCGCAGGTGCTCCCACGCGAGGCCCAGGCGCGGCTTGCCGAGCTGGCCGCCGCGTCGGCGTTCGAACACGGTCGCGCGGAGCCGGCCGTCTCCGCGTGAGCGGCTGGGCGCGTTGAGCCGCATCGCCCGCTGAGCCGCCGGACCTCCGCTCGGCGGCGGGCGGAGCCGCCGGCGTCGCCCGGGTCGGCTTGCGGCACGCTCGGCCGCGACCCATCTTCCCCGAACCGATTCCGCATCACGGCACCGGGCGGGTGGGGGCGTTGCTCCCGCCCCCCGCCTCATCAACCGGACCTCGGGTGAACACCCGCACGCTCGCGAAGATCGCCGGGTTGGCCGTGCTGTACTTCGCGGTCGCCCGCGCGGGCCGCTTCGTGCTGCCCGATACGGCCATCGGGCCGGTGGTCGCGCCGGCGGCGGGGGTCGCGCTCGCCGCCCTCCTGCTCGGCGGGAGCGCGCTCTGGCCCGGCGTGGCCCTGGGCGCGATGGCCGACGCCCTGCTCGCAACGCGGCCGCCGCTCGCGGCCGCGGGGCTGGCGCTTGGCGCCGGGCTCGCCGCGCTCTCCGGCGCCGTCCTGCTGCGGCGCACCTGGCACTTCTCGCCCCGCTTCGACCGGGTACGCGACGCGGTCGGGTTCCTCCTCATCGGCGCCCTCATCTCGCCCACGGTATCGGCGCTCTTCGCCGTCGCGACCCAGGGCGCGCTCACCGCGCCGTCCGCCGACCTGCTCTGGTGGCGCCGGTGGACCGCGGACGTATTCGGCGTGCTGCTGGCCGCCCCGGTCATTCTCACCTGGCGCGCGCCGGCGCCGCCGCGCTACTCGCCCGCCGTCGGAGGCATCGAGCTGGTCCTCGAAGCCGGCCTGCTTGCGCTGCTCTCGGCCATGGTCTTCCTGACCGGAGGGGAGCGGCTCGGCGCGCTGATTCTGGGGGTGGCGCTGGTCGCGGTGCGGCAGGGGAGCCGCGGCGGTGCGCTGGGCGTCGCCATCGTCGCGGGGGTGGGCATCTGGGTCGCCCTGCACGGGCACGGAGCCCCATCGCCCGAGCTCGCGTCGGTGCAGGGGCTCGCCGGGCTCGAGGCGTTCCTGCTGGTGCTCGCGACGGTCGGGTTGCTGGTCGGCACCGCCATCTCGGAGCGGGAGGCGACCGCGGCCCGGCTCAAGGAGGCCAACGAGAACGAACGGGCGCTGGTGGACTCTTGCGCGGTGGCGGTGGTGGCGGTCGGACTCGACGGGCGGGTCCTCACCTGGAATCCTGCCGCTGAGCGGATCTTCGGCTACAGCCGGGACGAGGTGATCGGCCGCCCGCTGCCGTACATCCCGGAGGACCGGGCCGACGAGTACGCGCGGCTCCGGGACCTGCACCTGCGCGGCGAGGGGCTCACCGGGTTCGAGACGGTGCGGCGGCGGAAGGACGGCTCGCCGGTGGACGTGCGGATCTCGCTCGCGCCGATCCATGACGCGGCCGGCCGCCTCACCGGCACGCTGGGTACGCTCGAGGACCTCACCGAGCGGCGCGCCAGCCGCGAGGCCGGCGAGCGGCTCACCGCGATCCTGGAGGCCACGAGCGACCTGGTCGCGATCGCCGACACCGATGGCGAAATCGTGTACCTCAACGCCGGTGGCCGGCGGATGCTGGGCCTCGACCCCGGTGAGGTGGTGGTGGGGCGATCGCTGGGGGAGCTCCACCCGCCGTGGGCCGCGCGCCGCGTGCTCGAGCAGGGCATTCCCACCGCGACGCGGGACGGGCTCTGGAGCGGCGAGACCGCCGTGCTGGCCCGGAGCGGCGAAGAGATCCCGGTGCTCCAGCTCATCCTGGCGCACGCCGATTCGCGCGGCAGCCTGCAGTACCTCTCCACCGTGGTGCGCGACATCCGGGCGCAGAAGGCGGCGGAGCGCGCGCTGCTCGCCCGAAACGAGCTCCTGGAAAAGGTCTTCGACAGCAGTCCCCTGATGCTCGCCCTCATGCGCCCCGAGGGCACCGTGGAGTGGGCCAACCGGCCGTGGGAGCGGACCCTCGGGTGGTCGGTGCCCGAGATGCAGGGGCGGGACATGCTGGGGGAGTTCTTCCCCGATCCCGAGCAACGCGCCCGCGCGGCGGAGCTGATCCGCGCCGCAGACGGAAAATGGCAGGACCTGCGCACCCGCACCCGCAGCGGGCGCGTGATCACGACCGCGTGGGCCAACGTGCGCCTCTCCGACGGCACCGTGATCGGCCTGGGTCAGGACGTGAGCGAGCGGCGGTCGCTGGAGGAGCGGCTGCACCACTCGCAGAAGATGGAGGCGGTGGGCCAGCTCGCCGGCGGGGTGGCGCACGACTTCAACAACGTCCTCACGAGCGTCATGGGCTACACCGAGGCGCTGCTGGACGAGCTCGAGGCCGGATCTCCGCTCCGCGCCGACGCGCTCGAGATCCGCAAGGCCGCCGAGCGCGCGGCGGCGCTCACCCGGCAACTCCTCACCTTCAGCCGCAAGCAGCTGATCGAGCTGGAGGTGCTCGATCTCAATCACGCCGTCGCCGGCATCGGCACCATGCTGCGGCGGCTGCTGGGCGGATCCATCGAGCTTCGCACCGATCTGGCCGACGGTCTGGGGCGGGTGCGGGCCGATGCCGGGCAGCTGGACCAGGTGATCGTGAATTTGGCGGTGAACGCGCGCGACGCGATGCCGGAGGGCGGCGTGCTCACCATCCGCACCCGCAACGTGACCCTCGATCGGACCTACGAGGCGGTGCGGGCCGGGCTACCCGCCGGCCCCTACGTGGCGCTCGTGATGACCGACACCGGCGCGGGCATGGACGAGGCGGTCCAGGCGCGGATCTTCGAGCCGTTCTTCACCACCAAGGACCGGGCGCACGGCACCGGGCTCGGCCTCGCGACCGTGTACGGCATCGTGAAGCAGAGCGGGGGCGCCATCGAGGTGTGGAGCGCGCCCGGGCAGGGCGCCACGTTCACCGTCTACCTGCCCCGCGAGGAGGCGCCTGCGCCCAGCGCGGCCATCGCGGCGCCGGACGGGGCGCCCCCCTCGGGGGTGGAGACCGTGCTCCTGGTGGAGGACGAGGAGCCGGTGCGGAAGCTCGCCTGCCGGGCGCTCCGGCGCGCCGGGTACCGTGTGCTGGAGGCAGCGGACCCCGATCGCGCGGTGGAGCTGAGCCGCCGCTTCTCGGGGCCGATCGACCTGGTGCTCTCGGACGTGATGATGACCGGACGGACCGGCCCGCAGCTCGTCTCGCTGCTGCGGGCGGAGCGCCCGGAGTTTCGCGTGCTCTACATGTCCGGGTTTGCCGACGGGCTGCTGCCGGAAGGCACCGATGGAGACGACTTCCTCCCCAAGCCGTTCACGCCGCGCAGGCTGGCGAACAAGGTGCGGGAGGTACTGGACCGCTAGCTGCCGCTCGCCGGCAGGCACGCCAGGATCTTGGCCGCGCGCTGCGCCCCGCTCGGGTGCAGGTTGTCGAACCGGAACGGCCCCATGCGATTGAAGAACTCGAGCGCGGCGCGCACCGCTTCCGGCTCGCGCTCGGCGAGCGATGCGGTGGCGTAGCAGTCGGCCGCGAGCTCCTGGCGCTGCCGCACCGTGCCGAGATCGCTGCCGGCATCGGCGAGCGCGGCACCGGTGTGGCCGTAGTAGAGGTGGCCGTACTCGTGCGCCAGAAAGAACGCCGACAGCTCGGGGCCGAGCCGCGCCATCAACTGCGGGTTGTAATAGATGATCGGCCGGCCGCGCTCGAACGTGGCGACCGCCACGTCCCGCAGCGTATCGCTGGACACCTGGCGCGCGTCCACCAGCCGTTGCGCCGCCTGTGCGGCGCTCGGAAGGGCCGCCGCGAGCAGCGCGGCGGCAACGGCGCTGGTGGGTATGCCAAACCTCATGGTCCCGCCTCGTCCCTCGGGTCCTGCGATCCCGCACCATCACCGGCGAGCCGCAACCGCATTCAGCGAATGGAATGCGGCGCGCGCGGGGCCTGTTCCCGGCGGCCGGGGGCGTCTCCCGCGCGTGGGGCTACGGTAACGCGCATATCGCGTGCCCGGCCATGACGAGGGCCCAGGTGGCGGCGTGACAACACTCACCCGGCGCGGCAACGGGGCGGGGGCCGGAGGGCGTGCCGCGGTTTGCATTGGCCAGCCGCGTGACGTTACTGTACGCCAAGCCGCCAGGGGCATCCGGCAGCGATGCGCCGGATTGAGACCGCACCCTTGGAACCTGATCCGGCTCATACCGGCGAAGGGAGCGCGGCGCGGAGCATCCGCGGGCGTCCCTCGTCGTATCCCGTGGAGTGATCCGATGCCCGCCCGCGCCCCCATCCGAACCGACCCGACCGTTGCCACGCCGCCGCATCCATCCAGCTTCGCCGGCGCGTTCCCCAACTCGCACAAGGTCCACCTCGAGGGGAGCCGCGGGGTGCGCGTCCCGGTGCGCGAGGTCACGCTCTCCGGGGGCGAGCCGCCGGTCCGGGTCTACGATACCAGCGGACCCCGGGGCTTCGACGTGCGCGCGGGGCTGCCGCCGCTCCGGCGGGGCTGGATCCTCGCCCGCGAGGTCGAGCCGGTCGCCCGCCCGCACGCGCCCCCGCGGGCCGACCTCATCCCCGACGGGCTTCGCCGGCAGCGGCTCCGGGGCCGCGGCACCGTCACCCAGCTCGCGTTCGCGCGCCGGGGCGAGATCACGCCCGAGATGGAGTTCGCCGCGCTGCGCGAGGGGATGAGCGCGGAGCTGGTACGGAGCGAGGTCGCGCGCGGGCGGGCCATCATCCCCGCGAACATCAACCATCCCGAGCTCGAGCCGATGATCATCGGCCGCGCCTTCCACGTGAAGATCAACGCCAACATCGGCAATTCGGCGGTGACCTCGTCCATCGAGGAGGAGGTCGAGAAGCTGCGCTGGGCCACGCTGTGGGGCGCGGACACGGTGATGGACCTCTCCACCGGCAAGCACATCCACGAGACCCGCGAGTGGATCCTCCGCAACGCCGCGGTCCCCATCGGCACGGTGCCGATCTATCAGGCGCTGGAGAAGTCGGGCGGCGTGGCGGAGGACCTCTCCTGGGAGATCTACCGGGACACGCTGATCGAGCAGTGCGAGCAGGGAGTGGACTACTTCACGGTGCACGCCGGCGTGCTGCTGGAGTACGTGCCGCTCACCGCCGACCGGGTCACGGGCATCGTCTCCCGCGGCGGCTCGATCCTCGCAAAGTGGTGTCTCGCCCACCACACGCAGAACTTTCTCTACACCCACTTTCGGGAGATCTGCGAGATCATGGCGGCGTACGACGTGTCGTTCTCGCTGGGCGACGGGCTCCGCCCGGGGAGCATCGCCGACGCGAACGACGCCGCGCAGTTCGCCGAGCTCAGGACCCAGGGCGAGCTCACCCGGATCGCGTGGGAGCACGACGTCCAGGTGATGAACGAGGGGCCGGGGCACATCCCCATGCACCTCATCAAGGAGAACATGGACAAGCAGCTCGAGTGGTGCGGCGAGGCGCCGTTCTACACGCTCGGGCCGCTCACCACCGACGTGGCGCCGGGGTACGACCACATCACCAGCGCCATCGGCGCCGCGATGATCGGCTGGTACGGCACCGCCATGCTCTGCTACGTGACGCCCAAGGAGCACCTCGGCCTCCCCGACCGCGACGACGTGAAGGCGGGCGTGATCGCCTACAAGATCGCGGCGCACGCGGCCGATCTCGCCAAGGGGCACCCCCGGGCGCGCGAGTGGGACGACGCGCTCTCCCGGGCGCGGTTCGAGTTCCGCTGGGAGGACCAGTTCAACCTCGCGCTCGATCCGGTGACGGCGCGCGCCTTCCACGACGAGACCTTGCCGGCCGAGGGCGCCAAGGTGGCGCACTTCTGCTCCATGTGCGGCCCCAAGTTCTGCTCGATGCGGATCACGCAGGACCTCAGGGACGAGGCGCGGCGTCAGGCGGAGCAGGGGATGGCGGAGAAGGCGGCCGAGTTCCGGCGCCGCGGCGGGGAGGTATACGTCCGGCGGTGAGCCGCGGCGTCAGCCCGCCTCCGGCCGCCCGAACAAGAGCTGCACCAGCGGCCGGTCCTCCGGCCGCGCCACGATGTAGATGTGGTCTCCGGGGAGCAGGACGGTGCTCCCGCGCGGCGGGAGGAGCTCCTGGCCGCGCACGATGAGCGCGGCCGCGGCGCCGTCGGGAAACGGCAGCTCGGCGAGCGAGACGCCCACGACCGCGAGCGCCGGATCGATGTGAAACGAGAGCAGGTCCCCGCGGAGCGGCGTGCGCGACTCGATCTGGAGCGCGGCGGGCGGGGCGGGCGGCTCGTGCGCCTCGAGCCCGAGCCGGCGCGTCGCCCACGGCACGGTGGCCCCGGGGATGAGCGCGCTCACCACCACGATGAAGAACACCACGTTGAACACGTAGTCCGCGCCCGGCACGCCCTCGAGGATCGGCACGATGGCGAGCACGATCGGCACCGCCCCGCGCAGGCCCACCCACCCGATGTAGAGCACCTCCTTGCGCGGGTAGCGGAACGGCGCGAGGAAGGACGCCACCACCGCCGGCCGCACCACCACCGCGAGTATCAGCGCGAGCACCGAGCCGAGCACCGCCACCGGCGCGAGCCGCGACGGAAACACCAGGAGCCCGAGCATGAGGAACATGCTGACCTGGGCGAGCCAGGCCAGGGCATCGTGGACCCGGAGCAGGCCGGCGCGGAAGGGCAGCATGCCGTTGCCCAGGACCAGGCCGGCCAGGTACACCGCGAGGAAACCGCTCCCCGAGAGCAGGGTCGCGAGGCCGTACGCCAGCAGCGCGAGTGCGAGCGTGAGCACCGGGTACAGTCCGCCGGTGCTGAGCCGGAGCCGGCCCAGCGTCGCACGCCCGGCGACGCCCACCGCGACACCCATCACGGTGCCCACCGCGAGCTGCACGAGCACGTCGAGCGGGATGCGCCACGTCGCGATGGGCTCGGCCGCGGAGAACTCGCGGGCGA
This sequence comes from Gemmatimonadales bacterium, assembly GCA_035700905.1. Classification (GTDB taxonomy): domain Bacteria; phylum Gemmatimonadota; class Gemmatimonadetes; order Gemmatimonadales; family GWC2-71-9; genus DASQPE01. Next base: position 13,481 of record DASSOD010000044.1, on the reverse strand, counting down.
GGGTGGTGGTCAGGATGATCGCCATCGGGTCGTTGAGGCCCGACTCGAGCTCGAGGGTGGCGCCGACCCGCCGCTGGAGCTGCAGCCCGCTGCCCCGCAGCACCGCGAACACGGCCGCCGCGTCGGTGGAAGAAACGATCGCGCCCACCAGCAGCGCCACCTGCCACTCGAGCCCGATGAGCCGCCCGGCGAGCGCGAGCACGGCCGCGATCCCGACCACGCCCAGGGTGGCGAGCACCACGGCGGGGCGCGCCGCGCGGCGGGTCGCCTCGATCGGGGTATTGAGACCGCCGTCGAAGAGGATGAGCACCAGCGCGACCGTCCCCAGGCGGAACGCCATGGGGTAGTCGTCGAACGCGATACCGCCCAGCCCCTCGGAGCCGGCCAGCACGCCGATCACGAGGAAGATGAGCGCGACCGGGACGCTCACCCGATCGAGGGCGCGACTGGAGAGCACGCTGAGGGCGAGCAGCACTCCGGCGGCCGTGAGGCCGATCGCGGTGGCCGTAGGTTCGGGCGCGGGCATCGCGCCAATATGCGGCAGGCCCGGTGCGGGAGGACAGGGTTCGCGGGGCCATGCCCGGCCGCCACGCGGCCCCGGACTCGACCTGCGCGCCGGGCGAGCGCAGATTCTCGGATGTTCCGGGCGGGAGGCAGCGTGGCTCAGCAGCGGGAAGCGGGTGCGAGCGGCAATCGGCGCGCACGGAAGAAGTCCGCAGTGGCGCCGGCGTCGCGCGGGCCCACGGTGGGGGCCGTCGCAGGCGCCGAGCCGCCGGCGGCGGTCGAGCGGCTGGCGGGCGAAATCGAGGCGGACGGCGGCGCCGTGATCGGGCGATACCGCGATCCGGTCGGCGGGCATTGGCAGGTGCTCGCCGCGCTGCCGCTCGACGCCGTTGAGCCCACGCCCTACCAGCGCGACCTGAGCGAGCCGCACGTGGCCCGGCTGGCCGACGCGATCGACCGGCTGGACCGGTTCCTCGACCCGGTGATCGCGGTGCGCGCCGGGGAGCGCCGCTACTGGACCCCGAACGGGCACCATCGGGTGGCCGCCCTCCGCCAGCTCGGCGCGCGCACGGTGGTGGCGCTCGTGGTACCCGAGCCCGAGGTCGCGCGGCGGATCCTCGCGCTCAACACCGAGAAGGCCCACAACCTGCGCGAGCGCGCCCTCGAGGTGTCGCGGCTGGCGCAGGGCCTGGTGGAGGTGGACGACCGGCCCGAGCGGGACTTCGCCGTCGAGTTCGAGGAGCCCGCGCTCCTCACGCTGGGCCTCTGCTATCAGCGGAACGGGCGGTTCGCCGGGGCGAGTTATCTTCCCGTCCTCAAGCGGGTGGAGCAGTTCCTGCCCAACAAGCTGTCGCGCGCGCTGGAGATCCGAACGGCGCGCGCCGAGCGTTTGATGGAGCTCGATGCCGCGGTGGCCGAGGCGGTGGCCCGGCTGCGGGCGCGGGGGTTCGAGAGCCCCTACCTCCGCGCGTTCGTGGTGGCGCGGATCAACCCGCTGCGCTTCAAGCGCGACGCGAAAGCCGACTTCGACGAGACGATCGACAGGATGCTCGCCGCCGCGCGCCGGTTCGACGCCGATCGCATTCGCGCGGACCAGGTGGCGCAGGCGAGCGGGCCCCCGGAGGAGACATGAGCATGACGTTGCGCACGCACGCGGTGGTGGCCATGGTGGCCGCCGCGGTCGGCGCCGCCGGGGCGGCGCTGCTCCGGCCCCACGCGCCGCTGGACCCCGTCACCACCCATGGCGAGTGGGTTCGGATCCCCCGGCCGGGGGGCGACTCGATCCGCGCCTACGTGGCGTACCCCGAGCGGAAGAGCAAGGCGCCCGGCGTCATCGTGATCCACGAGATCTTCGGGCTCACCGACTGGGAGCCGCACGTGGCCGACCGGCTCGCCGGCGCGGGCTACGTGGCCATCCTGCCCGACCTCCTCTCGTCCAAGTACGGCCGCTCGCCGGCCGACCCCGACTCCGGGCGCAAGCTCGTGGCCGAGCTCGAGCCGGAGCGCGTCACCACCGACCTGAACGCGGCCTACGACTACCTCAACGGCCTCACGGCGGTGGCGCGCGACCGCATCGGGGTCATCGGCTTCTGCTGGGGCGGCGGGCAGTCGTTCCGCTATGCGACCGACAACCCCAATCTCCGGGCGGCGGTGGTCTGTTACGGCCCGGCGCCCGACACCGCGGCCATGCGCCGGATCAAGGCGCCGGTGCTCGGCATCTACGGCGAGAACGACGCGCGCATCACCGGGGCGCTGCCCGAGGTGACCGCCAGCATGAGCGCGCTGGGCAAGACCTTCACCTCCGAGGTGTTCCCCGGCACCGGCCACGGCTTCCTCAAGCCGGGCCGCCAGGGGTCCGACGGCCCCCAGGTGGATCGGGCCTGGAAGCGGATCCTCGACTTCTACCACGCGCGGCTCGGAAGCTGAACGCCGCGGCGCGGCTGCGGTTAGCTTTGGGCGATGCTCGTCATATCCTTGCTGCTGCAGACCGCGGCCGCGGCGGCGCCGCTCGCCGCGCGCCCCGATACCGCCCGCCCCACCCACGATGCGCTGAGCTACGACGTCACCCTGGTCCTGGGCGACAGCGGCCGCCACGTGCTGGGCGAAGTGACCACCCGCTGGCGGCTCAAGTCCGACTATCCCGTCGAGGTGCTGCTGGACACGGCGATGCGGGTCATCCGCGTTGCGGTGAATGGGCGCGAGAATACCAGGCTCGCGCGCACGGTCTGGGGCCGCGAGGGCGAACTGGTCGGCATTCCGCACGATGGCGGGGCGGGCGACTCGCTCATGACCCGGATCCGCTACCGCGGCTTCGTGCGCCGCGGCCTCGTCTTCCACGGCGACAAGGCGAGCGGGCTCACCATCTTCGCCGACAACTGGCCCGATCGCGCGCACGGGTGGCTCCCGGCGCAGGACCATCCGTCGGACAAGGCCGCGGTGAGCTTCCACGTGCAGGTGCCCGAGGGCTACCAGGTGATCGCCAACGGCACGCTCACCCGGGTGGACACGCTGCCGTATCACCACACCGTCTGGCATTACCGGCTCGACCAGCCGATCCCGGTGTACACGATGGTGATCGGGGTGGCGAAGTTCGCGGTGGCGCGCCTGCCCGACGCCGCGTGCGCGGTGCGGTGCGTGCCGCAGTCGGTGTGGACCACGCCGGCGGATTCGGCCTTCGCGGCGGACGGACCGTTCAAGCGGGTGGGGGAGATCGTCGAGTTCTACTCGCGGCTCGTCGGGCCGTTCCCGTACCCCTCGCTCGCCCACGTGGAGTCGAGCACCGCGTTCGGCGGGATGGAGAACTCGACGGCCATCTTCTACAACGACAGCCTCTACCGCGCGCGGACCCTCACCGAGCGCACCGTGGCGCACGAGACGGCCCACCAGTGGTTCGGGGACGCCGTCACCGAGGACGACTGGCACCACCTCTGGCTGTCGGAGGGATTCGCGGACTACCTGGCGGCGCTGTGGGCCGAGCACGCCGGCGGCCGTCCGGCGCTGGTCGCCGCGATGCGGCATGCGGCCGCCGAGTACTTCGGCTCCCGCGTGGTGGACCGCCCGGTGATCGACCCCGCCGCGCAGGACCTCATGTCGCTGCTCAACGACAACAACTACCAGAAGGGCGCGTGGGTCCTGCACCAGCTTCGCGGGATGGTGGGTGATTCCGCCTTCGCGGCCGGCCTCCGCGCCTACTACCAGCGCTACCGCGACAGCACGGCCGTCTCCGCCGACTTCGCGCGGGTCATGGCGGAGGCGGCGGGGCGGCCGCTCGACTGGTACTTCACCCAGGCGCTCACCCAGCCCGGCTACCCGATGCTCGACGTGCGGTGGCGTGCCCGCGGCGGCAAGCTCGAGCTCGCCATTCGAGAGACGCAGCCCGCGGCGTGGGGCGACTACCGGATACCGGGGCTGGAGATCGCGGTGGATGGCAAACGGCACAGGGTGGATGTCGGGGGCCGCGAGACCAGGGTCGTGATTCCGGGCATCGGACGCGCGCCCGCGAACGTGGAGGTAGACCCGGACGCCTGGTGGCTGCTCAAGGCCACGGTCAGTGAGGAGCGCTGACGCGCGCCTCGCCCGGGGAGCCGCCCTGGGCATCGCGCTCCTCGCCGGCTGTTCCGGCACGATCTCGCCGTTCCGCCGGCACGCGGTGGTGGGGCGGGACCCCTACCTCGTGTTCGTCGGCGACGGTCCCGGCGGCCGGTCCGATCTCTTCGCCGTGCGTGGCGACGGCGGACCCGTCTTCCAGGTCACCTTCACGCCGGTCGCGGAGTTCTCCCCGGCGCTCTCGCCCGACGGGGCGATGCTGGCGTTCCTCCGCGCCCGCTCGGCGGCGGACTCGGCGCCGGGCGCCGCGTGGGTCATGAATCTGCTCAACGGCGCGGAGCGGGAGCTCCCGCTGCCGGCGGGGGCGGCGCCTCCGGAGCGGGTCGGATGGTCCGGCGATGGGCGCACCATCTGGGTGCGCGCCGGCGGCGAACTTTGGCGCCTGGCGGCGCCGCCCGCGCCCCCCGTCCCACGCCGCGCCGCGCCCGGGGAGCGGGCCCGGGCGGACTCGAGCTTCGGCGTCTACCTTGGCGACCCGCCGTTCACGCGCGTGGTTACCTGCGACGGAGCCCTGTGCGCCCAAGGCGACACCGGCGCGCCCGCGCCGTTCGCTCCCGACGGCCGCGACCCGGCGCGCTGGGGCGGCGACTCGGTCGGCTACTTGAGCGGCGATGCCCTCATGGTGCGGTCGCTCGGCCCGGGCCGCCCCCGCCGGGTCGAGTGGAGCGGTACCCCGCCTCATCCGCGGAGCCTCACGTACTTTCCCGGCCACGAGTGAGCCCGCCGCCGCGGCGAGCCGGCCCAGATCACGGCGCGGCCGCTTCGCCTCGAGCTACAGTCGCCTCCGGAGCCGCGCTCCGCTCGTCGCGCGGCCAACCTGGTGCCGTTCGGAACCCGGCGTGCCGGCCGCCGGTTCGAGACAGCGGAGCGCAGTGTGAGCGTGAGGCGCCACCGTCACCCGGAAACTGGATGCTCGACTTCGAACACCTCTGGTCCATCGCCCTTCCGTACGACGAGTTCGTCGCGGGCACCGATCCCAAGCATCGCGGGCTGTGGGAGGGACTCTATCGGCTGGCACGGATCCCGGAATGGGCGCGCGCCGCGCTGCCGGCCGACGGCCGGCTCAAGCTGCTGGTGCTGGCGGAGGGGTGGTGCGGAGACGCCTCGAACACGGTGCCGGTGCTCGCGCGGCTGGTCGCCGAGGCGACCGGCGCCGAGCTCCGCGTGCTCCGGCGTGACGAGCACCCGGAGGTCATGAATCGCTATCTCACCAACGGCACCCGCTCGATTCCGATCGTGATCGCGCTCGGCGATGATTTCCGCGAGCTGGGCCACTGGGGCCCGCGTCCGGCGCAGCTCCAGGGCTGGGTGGTCGAGCGCCGCGCCGCGGGCGTGCCGAAAGCCGAGTTGTACCCCGAGATCCGGAAATGGTACGCCCGCGACCACGGCGAGAGCACGCTCCGCGAGGTGCTCGAGGCCGCCGGCCTGCTCAGAACAGCCAGCCGTTCGTAATGGTGAAGATGGTGCGCTCGGGGCCGCGCGCGAGGGTGAACGTGAAGATCGTGCCTCGGAGAATGCGGATCGCGAGCCCGCCGCCGCCTCCGACCTTGAGGTCGTCGAAGGTGAGCCGGAACTCGCTCGGCTCGAACACGCGGCCGGCGTCGAGGAAGGCGATGAACCCCACGGCGCCCAGATCGCCGAACGACTTCACTTCCTGACGCCACTCGAAGTTCCCGAACAACACGCCTTTCCCGACGTAGCGCGGAAGGTCGAGACCGCGGTTCGAGTACTCTCCCCCGTAGACCAGGATCGGCCGCTCCCAGGCGGGGATGATGTAGCGCGCGTCCAGCGTGGGCGTTCCGAACAGCTGCGCGCCGGTGAGCCGCGCGGCCAGCACCGTGCCCTCGCGCGGCTGCACCCAGCCGCGGAGCACGCCGTAGAGCCGCTGGTATCCGTCGCCTCCGGTGCCGAGCTGGCCGCCGAACTCGAGCAGGAGGCCGCGGTGGGTGTTGTACTCGACGTCGCGGGTGTCATAGATCAGGGCGGCCCGCGCCGAGGCGTCGCGCTGGCGGAGGTCGGGCCCGACCTCGCTCTGGAACAGCGACGTCTGGTCCGCGGGCGCGGCGTAGCGGGACGAGAGGAGCTCGCCCATGAGCCCGAACGAGAGCGGACCCAGGAGCTTCCGGGTCACGTCCACCTGGGCGCGATAGCTGCGCCGGACCGTCCGGTAGAACTGGTCGTGCCCGTTCTCCTCGTTGGCGGGATCGCGCACGCTGTGCTCGCCGATGCCGTAGAACCCGAAGCGCGACTCCCGCACCGCCGTGAGGAGCGCGTAGAAGCGCCAGTCGCGCACCAGGCGCGGCGCGATGAACTGGGCCGCCGCGAACCGGCTGCCGCGGAAGCCGATGCCGGCATCGAGCTGCAGGGCGGCGCGCGCCGTCACCCGGTCCTCGTAGGGCGCGAGCTGGAAATAGCGCACCCGGGCCGCAACGAGCGGACCGTCGTTGGCGAGGCCCGTGAGGTAGGGGAAGTAGCTGGTGCGCCAAGGGACGTCGGTGTTGGTCCAGGCCGACTCGGCCGGCTCGGTGGTGGCCGCAGGCGACGGCCCCGTCGGCGGCGGCGCGGGCTCCTGGGCGGCCAGCGGGCGGAGGCCGAGCGCGGCGAACAGGGCCAGCGCGGCGGCTCCCAGGAGGGGGCGAGGCATCAGGCGAACGACGTCGAGGTATCGGGCATGAGCGGCTCCACGCGACGCGCATAGCGCAGGTTGCCGGGATTATGCGGCGGCCGGGGGAGAAGTCAACGCCGCGGGCCGAGCGCGCATTTACAAACGTGCACGCATGCCTAGCTTACCGCGGGTGATCATGCCCGTCCGACCCGCGGCGGGTCCCCGCCAGCGCCATTCGATCAACGACCCCTTCGGCTACCTCAAGCTCGCGGTGGCCGGCATCCTCCTCTTCGGCACCGCCGTCGCTCTGGTGCTCGCGCTCACCGGCGTCGTGCCGGCGGCGCTCAAGCTCGTCGGCATCTGCTGGGCGCTCTACGGATTCGTGACCGGCCTGCTGGACGGGGTGCTCGATCCCGCGATCGAGGGCCTGGTCCGCGCCCTGGGCAGCGTCGGGCTGATCCGCGCCGGGGGCGGCTACTCGGCGGTCGAGACGCTGGTGGCGCGCGGGCACTATGAGGCGGCGGCCGAAGCCTACGCGGAGCGGGCGCGCGCGCCGCGCGACCGGGTGGAGGCCACCCTCCGGCGCGCCGCGTTGCTCGCCGGACCGATGGGCCAGCCGGAGGTGGCCGCCGCGGAGCTGGAGGCGCTGAGAGAGGGGGGTCGCGCGCTCCCTCCCGCGGACGACATCCGCGTGGGGCTCGCGCTCGCCGATCTGCTGGAGGGCCGGCTCTCCGATCCGGGCCGCGCGATGGTCGAGCTCCGGCGGCTGCTCGACCGCTATCCCGCCGGCCAGCACCTGCGCCGGATCCGCACCGAGCTCGCGGCGCTCAAGCGCGAGCGCTTCGGCGCGGCGGAGGGCGCCCGATGATCTCGTGCGCCGCGGGGAAGGGCGCGGGGCCGGACGCCGCGGCCGCGCGCGGCGCCCCGGCCCGATGAGCCGCCGCCCCCGGCTGGACCCGGCCGTCTTCAATTTGCCGGTCGAGAAGATGCGGGCCGGCTACTACTCCGACAAATACTTCGTCCGCGCCCGCGACGTCCTGCGCGCCGACGGCTACCACCCCCGCGTCACCATGCAGGTGTTCGCGAAGTCGCCCGCCTGCCTCGGCGGCGTGGACGAAGCCGTCGCCATCCTCAAGCTCTGCGCCGACGACTGGAGCACACTCGACGTCCGCGCGCTCCACGACGGCGACGAGGTCGAGCCGTGGGAGACGGTGATGCTGATCGAGGGGCCGTACGACGCGTTCGCCCATCTCGAGACGCTCTACCTCGGCGTGCTCGCCCGCCGCACCCGGGTCGCCACCAACACCCGCCGGGTGGTCGAGGCCGCCGCGCCCAAGCAGATCATGTTCTTCCCGGCGCGCCACGACCACTGGCTGGTGCAGACCGGCGACGGTTACGCGGCGCACGTGGCCGGGGCGATCGGCGTCTCCACCGACGCGCAGGCCTCGTGGTGGGGGAGCGAGGGCGTCGGCACCGTGCCCCACGCGCTGATCGCAGCGTACGGCGGCGACACGGTGCGGGCCACGCGGAAGTTCGCCGAGTACGCGGACCCGTCGGTGCGGCTCGTCACCCTGGTAGACTTCGAGAACGACTGCGTCCGCACCTCGCTCGAGGTGGCGGAGGCGCTGGGCGAGCGCCTCTACGGCGTTCGGCTCGACACCTCCGAGAAGCTGGTCGACCGCTCGCTCTGGCACGAGATGGGGCGGGAGGACCCCACCGGCGTGAATCCGCAGCTCGTCTGGAACGTCCGCAACGCGCTCGACGAGCATGGATTTCGGCACGTGCGGATCGTCGCGTCGGGCGGCTTCACGGCCGCGAAGATCGCCCGGTTCGAGCGCGAGCGGGTGCCGGTGGACGCCTACGGCGTCGGCTCGTCGCTCTTTCAGGGCCAGTACGACTTCACCGCCGACATCGTGCTGGTGGAGGGGCAGCCCTGCGCCAAGGTGGGGCGGGGGTATCGCCCGAATCCAAGGCTCGAGCCCGTGACGTGACCGCGAGCGCCTTCGGCCGTGGGTTCCTGCCGGGGCCGGTGGACGTGCGTCCGGAGATAGCCCAGGCGGCGCTCGGTCCCATGCTCTCGCCCTGGAGCGAGGCGGGCGCGGCACTCTTCAGCGGCCTCCAGGCGCCGCTCCGCGAGCTGTTCCGTACGGCAAGTCCGGTGATGCTCGCGGCGTCCTCCGCCACCGGCATGATCGAGGCCGCGGTCCGGAACGGCGTCCTGCGCCGCGTCCTGGTGCCGAGCAACGGCTTCTTCGGCGAATGGCTCGCCGGGGTGGCGGAGGCCTGCGGGCGGGAGGTCTCGCGCCTGGAGGCGCCGCCGGGCCGGGCGATCGATCCGGACGCGCTCGCCCGCGCGCTCGACAGCCGCAGCGCCGATGCGGTCGCGCTGGTGCACTCCGAGACCTCCACCGGCGTCCTCAACCCGCTCCCCGAGCTCGCGCGCGTGGTGCGGGAGCGGTCGGATGCACTGCTGCTGGTGGATGCGGTGACGTCGCTCGGCGCGCTCCCCGTCGAGACCGATGCGTGGGGACTGGACTTCGTCCTCACCGGCTCCCAGAAGGCGCTGGCCCTCCCCCCGGGCCTCGCGCTCGCGGCGGCCTCGGAGCGGATGCTGGCCCGCGCGGCCACGCTGGCCGCACGGGGGTGGTACTTCGACCTGCTCAAGTACGCTCAGGCGGCGCGGACCGACCGGCCCACCCAGACCCCGGCAGTGTCGCTGATCTACGCGCTCCAGCGGCAGCTCGCCCGCACGACCGGCGCGGGCGGGGTCGCGGCGAGGTGGTCGCGGCACCGGGAGCTCCTGGCGACGCTGGAGCGGTGGGTGGCAACGCGCGATGGCGTGGCGCTGCTCGCGGCCCCGGGCGAGCGCTCCTGGGCGGTGTCCGCGCTGACGTTCGAGTCCGGCGTGGACGTCTGGAGCGTGGTGCGCGAGATGCATCGGCGCGGCTGGCGCCTCACCGGCGGCCTGGGCGCGCTCGCCGACCGCGTGCTGCGCGTGGGCCACATGGGAGACCTCGAGCCGGTTCACCTCGAGGCGATGCTGGCGGATCTCGGCGAGTTGGTGTGATACACCGCACAGCGGGGGGGTTGTGCCGGTCTATCTTGCGAAACGGTGAACGTGGAGGTTGGGCGGCACATGCGAGTCATCCATTCACGCCCTTGGCCCCCAAGCCTCGCGGCCGGATGGCCTACCAGTCCTCCGCATTCGCTATAATCCCTTCAATACCCCCTTCATTTTCCAAATCTCGCAGGGAACGGGCGCTCGTCGCCCGTTCCACCCACCTTTTTGCCGGCTGGGCCGGCGAGGGCCCGGGCGGGTCCGAGCTGACGGTCGAGGCCGCGGCGCCGCGCTGCTGCATCGCGCCGGGGGCCCCGGCCCGCCGGCAGCCCGCCGCGGGCGCGCCGGCCGCCCCATATTGACGGCGCCCCGCCGCGCGGTAGAATTGCATGATCATGCGCCGGCACGTCACCTCCATTCGAATTCGTCGCCCCTTCCGACTCTCGAGCGGAGGCGGCGTGCTGCCGCGCGGGTAGGCTCTCCCGCGTGATGTCAGACCCGGCCTCTCGATCGAGAGGCCGGTTTCTTTTTTGGGACACGATCCGATATGCGCCTCCGCCTCTACGACACCACGCTCCGCGACGGGACCCAGCGCGAGGGACTCTCGCTCTCGGTGGACGACAAGGTCAAGATCGCCCGCGCGCTCGACGCGCTCGGCATCCACTACATCGAGGGCGGATGGCCCGGCTCGAATCCGAAGGACGCCGACTTCTTCCGCCGGATCGCCGGCGCGGGGTTGGCGCACGCGCGGGTGGCGGCGTTCGGCAGCACGCGCCGGGCCGGCCTGGCCTGCGGCGACGATCCCAACGTCCGGGCGCTGGAGGAAGCCGGGACGCCGGTGGTCACGCTGGTGGGGAAGAGCTCCACGCTGCACGTCGAGCGGGTGCTGGAGACGAGTCGGGGGGAGAACCTCCGCATGATCGAGGAGACGGTCGGTCACTTCAAGCGGCTCGGCCGCGAGGTGGTCTATGACGCGGAGCATTTCTTCGACGGCTGGGCGCTGGACGCGGGCTACGCGCTCGATACCGTGCGCGCGGCCGCGGCCGCCGGCGCGGACTGGATCGTGCTCTGCGATACCAACGGCGGCACGCTGCCGGATGCCATCGGCGACGCCGTCCGCGCCGTGGCCGCCCGGGTGAACGCTCCGCTCGGCATCCATCCCCACAACGACGCGGGCCTCGCGGTCGCCAACGCCCTGGCCGCGGTGCAGGCGGGCTGCACCCAGGTGCAGGGGACGATCAACGGCTACGGCGAGCGGTGCGGCAACGTCGATCTGATCCCGGTGGCGGCCAACCTGCAGCTCAAGCTCGGCCACGACGTGCTGCCGGCCGAGCAGTTGCGCCGGCTCGCCGAGGTGTCGCATCTCGTGGCCGAGATCGCCAACCTCAATCCCGACGCCCACGCGCCGTATGTCGGGCGGAGCGCGTTCGCCCACAAAGGCGGGATCCACGTGGCGGCGGTCGCCAAGCTCCCGGAGAGCTACCAGCACGTGGATCCGGCGTTGGTCGGCAACGGGCCCCGGGTGGTGGTGAGCGAGATGGCCGGCCGGCGGAACGTGCGGCTCCGCGCCGAGGCGCTCGGCGTGGACGCGAGCGCGACCGAGGCGGCGGTGCTCCGCCGGGTGAAGGAGCTCGAGCACCGCGGCTTCCAGTTCGAGGGGGCCGACGGCTCGTTCGAGATGCTGGTACGGCGCGCGGCCCCGGGCTACCGCCCGCCCTTCGACCTCCTGGATTTCACCGTCGTGGTCGAGCGGCGGGGCGCGCAGCTGCCGCTCGCGCAGGCCATGGTCAAGCTGCGGGTCGGCGAGGAGGTGATGCACACCGCCGCCGAGGGCGAGGGCCCCGTGAACGCGCTCGACCGCGCGCTCCGGAAGGCGCTGGTGCCGCACTTTCCCGAGCTGGACGAGGTCCGGCTCGTGGACTACAAGGTCCGCATCGTGGACGAGCACCTCGGCACGGCCGCCCGCCCGCGGGTCGTGCTCGAGTCCGCCCGAGGCGCCGACCGCTGGAGCACGGTGGGCTGCTCCGAGAACATCATCGAGGCGAGCTGGCTCGCGCTCTGGGACAGCCTCGAACTTCCGCTCCTCCGTCGGAGCGCCTGACGCGTCGGCGCTCCCGCATCGTGTGAGCATGGTCACGCCTCGCCGCCGCCGGCTGCTGTAGCTTGCGAGCCCGCATACGAGGCACCGGCTTTCGCCGCGCACAGCGGCGCCGCGCGCCGGCGCCCTCCCCGCGGTCCACGAGCAAGGAGCGCGTTACCATGCCTGCATACGACAGCACGGGCACGACCACCGGGCGCACCATCGTCGGCCTCTTTCCCGATCGGGCCGATGCAGAAGCCGCGATCCAGGACCTGAAGGACGCGGGGTTCACCAACGAGCAGATCGGCGTCGCCATGCGGGACGCCGGAGAGCAGCAGACCCTCGCGGCCGATACCGGGGCCAACGCGGCGACCGGCGCCGCGACCGGCGCGGTGAGCGGCGGCCTCGTCGGCGGCCTCATCGGGCTGCTCGGCTCGCTGCTCATCCCCGGGGTCGGCCCCATCGTCGTCGGCGGCGTGCTCGCCTCGACGCTCGTCGGCGCCGGGGCGGGGGCGGCGACGGGCGGCATCATCGGCGGCCTGATCGGGATGGGCGTCTCGGAGGAGGATGCCCGGCACTTCGACGCCCGCTTCCGCGAGGGCGCCGTCCTGGTCACGGTCACGGCCGGCGCGCGTACCGACGAGGCGATCCGCATCCTGGACCAGCACGGGGCCGACATGGGGCCGTCCCGCATGACGTCCGGCGTCGCCGGCGCCGCGCGGCTCGACCGGACCGACTACAGCCGCCCCGATCTCGCCACCGGCACCGGCCCGGACGTCGCGGCCGCGAATGCGAGCGTGGGCGGCATCGGCTACCGCGGCGTCGAGCGCCGGTCGGGGCGCGATCGCCGCGGCTCCTCGAGCGAGCGCGCCGGCACGCTCTGAGACGGCAGGCAGGTTCCGAGCTGCCGACTCAGGCTCGGCGCCGCCGGCTCACCTTCCGGGCTGGCGGCGACCGGTGCGCCCGCGACCCGCCTCACGGGCCGAGGACGAGCGCGGCGCCGCCGGGCGCGAGGAGACCGCTCCTCGCGAGCGCGGGCGTGCCGGTGCCGCCGTACCTCGGATCCTCGGACGACCACAGCAGACCCCACATCGTGCCCGCCGGCGGCGCGAGCAGCGGCTCCGCCTGGCTCACGAGCGGCAGATCGGTTCCGAGGTTCACCAGCACCAGTCGATCGCGCCGGTCGGGCGCGTAGAAGCGGAGCGCCAACGCGCCGGGACCGAGCACCGCGCCGTCCATCCCATGCGCCGCCTGCGCGCGAAACACCGGATCGCTCCGCCGGAGCTCGATCAGGTCGCGGTGCAGCGCCAGCACGGCCGCGTGCGGCGGGCGGGCCCGCTCCGACAGGTCCAGCTTCGAGCGCTCGAAGGTGGCCGGCGCGCCGGGATCGTCGAGCTGGGCCTGCATCGCGGCCTCGGCCAGGCTCTCGAACTGCGCCAGGAACCGCGCCCGTCCGGCGCGGACCAGCGCGGCGAGCTCCGGCTCGTGGTCCGCGAAGTAGAGGAATGGGCTCGAGGCCGCGAACTCCTGTCCCATGAATAGGAGCGGCGTGGCGGGGCCGAGGAGGACCAGCGCGGTCAAGGCGCGGCAGCGGCGCGGATCGCCGAGCGCGAACACCCGGAGTCCCC
>DASSOD010000043.1:0-19884 GCA_035700905.1 Gemmatimonadales bacterium | reverse complement strand
GCCCGCCGGGCGCCCGGCGGGGGAGCGCACCGCCCGCAGGTTGCGCCGCATCCCCTCCAGGCCAGCGCGCTCGAGCGGCGTATCGCCGAAGCGCGCCGCGAACTCCTCGGGCGTCATTCGCTCGAGCGCGTCGGACCGAAGCGCGCGCAGCGCGTCACGCGGGTGGAATTCGCGCACCGAGGTCGGCGTGGCGAAGCGCTCGTTCCAGGGGCACACGTCGTTGCAGATGTCGCAGCCGAAGACCCAACCATCGAACCGCTCGGCCAGCTCGTTGGGAATCGGGCCCCGGTGCTCGATGGTGAGATAGGATATGCACCGGGTCGCGTCGAGCGCGCGCGGCTCGAACAGCGCGTTGGTGGGGCAGGCGTCGAGGCAGCGGGTGCAACTCCCGCAATGATCGAGCGCGAAGGGGGGGTCGGGCGGGAGCAAGAGATCGGTGAACACCGAACCGATGAAGAAGAACGACCCCGCGCCCGGCCGGATGAGCATCGTGTTCTTGCCGATCCATCCGAGCCCGGCGCGCTGGGCCAGTTCCCGCTCGGGAACGGGTCCCGCGTCCACGTACGGCCGCGCGACAGCCGCGCCGTTCTGCCTGAGAAAGACGGCCAGTGCGTCGAGCCGGCGGAATGTGACCCGGTGGTAGTCTTCGCCCCGGGCGTACTTCGCGACCCGGGGGGCGGCGCCGCCGTCCGGCGTGTCGCTGGTGTAGTAGTTGTCAATGACAACTACGACGCTACGAGCCTCTGGAACAATGAGTTCCGGCGATTTCCGCTTTGCCGCCTGCCGGTGCATGTAGCGCATTGTGCCGGCGTGCCCGCGGGCCAGCCATCGGTCCAGCTCGGCGGCGTGCGGCGGCGGACTGGTGTCGGTGATGCCGCAGGCGAGGAAGCCGAGCTCTTGCGCGCGGGCCTTTACCCGCGACGCATCCAGCGTCACGGAGAACGCCGGGCCGCGGGCTCCGGCTGGGGCGTCGGCGGGCGAGCGGCCGGGGGCGGCGGGACGCGCCGCCCTGGGGGAGTGGTCGGCAGTTGGGCCAGGGGCTCGGTCTTGGTGGCCGGCCCCACCTCGCCGGTGATGAGCCGTGCGCCGCGTCGGAAGGTGAAATAGGAGTAGGCCCACTGGATCATCACCAGGAGCCGGTTGCGGAACCCGATGAGGAAGAAGATGTGGACGAAGATCCACGTGAGCCACGCGAGGAAGCCCCCGAAGTGCAACCGCCCGATGTCGGCCACGGCGTGGCCGCGGCCGATGACGGCGAGCTGTCCCTTGTCCCAGTAGCTGAACGGCCGCCGCGGATGCGGGGACCGAGCCGAGCCGTCGCCGGCGGACGCGCCCGCACGCATCCCCGCCTCCACCTCGTCGCGAATGACGCGGGCGGCGTACTCGCCCATCTGGATCGCGACCGGCGAGATGCCCGGCAGCGGCCCCTTGGTCCCGTGCTCGAAGTGCGCGGCGTCGCCGATGACGAACACTTCCGGGTGTCCCGGAATGGTGCAATCCGACTCGACGACAGCGCGGCCTTGCCGGTCCAGCGGCGCGCGCAGCGTCGCGAGCAGCGGGCTCGCCGTGTTCCCCGCGGCCCACACCACCGTGCGGGCCGGAATCACATCGTTGCCTGCGGTGACGGACCACGGCCCGACATCCTTGACCGCGGTGTTCGTCCGCACCTCGACGCCGAGGCGGTGGAGCTCACTCGCGGCGCGGAGGCTGAGCTTCTCGGGATAGCTGGCGAGGAGCCGGGGCCCGGCCTCGACCAGCACGATCTGGGCGGAGCGGGGGTTGATTTGCCGGAAGTCACGGCAAAGGGCGAAGTTCCGCACCTCTGCCAGAGCGCCGGCCACCTCCACTCCGGTGGGCCCGCCGCCGACCACGACGAAGGTGAGATACGCCTGCCGCAACGCCGGATCGGCCTCGCGCTCGGCAAGCTCGAATGCCATCAGGACCCGCTTTCGGATCTCGAGCGCGTCCTCGATGCTCTTGAGGCCCGGCGCCAGCGGCTCCCACTCGGCGTGGCCGAAGTAGGAGTGGTGAGCCCCCGTCGCCACGATCAGGTAGTCGTAGGCGAGGCTCACCCCATCGGCGAGCAGGACTTCGCGGGCCGCGGCATCCACCGACACGGCGTCGCCCAGGATGACGTCGGTGTTCCGCTGGCGGCGCAGGACGGACCGGATGGGATTGGCGATATCGCTCGGGTTGAGCGCGGCGGTCGCCACCTGATAGAGCATCGGCTGGAACAAGTGGTGGTTGCGCCGATCCACCACGGTGAGCCGCACCGGAGCGCGGCCCAGCCGCTTTGCCGCGTAGAGGCCCCCGAACCCCGCGCCGAGGATGACCACGTGCGGCCGCGGATCGACCAGGCCGCGCGCCAGCGTCGTCATGATCGCACCGTTCTTGCTCACAACCCCATCGTCTCCCGGCGCCAGCGTGCGAATCGCACCACGTCCTCGATCGGCGGGACGGCGTCTTCGTCCCCGTAGGCGGTGTACATGCGCCACCGGAGATAAGTTCCGTCCGGCACGGGGAGCCACGGCGACCGGCGCCACCACTCGCGCCGACGGAACGCCCACGCGGTCCGCAGAAGGTCCAGCGCGAGCCGCGGGTTCACCGCGGCGCGCGCGGCCAGCCGTCCCGCGAGCGAGCCCCAGGAGCGTTCCATGGGCCTAAGATAACCGCGCCGCCGTCGGTATATTTGCGCCACCCCCCGGTCGTGGAGTGCAGGTTCGTGAGCGCCGAAAAGCTGCCCAACAGCCCCTATCGAACCCAAGCAGACGCCAGGCGGCCCACCGAGGACCAGGAGCTTCTCGAAAGCCCGCAGCCGGCCGAGCGTCCCGATGCGCTGCGCAAGACCGACCCGTGGCGGGTGCTCCGCATCATGGGGGAATTCGTCGAGGGGTTCGACACGCTGGGCGACGTGGTGGATGCCGTCACGATGTTCGGCTCCGCGCGCACGCCGCCCACCGATCCGCATTACGCCGCCGCCATCGAGACCGCGCGCCTGCTCGCCCAGGAAGGCATTCCGATCATTACCGGCGGCGGGCCCGGAATCATGGAGGCCGCCAACCGCGGGGCGATCGAGGGCGGCGGGCTCTCGATCGGATGCAACATCGAGTTGCCCTTCGAGCAGGGGATGAACCCCTACGTGGGCCGGGCGGTGAATTTCCGCTTCTTCTTCGTCCGAAAGATGATGTTCGCCAAGTACTCGACGGCGTTCATCGTCTTTCCGGGCGGGTACGGCACGATGGACGAGCTGTTCGAGGCGCTCACGCTGATCCAGACCGGGAGAGTCAGGGGGTTTCCGGTCATCCTGTTCGGGCGGGCGTACTGGCGCGGGCTCACCGAGTGGCTCGCCGACACCGTCGCGGCCGAGCGCAAGGTGAACCTTGCCGACCTGACCCTCTTCCACGTCACCGACGATCCGGCCGAGGCCGCGGCGATCGTGATCCGGGCCCGGAACGCCAGCCGATGAGCCGCCCCTCCGCGCCGTACCTTCGCGGCCAGCGCATCGACCCGCAGGGCATCACCGGCCGCGAGATCGTGGCCGACCTGATCGACAACGCCTTCCTCGCCTACAACGCCGGCCGGCTCCGGGAAGGGTGTCAGCTCTTCACCCAGCGAATGCTCCAGCCCGACGTGACGGTCGGCATGACGCTCACCGGCGCCATGACGCCCGCCGGGCTCGGGATGAGCACGCTCATCCCGCTCATGGAGGCGGGGTTCGTGGACTGGATCATCTCGACCGGCGCGAACCTCTACCACGACGCGCACTTCGCGCTCGGGCTCCCGATGCACCGGGGCACGCCCAACGCGGACGACGTCGAGCTCCGCGACAAGGGCGTGGTCCGGATCTACGACATCTTCTTCGACTACTCCGTGCTTCTCTCCACGGACAAGTTCGTGCGCGAGGTCTCCGCCCGCGAGGAGTTTCAGCGCTCGATGAGCACGGCGGAGTACCACTTTCTCCTGGGCGGCTACCTCCGGGAGCGCGAGAGGGCGCTCGGGCTCACGCGGCGCTCGGTGCTGGCGGCGGCCCACGAGCTCGCCGTGCCGATCTACACCAGCTCGCCGGGAGACAGCTCGATCGGGATGAACGTGGCGGAGCAGGCGCTGGCCGGGAGCCAGCTCCGGTTCGACGTGAGCGCGGACGTGAACGAGACCGCCGCCATCGTGCTCGACGCGAAGCGGAGCGGCGGAAAGAGCGGCGTGCTCATCGCCGGCGGAGGAAGCCCGAAGAACTTCATGCTTCAGACCGAGCCGCAGATCCAGGAAGTGCTCGGGATCGACGAGAAAGGCCATGACTACTTCCTGCAGATGACCGACGCGCGACCGGACACCGGCGGCCTCTCGGGCGCCACGCCAGCCGAGGCGGTGAGCTGGGGGAAGATCGATCCCTCGCAGCTGCCGGGCACCGTCGTGGTGTACGGCGACACGTCGGTCGCCCTGCCGCTGCTCGCGGCCTACGCGCTGGCGCGGCACCCACCCCGCCCCCCGCGCCGGCTGTACGAGCGGCGCGAGGCCATGCTGCAGCGGCTGGTCGAGGAGTACCGCGCGGCCCTCGCGTTCCGCGATCGCCGAGCGGCGGAGTCGCTCGCGCACTCGCACCCGGGCGCCGGAGGAGCGGAGACGGTGGCGCGCCGGTGACGATCTACCGCTGGTACGCGCTCGCGCTTCTGGCCGCCATCAACCTGCTGAACTACCTCGATCGCAACGTCATCTTCGCGCTGTTCGAGCCGATCAAGCAGGACCTGGGACTCACCGACACGCAGCTCGGCTGGCTCGGCTCGGCCTACATCCTGGTGTTCTCGGTGGCCGCGCTGCCGTTCGGGCTGCTGAGCGACTTGCGCTCGCGCCGCGCCGTGATCGCGGGCGGCGTCGCGGTCTGGAGCGCCTTCACCTTCCTCGGCGGCTTCGTCCGCAGCTACTGGCAGCTCTTCACCTGCCGCGCCGCCGTCGGCGTGGGCGAGGCCGCCTTCGGCCCGGCGGCGAGCTCGCTCGTGGCGGACTACTTCCCGGGCAAGGGACGGGCCGCGGCCATGGGCATTCTGGCGTCGGGCATCGCGCTCGGCGGCGTGCTCGGCATCGGCATCGGCGGCGTGCTCGAGCGGGAGTACAGCTGGCGCGTCGCGTTCATGATCGTCGGGCTGCCGGGATTCGCGTGCGCGGTGCTCGCGGCGCGGCTCATCGAGCCGTCCCGCAAGGCCGCTCCGCTCACGATGCGCGCCTATCTCCGAACCAAGGAGGGCGGCGCGGCCGCGCTCGCGCGCCAGTTCGCGGGGACGCTCGGCGGCACGGCCCTGGGGCTCGCCGCCGCGGTGCTGCTCGATCGGGTGTACGGCGCGGACTCGAAGCTCGACGCGGCCGCGCTCGCCGCGGCCGTGGGGGCCGGACTCGCCAGCGACATCGTGCGGTGGGTCCGCCTGGTCCGCGCGGGCCAGGTCGAGCGGACCCCGCTTGGCGGCGGCATCGGCGAGGCGTTCGAGGATCTGGTGCGGGCCGGCAATCGGGTGCTCGGCACGCCGACGCTGGTGTACGTGTTTCTGGCCGGGGCGATGATCTCGTTCGGCATGAACGGGATCGTGGGGTGGGGGCCCACCTTCATCGCACGGGAGCTCGCGCTCACGTCCTCGCAGGCGGCCACCCTGCTGGCCAAATGGGGACTGCTGGCCGGCACGGCGGGGACCCTCTTCGGGGGGGCGCTGGCAGACTGGCTGCGCCGCTATACCGATCGCGGACGGGTTATCACCGTGACCGCGGGCATGCTGCTCGGCGGGCCGGCCGCGCTCTGGCTGCTGACCGTGCGCGACCCGTCCATCTTCGTTCCGGTGTTCTTCGGGGCGTTCTTCTTCCTCTCCTGGTACAACGGGCCGATCACCGCGGTGATCTTCGATGTCGTGCCCTCGCGCGTGGGAGCGACGGTGGCCGGTGCATACCTCCTGTTCATCCACCTCGCCGGCGACGCGATCGCGTTTCCGCTCGTGGGCGCGCTCTCGGACCGCTTCGGCCTGGACCGTGCCGTGCTCCTGCTGCCGAGCGTCGCAATGATCGGGGGGGTGGTGATGCTCGGCGCGCTCCGCACGCTCACCGCCGACATGCGGCGGGCGGCCGCGGAGCCCGAGGTGCTCGCCGCAAAGGCGATCTAACGCGCGCTATCGCGCGTTGCGGTAGGCCAGATCCAGCAGCTCGGCGTACATCGCCTCCGCCTGCGCCGAGTCGCCCGAACGGATCGCGGCGGTGGCGCAGTGGCGCAGGTGGTTGTGCAGCAGCGCCCGCCCGGCCCCCCGGAGCGCCTCCTGCACGCTCGCGATCTGGGTGAGCACGTCCGCGCAGTAGCGCTCCTCCTCCACCATCTTCTGGAGCCCGCGCACTTGGCCCTCGATGCGCCGGAGGCGCGTGAGCACCGCCAGCTTTACCTCGGGGTCGAGCGCCAGCGCGTGGGTGCCGTCGCCCGGACGCGCGCCGGGGCAGGGACATGCCGCCGCCGGCGTAGCCGGCGTAGCCGGCGGACGCGCCTCGTCATCGTGCATCGTTCACCTCGCGGGAACTCACGGGCGCCGCGGGGCCGCTGCGCCGCCGCCGCCCGCCGCTTGCGAGCCTGGCGGTTCTGAGCCTCAGGCTGTTGGTCACCACGCTCACGCTGCTCACCGCCATCGCCGCGGCGGCCATGGTCGGGGTCAGCCGGATTCCGAGCGCGGGATACAAGGCCCCGGCGGCGATGGGAATGCCCACCACGTTGTACACGAACGCCCAGAACAGGTTCTGCTTGATGATGCGCATCGTGCGGCGCGAGAGGGCGATGGCGTCCGCCACGCCGCCAAGATCGCCGCGCATGAGCGTCACCGCGGCCGCCGCCATTGCGACGTCGGTACCCGTGCCGACGGCGATCCCGACGTCGGCGGCCGCAAGCGCGGGCGCGTCGTTGATCCCGTCCCCCACCATCGCCACGCCAGCGCCGCTCTTCTGAAGCCGCCGTACCTCCTCGAGCTTGCGATCGGGCAGCACGCCGGCGATCACGCGCTCGATCCCGACCTGGCGCGCCACGCCGGCCGCCGTGCGCGCGTCATCTCCGGTGAGCATCACCACTTCGAGGCCCATGCGCTCGAGCCGGGCGACGGCATCCGCGCTCGTCGGCCTGACCGGATCCGCGACGGCCACGAGCCCGGCCGCCTGGCCGTCGACGGCCACCAACAGCGGCGTGGCGCCCTCGCCGGCGAGCGCCGCCGCGCGCGATTCCAGATCGCCCAGCGCGACGCCGCGCTCCTCGAGGAACGCGCGATTCCCGACCAGCAACTCCCGTCCGGCCACCCGGCCCGCGACGCCGCGGCCCGGCTCCGCCGCGAACCGCTCGGGATCTTCCAGGGGGAGGCCGCGGGCGCGAGCGGCGCCGACGATCGCGTCGGCGAGCGGGTGCTCGCTCATCCGCTCGAGCGACGCCGCGAGGCGGAGCGCATCGTCGTCCAGCGCCACCTGGGTGACGGCCGGCGCCCCCTCCGTGATGGTGCCGGTCTTGTCGAGCACCACGATCCGGACATCGCCGGTCCGCTGGAGCGCGTCGCCGCCCTTCACCAGCACCCCGAGCTCGGCGCCCCGCCCGGTCGCGACCATGACGGCGGTGGGTGTGGCGAGGCCCATCGCGCAGGGGCACGCGATGATGAGCACCGTCACCGCCGACACCAGCGCGTGGAGGTATCGCGGCTCGGGTCCGAGGTCGAACCAGAGGACGAAGGTGGCGATCGCGATGGACAGCACCACCGGCACGAACACGGCGGAGATCCGGTCGGCGAGGCGCTGGATGGGAGCCTTCGCGCCCTGCGCGGCGCGGACCATCCGGACGATCCGGGAAAGGACGGTGTCTCGCCCGACTCGCGTCGCCCGCACCCGCAGCCCCCCGTTGCCGTTGATCGTCGCGCCGACCACCTCGCTCCCAGGGTGCTTGGCGACGGGCAGCGGCTCCCCCGTCAGCATGGACTCATCCACGCTGCTCGCCCCGTGCAACACCACGCCATCCACGGGAATCCGTTCGCCGGGCCGGACGATCACTTCGTCACCCACCCGCATCGCGGCGGCCGGGATGTCGCGCTCGACGCCGTCGCGAACCACCCGAGCCGTATCGGGCCGGAGCCGGACCAGCCGCCGGAGCGCGTCGGAGGTGCGCCCCTTCGCGCGGACCTCCAGCATGTTGCCCAGGAGCACCAGCGCGACGATCCACGCCACGGCCTCGAAGTACACCTGCGGCCGGAGACCGTGCGACTCGAGCCAGCCGGCCCCCGCCGTCACGAAGGCACTGAACAGGAACGCCGCCCCGGTCCCCACCGCGATCAGGGTGTTCATGTCCGCGCTTCGGTGGCGGAACGCCGCCCATGCGCGGGTGTAGAAATGGCGGCCGCTCCAGAAGACGATGGGCAAGGTGAGCAGCAGCAGGATCCAGCGCCACGCGGAAGGGGGAACCGAGGCGAGCCCGGGCGCGGCGCGCTCGACCCACCGCTCGAGCGGCATCATGAAGCGGAGCAGCGGGTCCGCCGGTCCGCCGTTCTCCGACCCGGCGAGCGGCATGCTGCCGAGCATGATGATCACCGCGAGCCCGAGAGTGACCCATGCCTTGAGCCGCTGCGCCGAGAGCGCCTCGGCCCGGTCCGAGGCCTGGGCCTCGACCAGCTCCTCGGCCGCGAGACCGGGGGTTGGGAGCACGGCCTCGTAGCCGGTCTCGCGGATCTGGCGCACCAGCGCCTCGGGGGAGACCACCGACGGGTCGAACTCTATGTGAGCACTCTCGGTCATCAGGTTGACCGCCGCGCCGGCGACCCCTGGGGTGCGCTCGAGCGCCTGCTGGACGCGCGCGCTGCAGGCGGCGCACGTCATTCCACCGACAGGGATCTCGCAGGATGCGGTCAGCTTGGCGACACTCATCTGGCAGTACGCATTTAACTGCTTGCGGTGGATGCGTTTTCGCGTGACGGATCCACGCCGCGTGTCCGGGGCTTCGCGAAGAAGTACCAGTTGACCCCGATGATCGCCGCGAGCCCGCCGAGCGTCACAATCCACTCTGATGTCGTCATGGTGTCAGCCACATGGGCTTATGCTGCGGTGGCCTTGTAACCGGCTGCGGCTACGGCGGACTCGAGCTGGCCAGGCGTCACCTTAGCGGCGTCGTACCGGACCTGGGCTCGGCCGATCTGGATCGTGCCGAGCTCGACCCCGGCTACGGATTCGAGGGCGCGTCGTACCGCGTTCAAGCAGTGGCCGCAGCTCATCCCCTCGATGTGCAGTGTGAGATCCCTCATCGCTCCCTCGCTGGCGTACCGGTAGACTGCGTTCCGGAGAGAGTTTAGATAGGGGGGAGGGGTATGTCAACAAGCAGTGTCAGCAACGACCAGCGGGTTCACGTTCGGGGGTCCGGTGAGTATCGGCAACCGGCACTCCGCGGCAACGACCTCGCGAACCGCACGGAGCGGCTGGCGGGGCTCATTCGCAGGCTGTTCCAGCCCCTGGGTTAGCCCGAATGCCATCGGGGCACGCCTTCTGCCTGCATCAAGGGCATGTCCGATCCGGAATCGAACGGGCGAACTTCCACCTCCACCGGCTCGCCGGCGGTACCATTGATCCCGGTACTCCGGCCCGGCGAAACGGTGGGGGATCCCGGCGTGCTCGCAACCTGGTACGATGCGCTGGGCAATGCGCTCGGCGTGGAGCTGCAGCACGACCTGCTGGCGCTCTGGCTCTATCCGCCGGGCGGTGACGCGCAACTGGTCGGTCCGGAGGGGCTGGCCGAGGATCACCTGGACGTTCCCCTTCCCCGTCCCAGAATCACCGTCGAGCAGACCGAGGCGCTGGCCGCCGCGGTGCGCCGCGCCTATCCGTCGGTGATCTGCGTGCCCGTGACGTTCGGCTCGGCGGACGTGGGACTGCTGCTGGTGGCGAGCCTGGCACCCTCCGCCTTCGAGGGCGGCGCGCGGGAGGTGGTGGCGAGAGTCGCCGAGGGGATCGCGCCGACGCTCGGCCGGGTGGCGTTCCACTGGAGCCCGCCGGCTCCGTCCCGCCCGGACGCGCCGTCGGCGTTTCTCGACGAGGGGCTGGCCGCGATCATCACCAACGGCTGGACCGACGCCCGCTCGCCGAAGGACTTCACCGACCTCGTCTCGCGCGCGCTGCACCGGGTCCTCCCTCACGATCATCTGGAGTTGCTCATTCCCGGCCCCGCGCCGGGGCAGCAATACCGGCTCGGCGGGCACGCCGGCGGCCCGCCCTGGGCGGACCCCGCGCTCGTGCTGCCCCGCGACGTGCTGGACCTGGCCTCGTGGACGGCCGGCGATGCCCCGCTCCTGATCCCGGATACGGACCGCGAGCCGCGATGGCGCGGTGAGATCATGGCCGACGCCGCGCCGGAGCGTGGGGCGGTCCGCTCCGTGCTCGGCGTCCGGGTGCACTCGTCGGGGCGGCTGGTCGCGCACCTCCTGATCGGAAGCCGCGGCGCCGGATTGTATCAGGCGGAAGACGTCGCGACGCTCACCGAGCTCGCGCGCCTCATCGCACCCAAGGTCGAGTCGTACGTGCTCACCTCGCAGCTCGCGGCGCTCCGGCGCCAGCTCGGGATCGCGCGGAGCGCGCCGGCGCACTTGGCTCGAGTGGCGGACATGCTGGCGACGACGCCGCACTTCTCCGACGCGACCCGCCGGCTGGCGGAGGAAACGCGGGAGATGATCCCCTGCGATCGCGTGAGGATCGCGGTGCGCCTCTCGGAGGCCGATCGCGCCGTCATGGTGGGGCCGGGAGAGACGAAGCACCTGGCCGATCTCCCGTCGCTTCCGGTGGGCGGTACGCTGCTGGGGCAGGTCCTGCGGGGGGAGGTGGCGGATGCTATGGAGGAAACGCCGGAGGCGAGCACGCTCATGGTGCCGCTCCGGGCGGCCGGGCGGATCAGTGGGGCGCTGGTGGTCTCGGCGCGGGGCTTCGGATCGCTCACCCGGAGCGACGTGGCACAGGTGCAGCAGCTCGCCGACGTCGCCGCGCCCTACCTCGAGCTCATGCGGCGCGCGGCGACGGTCCCGGCGCCGTTCATCCCCGGCTGGAAGCGGGTCGTCTGATCGCGGCGCGGCGCGCGCGTTCCTCCTGCTCCGCCTCCGCGCTCCATCGGAAGAAGATCACCGCCATCGCGAGCCAGACGAAGGGATCGGCCGCGAGCTTCATGATGATGCCCGCCGTCTGCTGGTCGCTGAGCGCGGCGATGCCGCTCACGCGAGGCGCCAGCTCGTACACCGAGTACAAGGGATAGTCGGCGAAGGTGAGGAACGCGGCCGGGGCGGTCGGGATGATCGTGCAGGCGAACAGGTAGCCCATCTTGAGCGGCGGCGTGAGCCGGCCGACGCCGGCCGGCGCGAGAATGGGCCACCAGAGGGCGAGCCCGCCCACGACCCACGCGAGGTCGATGAGCATGTTGCCGAGCTGCTGGGCCATGAGCGCGTCGGACACCTGCGGCACGTGGGTGACCACGACGATCGCGTTGTACGCGATCAGTCCGACCAGCGGCCGAGCGGCGGTCCGCAGCACCCGGCCGGCTTTCCCGCGCGCGAGAGCGCGCCACGCCTCCGCCGGAACCCCGAGGAGCAGGAGCGGCGCGGCGGCGAAATGCAGCAGCAGGTACTGCACCGTGTGCATGCTCACGAGGTATCCCGCGCCGAGCGCGCCGACCGGCCAGTCGAGCGCGATCCACAGCGTCCCGAGCCCGCCGGCGAAGGCGAGCGTGTGCCAGCCGTTGGCTCCGCCGGCCTCGCCCGGAGCCGAGCGCCGCAGCCGCACGTACCCGACCAGCACGAGCAGCACGAACAGCCAGATTCCGGGGTAGGGCCGCCACACCCATTCCCAGGGCGCCGCGCTCGCAGAGCACCACCACTTCATTGCCTCACCCCGCCTCGCCGTAGGAACGCACCGGCGCCTCCACCAGGACCGGGTTCTGGCCCTCGAAGTTGAGCGTCATCCGCACCGTGTCGCCCGGCTGGAGCGGGCGGCGCACTCCGCTCAGCATGAGCTGAATGCCGCCCGGTTCGAGGATGACCGTCTTGCCGGGGCGGATCACGATCGGCCCGAGCGGCTTCACGCGCACGACGTTGCCCGCGCGGCGCTGCTCCTGGAGGGTGGCGGCGGCCACCCCCGCGACCGCGACCGACTCGAGCGTGAGCGGCTGGTCCCCGCGGTTGTGCAGCGTGAAGTAGCCCGCCGCGACGCCGGCCCCGGGCGCCGCGAGGACCCGCGCATCGGTCACGTCCACCTGGGGTCCGGTCATCTGCACCAGTCTCGGAATGTCGTGGGCCCAGTCGGACTGCCGCGTGCCGAAGGGGTACATCGCCCGCAGCAGATTATCGGGCGTGTAGGCCAGCACGAACGCCGCGTGCCCCACCGTGTAGTCGCTCGCACCGGCCTGGCCCGCGCTGTCCAATTCGGCGGGAGGAATGCCGGCCGCGGTCTCGGCGCGACGGATCTCGTCCTGGCTGCCGGTGAGCCCGATGAATGACGGGTCAAAGTTGCCGAGCCACCGCGCCAGCCGCTCCGGCGTGTCGCGCGCGGGATCGGTGGTCACGAAGACGACGCGGATGCGCTCGGTGACCGGGGCTGGAAGCTTCTTCATCACCGCCCCGAGGTTCGCCATGTGAACCGGGCAAACGTCGGGACAGTGGGTATACCCGAAGAACAGCAGGGTGAGATAGCCATCGGTTCGCGCGCGGAAATCGAAGCGGGACGAATCGGTGGCGGCGAGGGTGAACTCGGGTTTGGGACGGGGAGGGTTCAATTCCGCGCCGTAGAGCCCGCCGGGCGAAAGCCGCGGGTCCTCGGCCTTGCAGCCGGCGGCAGCCAGGGCAACCCACAGCGCGGCGGCCAGCCGGCGCCTTCGAGCGTGCGCGGACATCGGATTCGCGAAGCTAGCCGCATCGGGCGGCGACTACAAGGCGGCCGCGCGCCCGCCCGTTCCCGGGTCAGAGCTGGGCGGCCTCACAGAAGCTCGCGGAAGACGGTCTCGCCGGTCTCGAGCATCCGGGCCAGGTACGGCCGACAGAGCCCGCACCGGGCCCCGCACCCGGTGGCGGCGACGAGCGCGTCGAGGTCCCATCGCTCGCGCCGCGCCAGCGGGAGGAGGCGGCCGAACGCCATCCCCCGGCAGACGCACATGGAGACCTGCACGCTCACGGATTGGTGGGGCGGATATCGAGCTCGCTCACGAGGGCGCGTTCCGGCAGGGCCAGCGCGTGGACGATCGTCGCGGCGACGTCCTCGGCGCGGAGGATCCGGGCCGGATCGGTCTGGAGCATCGGTTGATCCCGGAGCATCGAGGTGTCGACCGAACCGGGGCACACGGCAATCACCCGGATCCGGTCCCGCCGGACCTCCTGCATCAGCGCGCGGCTGAAGCCGAGCACCGCGTGCTTCGAGGCGCAGTAGGCCGTGCCGCCCGCGAAGCCGGTGCGGCCGGAAAGGCTCGCCACGTTCACGATGGCGCCGCGGCGGCGGCGCCGCATCTCCGGGAGCACCGCGCGGCTCATGAGAAACAGGCTCCGCACGTTCGTGGCCATGGTACGGTCCCAGTCGTCCGGGGTGAGCTCCTCGAGCGGCTTCGCGATCATTACCCCGGCGTTGTTGATCAGCGCATCCACCGGGCCGAGCGTCCGGGCCACCTCGGCCACCACCGCGTGGGCGTCCGCTTCCACGCCCGCGTCGCCGGGGCGGCCGGCGGCCTCGATGCCGGAGCGCCGCAGCTCGGCCACGATCGCCGCGACCCGCGCGGGCGTACGGGCGCACACGCCGATCCGCCAGCCCGCCGAGCCCAGCGCAAGCGCGGTCGCGCGGCCGATCCCCTCCGTGGCGCCCGTGACGAGCGCGGTTCCGATCTGCGGCATCGAGCGAAACCTAGCTCGGCCGAGGAGGTGCGGCGAACCGGCCGGCCCCGACGCCGGCCGCCATTAGCTTCAAGCGGATGAGCATGCCATTTCTGATGCCGTCGCGCCCTCCGACGCCGGGGCGAAAGCCGCCGCCCCCGCGGCCACCCTGGCGCGAGCGGGTCCGGGCGCTCAGGCACTTGCCGCGCCTGCTCGCGCTGGTGTGGCGGAGCGAGCCGCGATACGTCGTCGCCATCCTGCTGCTCCGGGTGGTGCGCGCCGGGGTCCCGGTAGCGGTGTTGTGGATCGCCAAGCTGATCGTGGACGAGGTGGTCGCGGCGGTGAACCGCGGCGGCCACGCCGACTGGCGGCAGCTCGGGCTGCTGCTGGCGATCGAGTTCGCGGTGGCGGTAACCGGGGAGGCGCTGAGCCGGCTGTCGGCGCTCTTCGAGAGCCTGCTGGGGGACCTGTTCGCCAACAGCACCAGCCTGGAGCTCATGCGGCACGCGGCGACGCTCGACCTGGAGCAGTTCGAGGACGCCGAATTGTACGACCGGCTCGAGCGCGCCCGCCGCCAGACGGTGGGGCGAATCGGCCTCTTCACGCTCCTGCTCGCGACGCTCCAGGATCTCATCACCCTGGTGTCGCTCTCGGCGGCGATCGTGGCGTACGTCCCTTGGCTCCTGGTGCTGCTCGCCGTGGCGGTGCTGCCGTCGCTCCTGGGCGAAACCCACTTCGCCTCCCTCGGCTACTCGCTCCTCTACTCGTGGACGCCGGAGCGGCGCCAGCTCGACTACCTGCGCTACGTCGGGGCGAGCGACGTCTCGGCCAAGGAGGTGAAGCTTTTCGGGCTCTCGAATTTCCTGGCGGACCGCTACGACCGGCTGAGTCGCGAGTTCTACGAGGCCAACCGTGCGCTCGCGGTGCGGCGGAGCGTGGTCGCGAGCGCGCTGGCGGTCGTGGGCGCGCTGGGATACTACGCCGCGTACGTGGTCATCATCTATCTGACCGTGATTGGGTACCGCGGCCCCGCGGGCCCGTTCACGATCGGCGTGCTCACGTTCCTCACCGGCTCGTTCCGCCAGAGCCGGGACCTGATCCAGCGCGTGCTGCTCTCGCTCTCGCAGGTGTACGAGCAGAGCCTCTACCTGGACGACCTGTTCTCGTTCCTCGCGCTCGAGCCCCGGATCCGCTCCGCGCCGGGCGCCCGGCGGGTTCCGCGCCCGATCCGACACGGCTTCGTGTTCGAGAACGTGGGGTTCCGCTATCCCGGCTCGGATCGCTGGGCGGTGCGCGGTCTCGACTTCACCCTCGCGCCCGGCGAGCGGATTGCGCTCGTGGGCGAGAACGGGGCGGGCAAGACCACGCTCGCCAAGCTCCTCGCGCGACTCTACGACCCCACGGAAGGACGCATCCTGCTGGACGGCGTGGACCTCCGGGAGTACGACGTGGAGAGCCTGCGGCGCAACGTCGGCGTGATCTTCCAGGACTTCGTGCGCTACGACTTCGTCCTGCGGGAGAACATCGGCGTCGGGAGCATCGAGCGTCGCGACGACCTGCCCGCCATCGAGAGCGCGGCGCAGCGGAGCCTGGCCGACACCGTGGCGCGCCGACTCGCCGGGCGGTACGACCAGATGCTCGGGCGGCGGTTCGAGGGCGGGGTGGACCTCTCGGGCGGCGAGTGGCAGAAGGTGGCGCTCGCCCGCGCGTACCTGCGCGACGCGCAGCTGCTGATCCTCGACGAGCCGACCGCGGCGCTCGACGCGCGCGCGGAATACGAGGTGTTCCTGCGCTTCTCCGAGCTCACCGCGGGCAAGATGGCGGTGCTCATCTCGCACCGGTTCTCCACCGTTCGCATGGCCGATCGGATCCTGGTGCTGCGCGGGGGCGAGCTGGTGCAGCAGGGGACCCACGAGGAGCTGATCGCGGAAGGCGGGCTGTACGCCGAGCTGTTCCAGTTGCAGGCGGCGGGGTACCGATAGCGCCGCCCGGCGGGCGGCCGGCGGCCTAGTGCGAGGCGGCCGGCGGCGGTATGCTTGCGCGACTTTCCCCCGCTCCATCGTTTCCGGAGCCCGCATGCGCATCCCCCGGTTCGGCGCGGCGCTCGGCGCCACGCTCGTCGCGTGGACGGCGAGCATCGCGGCCGCCCAGGGTCGTCCGATCACGGCCGAGGACCTCTACCGCTTCCGCTGGGTGGCGGATCCGCAGATCTCGCCGGACGGGAGTCAGGGCGCGTACGTCCTCGTCACCGTCAACCAGAAGCGCGACCGGTACGAGACCAGCATCTGGAGCATGCCAGCCGAAGGCGGCGCGCCGCGACGGCTCACCGGAGGCCCCCGCGACGGCGCGCCGCGCTGGTCCCCCCGGGGAGACGCCCTCGGCGCTCAAGTACCTGAAGAAGCCCGTCGTGATGGTGAGCTTTCCGGGCGAGTTCCACGAGCTCTCCCGATCGGGCCAGCCGAAGCACCGGATCGAGCGCCTCCGCCACATCCTCAATTGGTTCGACAAGTGGCTCCTGGAAAAGGAGATCGCCGACTACGACGAGCGCTGAGCGGCGCCCGATTTGACAACCCTCTCCATGGGGCACAACTTGGAAATCCAACGACCCCCGGGAGGTGACGGCCATGAAGGCCTATGGCTCGAACGCCATCCGCAACGTGGCATTCGTGGGCCACGGCGGGAGCGGAAAGACCTCGCTCGTCGATGCACTCGCCTTCGTTTCCGGCTCGAGCCGGAGACACGGCTCGATCAAAGACGGCACGGCGCTCACCGATTATTCCCCTGACGAAATCGAACGCAAGCACTCCATCAGCCTCGGCCTCGCGTTCGCCGAGTGGATGGACAGCAAGCTGAATCTGATCGACACGCCCGGCTACCTCGATTACTTCGGCGAGGTCGTCACCGGCTTGAACGCCGCCGACGCCGCCGTCGTCGTCCTCAACGGCAGCGCGGGCGTGGAGGTCGGCACGGAGAAGGCGTACGACGTCTGCGACCAGCTCCATCTGCCCAGGATCCTCTTCGTGTCGGCGATGGACAAGGAGCACGCCGACTTCGAGCGGGTCTTCCAGGACGTGCGCGCGCACCTCACCCAGAAGGTGGTGCCGGTCGAGATCCCGATCGGCGACGGCCACGACTTCCACGGGATCATCAATCTCTTCTCGGGCCACTGCCACTTCTACAGGAAGGGCACCAAGAGCGGCGAGTACGACGTGGTCCCGATTCCCCCCGAGTACGAGGGCCGGTTCCAGGAGTACAACGAGCAGTTCACCGAGGCGGTGGCGGCCACCGACGACGCGCTGATCGAGCGATACCTGGGCGGCGAGGAGATCCCCCGCGAGGAGTTCGTGGCGGCGGTGCGCAAGGGCATGCTGCAGGGCGCCGTGGTACCGCTGTTCTGCGGCAGCAGCGAGCTCACCTACGGCATGCGCGCGCTGCTCAAGAAGATGGTGGAGCTGTTCCCGTCGCCCGCGGACGTGCCGCCTCCGGTCGAGGCCCCGCTCGTGGGGCGGGTGTTCAAGACGGTGTCGGAGCCGCACGTCGGGGACGTGACCTTCTTTCGGCTCTACACCGGCGAGCTCAAGAACGGCGACGAGGTGTGGAACGCGGAGCACGAGGTGGCGGAGAAGCTCAACCATCTCTCGATCCAGCAGGGCAAGGACCGGATCGAGGTGGAGAAGCTCTCCGCCGGCGACATCGGCTCGGTGGCCAAGTTGAAGGACACCCACACGGGCGACACCTTCTGCCGCCGCGATCATCCGGTGCGGCTCCCGCCCATTCCATTCCCCGAAGCGGTGGCCACTTCGGCCGTCGTGGTGAAGCAGCGCGGGGAGGAGGACAAGCTCGCCGCGGGGCTCCACAAGCTGCACGAGGAGGACCCCACCTTCCACTTCGAGTACAGCTCGGAGCTCGGACAAACGCTCATCCACGGCATGGGCGAGCGCCACTTCGAGACCATCCTCGGGCGGCTGGCGCGCAAGTTCGGCGTGCACGCCGAGTTGGTCCGGCCCAAGGTGGCGTACCGCGAGACGATCAAGGGCAAGGCGGAGGGGCAGGGCAAGCACAAGAAGCAGACCGGCGGCCGCGGGCAGTACGGCGACTGCTGGGTGCGCCTGTCGCCGCTGCCGCGCGGCGGCGGCTACGAGTTCGTGGACAGCATCGTGGGCGGCGTGATTCCCGGGAAGTACATTCCCGCCGTGGATCGCGGGATCCAGGAGGCGGCCGTTCGTGGCGTGATCGCTGGCTATCCGCTGGTGGACTTCCGCGCGGAGTGCTACGACGGCTCCTACCACGACGTGGACTCGAACGAGATGTCGTTCAAGATGGCCGGCATCCTGGCCTTCAGGAACGTCGCGCCCAAGGCGCGGCCGGTGCTGCTCGAGCCGCTCTGCGACGTCGAGGTCTGGGCGCCCGAGGACGTGCTGGGCGACGTCATGGGCGATCTGAGCGCGCGCCGGGGCCAGATCCTCGGCACCGAGCAGGACGGCCGCCTCACCAAGGTGCGGGCCATCCTTCCCGAGGCCGAGCTGTACAAGTACGCCACTACGCTCCACTCGATCACCCACGGCCGGGGCACGTACCGGCAGTCGTTCCGCGGCTACGCCGAGGCGCCGCCGGACGTCACCGCGCGGGTCGCGGAGGAGAATCAGAAGGAGCGCGAGCACGCAGCGGCCGCCTCCTGACTCCCGCCCACGCCCCCACGCCCGCGCCCCGGCCGAAGCTGGCCGGTAGCGCGGGCGCGCCGTTGGTGCCGAGCTACCGGCTCCTCGCCGACCTCGTCGTCCTGATCCACGCCGCCTTCGTCCTGTTCGTGGCGCTTGGCGGGTTCCTCGTGCTCCGCCGCCCGGCGGTCGCCTGGCTGCACTTGCCGGCCGCGGTCTGGGGCGCGTGGATCGAGCTGAGCAGCGGGATCTGTCCGCTCACCCCGCTGGAGAAGTGGCTGCGGCTCCGCGCGGGACAGTCGGCGTACGCGGGAGACTTCATCACGCACTACGTGCTGCCCGCGCTCTATCCCGCGGGCCTCACCCGCGCCGTGCAGCTCGGGCTCGGCGCCGCGGTCGTCGTGCTCAACGCCGTGCTCTACTGGCGGGCGTTCCGGCCCCGGCGGTGAGCGCCGGTCAGTCTTCTTTTCTCGTGGTCCGGATCCGCGGCAGCAGGTTGTAGAAGAAGGCGATAAGCCCCGCGACCTGGCCCAAGCCCGCCGCGACGATCACCCACCCCACCAGCGGTCCGGGAGCCGGCGGAGAGGTGACCTCGCCGACGAAGCGGACGGCCGTGGAAACGGTCACCAGCCAGTACGCCACCTCGGCAACCGCGGGACGGTAGCGCGGATCGTCACGCTCGGGCCGGGGAAACATCCAGAGCGCCACCCCGAGAATCATCATCATCACGAATCCGACGAGGATCACGTGGGTGTGCGCGCTCACCACCCGCGGCGCCGGATAGCTGCCCCCGACCTCGCGCTGGACCAGCATCCAGACCCCGAGCAGCAGCCCCAGGATCAGAAAGGCGATCGCGGTCCGCAGATAGCGGCGAACGAGCGGGCCCAACGCTCACCCGCCCCGCGCCAGACGGGCCGCAGCGATCACGAGACCCACCCCGAGGAGCGCGTTGATCCTCGCCGCGTACGCCGCGCGGCGCCGCAGCGCCAGCGCCTCGACGCTGTCGGGCGGCGCGCGGCCCGCGCGCGGGCCGAGCACGAAATCGTGCACCGCGCTCACCGCGATCATCGCGACCACCGCCACGAGCTTCCAGCCGAGCGCGTGGCCGAGGGCGGTGCCCCAGAAGGCGGCGGAGCCGAGCACGCCCTCCCACGCGAGCCAGCCGCGGAGGTACAGGTTGGCGATACCCGTCGTCACGAGCACCGCGACGGCCCACCACCCGACCACCCGGAAGCGGACGCCGAGCTCGTGGAAGAGGCGCTGCCTGAGCGCGGGGGGCTCGACGCCGCGAAGCACCGGCGCCCCCACGGCGCCAAGGAAGAACATGCCGCCC
Source organism: Gemmatimonadales bacterium (assembly GCA_035700905.1). Lineage (GTDB taxonomy): Bacteria > Gemmatimonadota > Gemmatimonadetes > Gemmatimonadales > GWC2-71-9 > DASQPE01. The sequence continues at coordinate 37 of DASSOD010000043.1, read as the reverse complement.
AGCCAGAGAACGGCCGCGAGCAGGTGGAGCGTGACGT
>DASSOD010000042.1:0-10826 GCA_035700905.1 Gemmatimonadales bacterium | reverse complement strand
AGAAGGAGCACGCGGCCGTCGCGCACCCGGAAGTGAAATCCGTCGCCGGCCCAGATGGTCATCGGCGAGGTGGACGGCAGTGCGGCCGTGGGGCTCGTGACCGCCACCTGGCGCCGCACCGGCGTGACGGGCAGGCTGGCGCCGGCCATCGCAGCCACCTCGGCGGCTTGCGGCCCGGCGGCGTTCACCACCGCGCCGGTCGCGATCCGGTCGCCCCCGGCCCGCACCGCCGCGACGCGCCCGGCCGAGCATTCGACGCGCTCGAGCGGCGCTCCCCAACGCACCCGCACGCCTCGCTCGCAGGCGGCGTCGAGGTAGCCGCGGAGCAGCCCCATCGGACTGATGTAGCCGTCGGACGGGCACCACGCCGCGCCGATGACATCGTCCAGCCGAATGTTCGGTTGGACCCGCGCGATCTCGTCCGGCGCGAGAAGCGTCGCCTCGCCCAGTCCCGCCGCGTGCTGCACCCGCTGCGCCTCGCGCAGCACGCCGAGCTCGGCTTCGCTCGCGGCGAGAAAGAGATATCCGACCGGCTGGTAGCCGCAGTCGCCGCGGGTCTCCTCGGCGAAGCTTCGGAGCTTGTCGCGCGAGCGCAAGGACAGCCGCACGTTGACCGCGGACGCGAACTGGGCGCGGAAGCCGCCCGTGGCCAGTCCGGTGCTGCCGGCGCCGGGCGCGGCGCTCGCGTCGATCACGATCACGCTCCGCACACCCAGCGACGCGAGATGCCACGCGGCGCTCGCGCCCATCACGCCGGCGCCGATCACGACCACATCGGCCGTGCTCACCGGGCGAACACGTCCTCCGGGTTGCGGAACGCCTTCATCTCGATCGCGTTGCCGCTCGGATCCTGGAAGAACATGGTGGCCTGCTCGCCGGGCTTCCCGGGATAGCGGATCCGGGGCTCGACGATGAACCGGACGCCTGCCGCCTGGAGCCGGGCCGACAGCGCGTGGAACGCGTCCCAGCCGACGACCGCGCCGAAGTGCGGCATCGGCACGCTGATGCCGTCCACCTGACCGGTCCACATCGGCTGCGGCGGCGCCGGATTGACATGGGCCGAGAGCTGGTGGCCGAAGAAGTCGAAGTCCACCCACGTGTCCGTGCTGCGGCCCTCGGCGCACCCCAGGGTGCCGCAGTAGAAGGCGCGGGTGGACGCGAGGTCCTTCACGTAGAAGGCGAGGTGGAAGAGCGTGGGCACGCGCGGCTCGTCGTGGAGGTGGCGGATGCGCCGAGGGCCGGCCAAGGACCGCGGGCGCATGAAGGCCGAAGGCGGCCGGCAACCACGATAGTGCAACCGCCCTTCTCAGGCCGCCAGAGGGTTCGAGTACCACCGACATACGCCGTCGGCAGGGCCGCCGCCCAGGTTCCCTTCCCGCGCCAATTATCTTCGTCCCATGCCTCTCCCCATCGCCCAAATCGACGCGTTCACCGATGCACCGTTCGGCGGCAATCCCGCCGGCGTCTGTCTCCTCCCGAGCCCCCGCGACGAGGCCTGGATGCAGGCGGTCGCCCGCGAGATGAACTGCGCCAACACCGCGTTCCTCGTTCCGGACGGCGGCGAGTACCGGATCCGCTGGTTCACCCCCGCCGCCGAGGTGGATCTCTGCGGTCACGCGACGCTCGCGAGCGCCCACTGGCTCTGGGAGACCGGCGCGCTCTCCCGAGACACGCCGGTACGGTTCCACAGCAAGAGCGGGCCGCTCGGCGCCACGCTCGCCGACGGCTGGATCACGCTCGACTTCCCCGCCACGCCGCCCGCGCCCGCCGACGCGCCCCCCGAGCTCGAGGGCGCGCTTGGCGCTCGCTCCGTGTGCGTGGAGCGGAGCAAGTTCGATTACCTGGTCGAGCTGGACTCGGACGCGACGGTGCGCGCGCTGGCCCCGGATCTCGCCGCGGTCTCCCGGATCCGAACCCGCGGCGTGATCGTCACCGCGCGCTCGGCCGATCCGAAGTTCGACTTCGTCTCCCGCTTCTTCGCCCCCGCGATCGGCATCCCCGAGGATCCCGTCACCGGCTCGGCCCACTGCGCGCTCGCGCCGTACTGGAGCGCGCGGCTCCGCAAGCAGGCGATGAGCGCGTACCAGGCGTCGGCGCGCGGCGGGGTGCTGCGCCTGGCGCTCGCCGGCGACCGGGTGCGCCTGAGCGGCCGCGCGGTGACCGTGCTCCGCGCCGAGCTGCTCGCGTGACGGCGCCCGCCGTCACGCCGCTCGACGCCTTCGCCACGCTCGAGCTGCGAGTGGGCCGGGTGCTCCGCGCCGAGCCCAACGAGAAGGCGCGGAAACCCTCGTACAAGCTGTGGATTGACTTCGGGCCGCTGGGCGAGAAGCGCTCGAGCGCGCAGCTCGTGGACCTCTACCGGCCCGAGGAGCTGGCGGGCCGGCTGGTGATCGCGGCCGTCAACCTCGGCACCCGCGTCATCGCCGGATTTCCCTCCGAGGTGCTGGTGCTCGGGCTGCCGGACGAGCAGGGGCGGGTCGTACTGCTGGCGGTCGAGCGGGACGTGCCGCTGGGCGGGCGCGTTTACTGAACCGCCCCCTGTCTCGGCAAGCGGGACAGGGGGCGATTAGTCCGGACTAATGCCGGCAGCATCCAGTTACCGCGAGTCGGACTCGAGACTCCCCGTCTCCGGCTGACTCGACGTGATCGCCGCCGCGGTGTCCGCCGGCCGCACGACCAGCCCGTTCACCGCGCCGTCCTTGGTGAGCGACCACTCGATCGTGACCGGCGATTTCGAGCTGCTGAACGACGCCGTCCGGCTGTACACCTCGTCGTGCCTGGTCTCGGCCACGTGCTCGTCCACCGCGCCCCGCTCCCGCCCGAGGCGCGTCACCGCCTTGCCCGCGAACTTGCCCAGCTCGGACGCACTGCCGAAAACCTGGCGCATCTCCGGCGTGAGCCGGTCCCAGAGCTTGCCGTATTCGCTACCGTAGAGCCAACTGGTGTAAATTCGCCCGCGCTCGAGCGCGAGCGGTGTCGGCTTTCCCCGCCCGGGCCCGCAGCCGGCGAGAGCAACGACCAGAACCGCGGCCAACCGCAACGATCGTGGAGCGTGCATGCGCGTCTATATCTCGGTTGATATGGAGGGGGTCGCCGGCATCGTGCACGAGGACCAAACTAACCCGGTAGACCCCCGTTGCGCAGGGGAGTACTCCCGCGGGCGCCGGTTGATGACCGCCGAGGCGAACGCGGCGATCGAAGGCGCGCTCGCCGCGGGCGCCGCATACGTGCTGGTGAACGACAGCCACTGGCTCATGCGCAATATCCTTGCCGACGAGCTGGACCAGCGCGCCGAGCTCATGAGCGGCGATCCGAAGCGGCTCTCCATGATGGAGGGAATCGAGGCGGGGTTCGATGCAGCGGTCTTCATCGGCTATCACGCCCGCGCGGGGACCGCGCTCGCCATGCTCGACCACACCATGACCGACGAGCTGCGCGACGTGCGGCTCAACGGCCGCTCCGTCGGGGAGATCGGCCTCAATGCGGCGCTCGCCGGGGCCTACGGCGTGCCGGTGGCTTTCGTGAGCGGCGACCGCGCCTGCGCCGATGAGGCCCGCGAGTTCCTCGGACCGGACGTGCAGACCTTGGCGGTGAAGCACGCAGTGAGTCGCAGCGCCGCCCGGAGCCTTCCGCCCGCCGTCGCCTGCCGGCAGATCCGCGACGGGGTCGCCGCCGCGCTCGGCCGCCGCCACGAACCCGTGCGAATTGCCTCTCCCGCCACGATCGAGGTCGACCTCACCTTCACCCACCAGGCCGATTACGCCGAGCTGGTCCCGGGCGCCGTCCGCCGCGGACCGCTGACGGTGTCGTATACGCACGCTGACTACAAGGAGTTGTTCCGCGCCTTCCGGGCGATCTACAACCTGGCGCGGGTGAACTGAGCGGGAGGCGGCGGGCGGGGGTGGGCGCCGCGCCCGCTTCGCGCGGGCCGCGTCCGCTCAGGTCCGCTGGAGCGTGAAGATGGGGAGCTCCGGCGGGCAGAAGAGCCGCGCGCGCACGTCGGCGGTGCCGATCCCGCGGGAGACGTAGAGCGGCGCGAAGGTATCCCGGTACCATCCCGCCAGGAACCGCCCCGAGCCCACCGGCGTGTACGCCGGAAGGCCGGGGATCCGGATCTGGCCACCGTGGGTGTGGCCGGTGAGGATCGCCGCCGGCCGCGCGGGCAGCGCGGGCGAGAGCCGGTCGGCGAGCTCGGGCGCGTGGGTGAGCCAGATCTCGGGCACGCCGGCCGGCCGCTCCGCGAGCGCGGCGCCGGGGTCGGGGCTCCCGGCCACGAGGTCGTCGATTCCCACCAGGCTGAGCGCGCCACCGCCCGCCTCGATGGTGAAGTGGGCGTTCACCAGGAGCGGCACCCCCGCGGCCGCGTACGCGTTCCGGCCCACATCGCCGCCCATCCCGCCGCGGTACTCCCAGTTCCCGAGCGTCGCCACCGTGGCGAGCGTGCCCCGCGCCTCGCGCGCGAAGGCGGTGAGGTCGGCCGCCGCGTTCGCCGTCTCGCAGATGTCGCCGGTGATCACCACGATCTCAGGCCGCTCCACGGCGAGCGCGGCCAGCGTCTCCCGCGCGACGGCGCGATTCGCGGGAAGGTGCACGTCGGTGAGGTGCGCGATGCGCATGCCGTCGAGCCCCGAGGCGAGCCCGGGCAGCGGGAGCGTATGCCGGGAGATCTGGAGCCGGCGCGGCTCGACCACGAACATGTCGCCGCCGAGCACCGCGGCGCCGGCCACGGCGGCGGTCGCGCCGATGAACGCGCGCCGCGAGATGCGGTCGTGCGGCACCGACGTTTTGGGGGGCGGCAAGCTCACGCCTCACGACCCCCGGTTCAAGCGCTCGGCGACCTTGGCCGTGAGGCGGCGGGGGGAGATCCGGTTCGACTGCACCATGAGCCGATTGATCGCGCCGGGGATGACGAGGCGCTTGCCCCGGAGCGCGCCGTCGAGCCCGATCCGCGCGACGGCCGGCGCGTCCATCACGGCGGGCGACTTGAAGAGGTTGGTGTGGGCGGAGCCGGCCCGCTCGGCGAACCGCATGCGGGTCGGCCCCGGGCAGAGCGCGGTCACGGTGACGCCCGTCCCGGCGACTTCCTCCGCCAGCCCCTCCGAGAACGAGATCACGTACGCCTTGCTGGCGTAGTAGACGGCCATGTGCGGGCCGGGAAAGAAGCCGGCGGTGGAGGCGACGTTCAGGATCCGACCACGCCGGCGCTCGAGCATGCCCGGCAGGAGCGCGCGCGCGAGACCGGTGAGCGCGACGACGTTGAGCTGGAGCATCGCGTTGGTCTCGGGCCACGGGGCCTGCGCGAAGTCGCCCGCGAGGCCGAAGCCCGCGTTGTTCACCAGCAGATCTATCGTGAGGCCGCGACTCCGGATGGGCTCGAGCAGGCGCTCCATGCCTCCCGGCTCCGCGAGATCGACCGCGACCGGGAGGGCGCGCACGCCGTGGCCGGCCTCGAGCTGCGCCGAGATCCGGTCCAGCGCTTCGGCGCTCCGGGCGGCGAGCACCAGGTCGTACCCGCGCGCGGCGAGCAGCCTGGCCATCTCGAGACCGATGCCGCTCGAGGCGCCGGTCACGAGCGCGGTGGGGCGAGGTTGGCTCATGCGGGCAAGTTAACCGGGCGCTGCCTCACCCCCGCATCGCGCCCACCCGCCGCGCATCCGGCCAAGCCGTTGCAGTGGCCCGGTTTCTGCCCTCTGCCCCCCTCCGGACCCGCCGCCCCCGCGGCTCCAGCACCGGCCCGTCCATCGGTCAAGTGAGGGCGCCGCCGTGACTTGCCTGCCTGTTCCGACCTGAGGGACATCGGAAATGAGCGGCAATCTCGAGCGCGAGCAGGGCGCGCCGCAGCCCCGGGCTTCACAACTCCTGCGATGGTTGGTTGCGAAACTCGGCGCCCGCACCGGCGCACAGGAGCCCAGCTCGGCGTCCGCACCGCCCAACCCTGACCCCGCGCCGGCCGCCCCGCCTTCGGTGCGACGCCGGGTCACGGACACGCTCACCCGCCCGCTCTCGCTCCGGATCCAGCTCCTCGGCAGCATCTTCGCCGTGCTCGTACCGAGCACGTACGTGGTGTTCTACTACTACCCCCACCGCCAGGAGCGCATCGCCCTCGCCACGCTGGAGCAGCGCGCGGCGGACATGACCGACCTCCTCGCCATCGCCGTCGCGTCCCCGCTGGCGCGAGGCGACTCGGCCGCCGTCGCGGCGAAGATAGACGAGGTGATCGAGGACCCGGCCATCGCCTACATCGCGGCGGTGGATGTGGACGGCCGCGTGGTGGCCGGGCGCGACCCGTTGCGGGTGCGGAAGAGTCTCGGATCGGCGGTCAGCGCCGCGGGCGTGCACCGGAGCGGTCTCTGGCTCCACGCCGCGGCGCCGGTGATGCACGGCGGCGAGCACGCCGGCACGCTGGAGCTGGGGATGTCGGTGAGCGCCCTCAACGACGAGATCGTGAGCGAGCAGCGCACCGCGATCGCCGTTGGCGTCGCGCTCCTCGGGTTCGGCGCGCTGATCGCGCTCTTCTTCGCGGCGCGCATCGCCCAGCCGCTGCGCACGCTCCAGCGCGCCAGCGATCGCCTCGCGGCCGGCGACTACGCCGTCTCCGTGCCGCGGAGCAGCACCCAGGAGGTGAACGCGCTGGGCGCGGCGTTCAGCTCGATGGTGGACCGGCTGCGGGAGTCGCGGGACGGGCTCACGGCCGCGCGCGACGCGGCCCTCGGCGCGGAGCGGGCCAAGTCCGACTTCCTGGCCGCGATGAGCCACGAGATCCGCACGCCCATGAACGGGGTGCTCGGCATGCTGGGCCTCCTGCTCGACACCGAGCTCACCGCCACCCAGCGCCAGTACGCCGAGACCGCGCGCCGCTCGGCGGACGCGCTGCTCACGATCATCAACGACATCCTGGACTTCTCCAAGATCGAGGCGAGCAAGCTCGAGCTGGAGCGGATGGACTTCGACCTGCGGCACACGGTGGAGGACGTGCTCGAGCTCCTCGCCGAGCGGGCGGCGGCCAAGGGCGTCGAGCTCGCCGCGGTGATGGACCCGGAGGCGCCCACCTGGGTGCGGGGGGATCCCGGCCGGCTCCGGCAGCTCCTGGTGAACCTCGTCGGGAACGCGGTGAAGTTCACCGAGGAGGGCGAGGTCGTCGTGCGGGTCACGGTCGAGTCGGAGCGCGACGCCGATTTCACGCTCCGGTTCGAGGTGGCCGATACGGGCATCGGCATCGCGCCCGACGTACAGGCCAGGCTGTTTCACGCGTTCGTGCAGGCGGACGCGACCACGAGCCGCCGGTTCGGCGGCACCGGCCTGGGCCTCGCGATCTGCCGCCGCCTCGCCCAGCTCATGGAGGGCGAGATCGGGGTGGAGAGCGAGCCGGGAATCGGCAGCACCTTCTGGTTCACCGCCCGCTTCGACCCTGCGGAGCGCCCGGAGCCGCAGGCCGGAGTGCCGGCCGAGTCGCTGGTGGGCCTCCGGGTGCTGGTGGTGGACGACAACCGCACCAGCCGGCAGAACCTGCGCGAGGCGCTCTCCCGCTGGGGGCTGCGGCCGGCCGTGGCCGACGGCGCGATGCGGGCGCTCGAGCTGCTGCGTAAGGCCGCCGCCGCGGGCGAGCCATACGAGGTGGCGATCGTGGACATGCACCTCGCCGGGATGGACGGCATCTCGCTGGGCCGCGCCATCAAGGCCGAGCCCGCGATCGAGCGGACCCGCCTGGTGCTGCTCACCGCGCTCGGCGCGCGGGGGGAGGCGCGCACGGCGCACGAGGCCGGGTTCGCCGCCTTCCTCTCCAAGCCGGTGCGCCAATCCGCGCTGCAGGACTGCCTCGCGACGGTCATGGGCCTGCCGGCCGCGGCGGGGGGCGACGGACGCGCGGCGCTCGTCACCCGCCACAGCATCGCGGAGGCGCGCGCCGCGCGGCGGGGCCGGATTCTGGTCGCCGAGGACCACCCGGTGAACCAGGAGCTGGTGGTGGCGCTGCTGGAGAAGCTGGGGCACGAGTCGCACGTCGTCTCCAACGGGCGCGAGGCGCTCGAGGCGCTGGCGAATCGCGCGTACGATCTCGTGCTCATGGACTGCCAGATGCCGGAGCTGGACGGCTACGAGGCCGCGGCGCGCATCCGCCGGGGCGAGACCGGCGGGCGGCGGCTGCCCATCATCGCGCTCACCGCCAATGCGATGCACGGCGACCGCGACCGCTGCTTCGCGGCGGGCATGGACGACTACCTCACCAAGCCGCTCGACCGAAGCCGGCTGGCCGAGGCGCTCGCGCGGTGGCTGCCGGCAGAGATCGGGGCCGCTGCCGGCGACGCGGGCGGCGGGGGCGAGATCGGGCGCGCGGCGGGCGCCCCAACGGCCGGGGGCGCCCAGACCGCCCCAAGGCCCCAAACGGCTGGGGCTGGCCAGGCGGCGGCGCCCCCCGTATCCACCCCGATCGAGCTGGGCCAGCTTCGATCCATCGTGGGGGACGACGCGGCGGCGATCCGCCGCTACCTCACGCTGTTCGACACCACCAGCCGCGGGCTCCTCGACCGGATCGCCGGGGCCATCGAGCGGCGCGACAGCGTGGACCTCTCGCGCGCCGCGCACACCCTCAAGGGAACCGCGGGGAACGTCGGGGCCGCGGAGGTGAGCGGCCTCGCGCGGGAGCTGGAGGCCGCGGCCGGACGCGCCGACTGGGCGACCTGCGGCGGCCTCGGCGCCGAGCTCCGCGTGGCGCTCGACCGCGCGGCCGCGTTCGCGCGGACGGTAGCGGGATGACGCCATGATCCTTCCCGCCGACGCGACCCCCTCTACCGTCCTCGTGGTGGACGACGACCCGCTCACGCTCGAGCTCTTGCGGCACCTCATCGCCGAGCTGCCGGGAACGGAGGTGGTCTGCTTCGAGGGCGCCGAGCCGGCGCTCGAGTGGTGCCGCACGGGCGAGCCCGACCTGGTCATCACCGACTACCAGATGCCGCGCGTCACCGGCATCGAGCTCGCGCGGTATCTGCGGGGCAGCACCCGGCTGCGCGACGTGCCGCTCATGGTGATCACCGCGCTGGACGACCGGTCGGTGCGCTACGAGGTGCTGGAGCTCGGCCTCAACGACTTCCTGACCAAGCCGATCGACGCGGCGGAGGTGCGCGCCCGGACCCGCAACATGCTCGCGGTGCGCCGGGGCCAGAAGGCGCTGCTGGAGCGCTCGGACTGGCTCGAGCGCGCGATCACGGAGGCGACCTCGGCCATCGCGGCGCGGGAGCGGGAGGTGATCGTGCGGCTCGCGCGGGCGGCGGAGTACCGCGACTGGGAGACCGGCATGCACATCGTGCGGGTGTCGCGGTTCGCCGGGATCATCGCGGGGCGGCTCGGCTTCGGGCCGCGCGAGCGGGAGATGATCGCGACCGCCGCGACGATGCACGACGTGGGCAAGATCGGCGTGCCGGACTACATCCTGCTCAAGCCGGGGGCGCTGGACGACTCCGAGTTCTCGATCATGAAGCAGCACACCGTCATCGGACACCGGATCCTGGCCGACGGCGACTCTGAGCTGCTCCAGACCGCCGCGGACGTAGCGCTCACCCACCACGAGCGGCACGACGGGTCCGGCTACCCGCAGGGATTGGGCGGGGACGACATTCCGCTCGCGGGCAGGATCGTCGCGGTGGCGGACGCGTTCGACGCGCTCACCTCGGAGCGGCCCTACAAGAAGGAATGGCCGGTCGCCCTCGCCTGGGACCACCTCCGGGCCAACGCCGGGACGCGGTTCGATCCCCGGTGCGTGGCGGCCTTCCTGGCCGCCGCCGACGAGGCGGACCAGGTCCGCGCGATGCTGCCGGACCGCCGCGGGCCCGCCGACTAGGCCGGTTCGGCCACCTCCGACTCCTCCAGCGCCAGCACCCGCTCCACCGCGTCGGCCGTCCGCGAATCGCCCGGACGATTGCGCCCGCGGAGCGACTCGACGATCCGCCGCCGCAGCGCCGCCGACCGATTCTGCCCCAGCTTGAACTTGGTCCGCACCTGCACGACGTCGAGCGCCACCAGGACGAGCGCGCGAAGCGTGGGGGCGTAGCGCGTTCCGGGCCGGAGCACGTCGTACCCGCCCTCGGGCTGGTGCTTGGCCATGAGGTCCTCGAGGTGGGTGAGGAGCTCGCCCGGCTCCCGGATCACGCGGGCCGAGCACTCGAAGATCGCGGTCCGGTGGTAGGTGGTGGCGACGCCCGCGTCGGTCGGGTCCACCCAGTACGACGGGATCACCGCCATCACCTCGTCCACCTCGAAGAGGCAGCGGGGGCGTTCCAGCAGATCGGGGAGCTGCTCGTCGTGGCGCGAGCAGTGGAGCTCGATCCGCCCGCGCCCGGCCGCGTACACGAAGTTGTGGAGCCCGATGCGCGGCAGCCCGTCCGCGCGCACCGAGACCAGCCTGCCCATGGCCTGCTCCGCCGCGAGCTGGCGCACCCACTCCTCCGGGACCCTGGCGTACATCTCCTGCATCCGCATCGCGCCTCCCGAGCCTGGGGTCTTGCCGACGGCCGGAAGGTGGCTAGAATCTGGCATACCCGAAAGAACCAGATCCAAGACATTCACCTAGGCCAGTTCATGCCCCACTGGGAGCCCGTCCTGACGCTGGACCGCGGCGCGCCCGGGCCGATCTACGCCCGGATCGCCGCCGCCGTGGCGGCGGACATCCGGAGCGGCCGCCTCCGGCCCGGCGACGCGCTCCCCGGCGCGCGCACGCTCGCGCGCGACCTCGGCGTGCACCGGAACACGGTGGTGGCCGCGTACACCGCGCTGCAGGGGCAGGGCTGGATCGAGTCGGCCGAGGCGCGCCGGCACCGGGTGAGCGGCGCGGTGCC
>DASSOD010000041.1:0-6162 GCA_035700905.1 Gemmatimonadales bacterium | reverse complement strand
CGCGTACGACGCCGCGGCGCGCGACGTGCGCGGCGGGCGCTCGGTGATCGTGTTCGCGGAGGGCACGCGGAGCCGGACCGGGCGGCTCCAGCCCTTCAAGAAGGGCGCGTTCGTGCTGGCCATCGCCGCCGGCGTGCCGCTCGTGCCGGCGTACCTCGAGGGGACCTACGCCGCCATGCCGCGTGGCACCCTGTGGATCCGCCGGCGCGGCGCGCCGGTGCGGCTCACGCTCGCGCCGCCGATTCCGACTTCCGCGCTGCGCTACGAGGATCGCGACCGGCTCCTCGCCGACGTGCGCGCGTGGTTCGACGCGCGCGCTGCGGCCGTTGACGCCATCGGGGGCGGCGGGTAGCTTGCCGCGGTTCCCGGCACCCCCTCATCTCCGCAATCGTCGAGCGCCTTGCCGCAGCCTATGTCCACCATCATCGAAGTTCACGCCCGCGAGATCCTCGACAGCCGCGGCAACCCCACCGTCGAGGCCGACGTCGTGCTCTCGAGCGGGGCGCAGGGCCGCGCGGCGGTGCCGAGCGGCGCCTCGACGGGGGAGCACGAGGCGATGGAGCTGCGCGACGGCGACCCCAAGCGCTATGGCGGCCGGGGCGTGACCGAGGCGGTGCGCAACGTCAACGAGGTGATCGGCCCGCGGCTCGAGGGGATGGACGCCGCGGAGCAGATCGCGGTGGATGCCGAGATGCTGGAGCTGGACGGCACCCCGAACAAGAGCAAGCTGGGGGCGAACGCGATCCTGAGCGTCTCGCTCGCGGTCGCGCGGGCCGCGGCGAGCGACGTCGGGCTCCCGCTGTACCGCTACCTCGGCGGGCCGATGGCGCGGGTGCTGCCGGTGCCGATGCTGAACATCCTGAACGGCGGCGCCCACGCCTCGAACAACGTGGACGTGCAGGAGTTCATGGTGGTGCCGATCGGGGCGGAGGCCTTTCCGGAGGCGCTCCGGATGGGGGTGGAGGTGTTCCACGCGCTCAAGAAGGTGCTGAGCAAGCAGGGCTTATCGACGGCGGTGGGGGATGAGGGCGGCTTCGCGCCGATGTTGCCGTCCAACGAGGCGGCGCTGGATGCGGTGATGCAAGCGATCGAGGCGGCGGGCTACCGGCCGGGGAGCGATCTCGCGATCGCGCTGGATCCCGCCGCCTCGGAGTTCTTCGACGACGGCGCGTACGTCTTCAGGAAGAGCGACGGCGTGCGCCGCACGGCGGCGCAGATGGTGGACCTCTACCAGGGCTGGGTGGACCGCTATCCCATCGTGTCGATCGAGGACGGGCTGGCGGAGAACGACTGGGAGGGATGGGCGCTTCTCACCGAGCGGCTGCACGACCGCGTGCAGCTCGTGGGCGACGACCTCTTCGTCACCAACGTGGACCGGCTCGGCCGCGGGATCGAGGAGGGCGTGGCGAACGCGGTGCTGGTCAAGGTGAACCAGATCGGCACGCTCACCGAGACGCTGCAGTGCATCGAGCTCGCCAAGGGCAGCGCCTACGGCGTCGTGATCTCGCACCGCTCGGGGGAGACCGAGGACACGTTCATCGCGGACCTCGCCGTGGCCACGGGGGCGGGGCAGATCAAGACCGGCAGCGCGAGCCGCACCGATCGCACCGCCAAGTACAACCAGCTCCTCCGGATCGCCGAGGAGCTCGACGATCTCGCGCACTACCCCGGGCGGGACATGTATCCGCTGTGAGCCGCACCGGGTGGCTCGCCCTGGCGGCGCTGGGGGCCGCGGCGCTCTTCGCGCTCGAGGGCGGCGAGTACAGCACGCTCGATCTGTTCAAGCTGCGGCGTCAGGAGCGGGCGGAGCGGGACAAGGTAACCGAGCTCCGCCGGGTGGTGGACTCGCTCACCCGGGTGGCGCAGGCGATCGAGCGGGACCCGCGGGTGCAGGAGCGGGTGGCGCGCGAATCGTTCGGAATGATCCGCAAGGGCGAGTTTCTCTACAAGCTGGTCCCGCCGGAAACGCCGGACTCGGACGCCCGCTGAGGGCGCTCACCCGCGCGACGCTCGACGCGATCTGCCGCTGCGCCGAGACGCGCGTGCTGGCCGCCGCGATGATGCGGGAGGCGGAGACCATCGCCGGGAGCTGGGCGTCACGCTCCGGCTGCCGATCGAACGGCGCATCGCCGGCGCGGAAGCGGTGGGCCCGCACAAGACCTCGACGCTGCAGGACGCCGAGGCCGGCCGGCCGCTCGAGATCGGGGCGCTGGTGAACGCGGTGCTCGAGCTCGGGCGTCTCACCGGGGCGCGGACCCCTTACATCGGGGCGGTCTACGCTGAAGCTGGTGGATCGCACCTGCGCCGGCGGCGCCGGCGTGAGCGGCCCACGGAACCTTGACCCCCCCGACCGCCCCGGCTACGATTGCCGTCCACCCGGCTGGGTAGCTCAGGTGGTTAGAGCACGGCACTCATAATGCCGGGGTCGTGGGTTCGAGTCCCACCCCAGCTATTCTCCTCACGAGCACTTGGCCGTCCGGCTGAAGTGCTCTCTCGTTCAAGGCCGTCCCCAAGCAGTCCCCAGGACAAGCGCGCGTAGGTGCCCGGCGCCGAGCGTGGCGACCATCTCGGCGAATCAACCCCAGAGCCTTGCCTCTTGACCGTGTGAGACCGGCGCGACAAGTAAGACCCGTGCACCCGGCATGTCTTCCGGTAGAGGCCCCCATATGTCAGCACCATCGGATCGTCTGAGCCGCGCCCTGTCTACGCTTCAGCAGCTTGCGCAACTCTGTGCCGAGCTGAGCGAGACTGAGGTACGTCAAGTCGTCGAGGAAATGAGGCGCGTGGTTCCCGCAAACCTCGCCGACGCCCTGCGTCGCGACCCGCCAGCGGCGAAAGTCGGCGCGGAGCCGTATCTGGCCAAGAGAAATGCGATGTTTGGCGAGCGCGTCTCGCCCGCCGACCAGCGCTGACTCCTCGGCTCAGCTGGTGGTGCGGGTGCTGCCGCCACCTGAAAGGTCGTTGGGCTAACGGTTACCGCCGAGCCGGCCCACTCCACGATCTCGTTCACGACGGATCCTTCGAGATCGAACGCCGTGGCGAAGAGTTGAAGGCGCTCGCCCACCCGGAGCCGGGCTGGAAGCACCGCCCACCCTGAAGACAGTCTCACGCGGAGTTCACGAGGTCACCACGCCCCGCCGCTTACCGTGGTCCCACGGCACCAGGAGGCGGGCGTGCGACGGGCGCGGGGCGGCTGGCGGCAGGTTGCACTGGGGCTCGGATGCGCTGCGACGCTGGCGACGGCGGCATCGGCGCAGGAGGGATTCAGGCCCTACGAGGTGACCGAGCGACACGATCCGACCGGCGAGCAGGTCGTGTTCGTCAAGCACGACTCCTACCTCGCGGATGCGCGCGGACGCCTGTCGATGAACCTGCAGCGCACCACGAGCTCGACCGCCCGGGTGAGTTATCAGCTGTTCCTTACCTACGACGGGCCCGACTGGATGCTGATCGATGGCGACGCGCCGGCCGTGATCGGCATCGACGGCGCGCGCGCCGAAGCGCAGCCGTTCGGCCGAGCCCTCACGTACACGACCGCCGAGCGGGTGACCGAGCGCCAGGCGTATCGCATCGACCCGGACGTGCTACGCCGGATGGCGAGCGCGCGGGAGGTGCGGCTCGCCCTGCCGGGGCGCCGCTTCACCCAGCAGGTCCGGTTCTCCCGCGACAACTTCCGCATCGTCCGGGCCTTCGTGGCCAGGTACGTCCCGCCGCCCGCAGTGTCCGTCCGCTGACGCGCGCCGCGCCCGGCGCATCCGGCCGGTCGCCGTTCGGGTGACAGCAGTCACCGACTCCCAACATCCCTGACGCCTATAGCTCAGCACCTTCTCGCTCGGGGGTGCGATGCCGTTGGTCAGATGGACGCAGGGCGGCCCCGGCCCGGCCGACGGCCGCACCCGCATTCGCCCGGCGCGCCGCGGGCAGCGTAACGCCGCCTGTTCGATCGCAGTCGGCGCAGCGTTGGCGCTGGCCCGCGGTGCTGCGGCGCAGGATGCGGGGCCACGGGTCTCGCTCGAGGAATACCAGGGCTGGCGCCAGTACAGCGTGCAGTGCGCCCGCTGCCATGGCCAGGACGTCGCGGGCAACCCCGTCGCGGCCGACCTCCTCACCTCCGCCCGGGCGGGAGGACCGGTGGCCGAGCAGGACGCGTTCGTCAGCGTGGTCGCCAACGGGCGTACCGCGCGCGGCATGCCGGCGTTCAAGGACGTCATGACGCCGGAGCAGATGGCCGCGGTGTATGCCTACGTGAAGGGGCGCGCCGACGGCCGGATCGCGGTAGGCAGGCCGGTCAGGCCGGAGGGGTGAGGTGGTCCGGCCCGGCCGTTGGCGGGCTCGGTCAGCGGTTCGACGCCCGCTCCGGGTCGTGCCGGGACCGTGCGCGGTGAGCCGTCAGGCCCCGGCGGACGCTCGACGCGGGCAAGAGCCCAGGGCCGGATCCGAGGATCCCGCGCACCATCGCGGCCAGCGTGTCGGGATAGAACGGCTTGGCCAGCACCGCGCGGCCCGCGGCGGTGGCCGCCGCGAGGGTCCAGGGATCGCCGCCGATCTCGAGCACGCGCACGTGGGGCTGGTCCCGAGCCAGCTCCTCGACGAACGGCTGCGTGCCGGTGCCGGGAAGGAAGCTGTCGATGACGACCAGATCCACGACGCCGGGGGTGCGGAGCAGCGCGAGCGCACCGCCCGCGGTCGGCGTCTCGAGCACCGCGAAGCCCGCGCCGCGGATGGCGCGAGCGCACAGAGCGCGGACCATGTCCTGGTCCTCGACCAGCAAAACACACGATGTACGGGCGGGCACTGCGCCAAGCTAGGCGTGCCTGGCCCGCTATGTCGAGGCTCGAATCGGCAATGGCGAAAGCCGTGCTGATGCGGGGCCGCGGACTGGCCGGCGCCGCCCGCTCACTCGGTCACATGACCGACGGCGGGACCCGGGCCGGCGCGGGCTCGGGCGGGGACGGCTCGCGACGCGCTGGGGCGCGGGTCACGACGCCGAGTGCAGCACCCGCCCGAAGAAGAGCGCGAGCGCCATGCACGCGAGCACCAGCAGGATGATCGCCTCGAGCGGCGAGAGCCAACCGCGGGGTGGGCGGGGCGTTTCAGAGGCCATGTGCCAGCACGATCGTCGTCACGGTCACCTCCTGCTCATGCCGCTGCTTGGCGCCGACTCATCGGTCCGACTGCCGCTCGCGGCGCCGCCGAGCCTCGCCCGACCGTCGGGGCAGGTCGGGCGCCTCCGGGGGGCCAAGCCCCGCGCGCAACACCGAGCGGAGCAGCTCGATCCCGATGGGCTTCTCCACCCGCGGCAGCTCGGGATAGGCGGCGAGGAGCTCCGCCTCCGAATCGGACGCCGGCCCGGCCATGAGCACGACCCGGAGCCGCGGGGCGATCTCGCGGGCTCGCTCGGCGAGCTCCCCGCCGTCCATGCCGGCCGGCCAAAGGTCGGTCAGGAGGAGGCGGACCCGCTCCGGAAACGCGAACACGATCCGGAGCGCCTCGCGTGCGTCGCCCACCGCCCGGCTCTCGTATCCGAGCGCGCGAACCATGCGGTCCAACGCGGTCCGCGTGGCCAGGTCCCGCTCGACCACGAGCACCGTTCGGCTGGTCGGCGGAAGATCGTGGGGCAGGGGCATGCCGGCTCCTTCATGCGGTGCCGCGCCCTCCCCACGAAGAGGGCTCAATCGATGTCCGCCAGCCTATCGGTTCGGCCGGGTCCGCGCTGTGACGAAGCCGCCTCTCGCCTCCGCCCGAATGTACCCCGAATCGAGCGCTCGCGGGGAGGGGCATGCCGCTCGAGCCTGTGGGTGACCGTGATGCGGGCCTGAGCCCGTCCGGAGACTCGATGCGCAACCGTGTGCCGTTCACCCTCGCGCTGCTCGCTGCCCTCGCGCTCGCGCTGGCCCCCGTTCGGGAGCTGCTCTACGGGACCGTCGATTGGCTCGGTTTCGCTCGCGCGGCGCTCGCGATGCTTGCCGCCTGGGGCCTCGCGCGGCAGTTCCCATGGGCCCGCTGGCTCCTCACTGCGGTGGCCGCGGTGACGCTCTGGGCCGTGTGGCGGGCTTCGGCGGCCGGGCTCGCGGGGGGCGTTCCCGCTTACCCGATTTGGCGGGTGGCCCAGGTGCTCGGTGTCGCGCTGCTCGTCGCGGCGGCCGTGATGGCGTGGGAGGC
>DASSOD010000040.1:0-7361 GCA_035700905.1 Gemmatimonadales bacterium | reverse complement strand
GACGACTGATTGCGCGACGGCGGGGGCGCACCCGCGCTCGATCGCGCTCGGGCGCACGGGCGCCGCGTGCCGTCGCGGTCTCGGCGGCCGCCTCGCCGCCGTCCTGCGGGTCGCGGCGGTGGCCGCCGCGCTGGTTGCGGCCGTGCGCCCGGCCGCGGCCCAGTCCACCTCGACCGCGTCTCCAGCCAAGCCGCACGCCGCCGAAGCCGCACCGGCGGATCCGCTGGCCGCGCGCTCCAAGGGCTCGCCGACCGCCCCCATCACCGTGTACGAGATGTCGGACTTCCAGTGCCCCTACTGCCGCCGGCACGCCGTGGACGTGTTCCCCGCGCTCGAGGAAGCGTACGTCAAGACCGGCAAGGTCCGCTGGGTGTACATCAACTTCCCGCTCACCCAGATCCACCCGAACGCGGCGGCGGCGGCGCAGCTCGCCATGTGCGGCGCGCGCAGCGGCAGCTTCTGGCCGCTGCACGACCTCCTGTTCAAGTACCAGGACGTCTGGGCGCCGCTCAAGGAGCCGGGGCCGTTTCTCCTCAGCCTGGCCGATTCCGCCAAGGTTCCCAAGGCGCCGCTGGTCCAGTGCCTCACCTCGCAGGCGACGCTCCCCGAGATCCAGGCGGACGCCTCCGGCGCGGAGCGCTCCGGCGCCGGAAGCACGCCGAGCTTCTACATCGAGGGCGGCATGCTGGTGGGGGCGCAGCCGGTGGCGGTGTGGCGTCAGGTGCTGGACTCGATCTACGCGGCGAAGACCAAGCCCAGGAGCTGATCCACCCGCCCCGGCGCGGCGACGCGCGCTCCGTCAGAGCGCGAGGAGCACGTCGTAGAGCGCGTGGGTCCAGGCCGTGATTCCGAATCCGCGCATCAGGTACAGCCCGCTGAACAGGAGCCCGGCGACCGCGCGGAACACGAACGACGGCACGCGGAAGGGATCGCCGTACGGGCCGATGTAGTGGAAGATCGAGAAGACGAGCGCCCCGATCACCGCGGCGGCGACGCCGGCCCACGCCACCGACAAGCCCAGCGCCCGGCGCGCGACCCAGGCGAGAGACCCCACCAGCATCACCCGGAACAGCAGCTCCTCGTAAATCCCGGCGCCGAGCGAGATCATGAGCTGCGTCGCGAGGCCGAGGCGCTCGAAGGGGCCCGCCGCGAGCCGCGGCACGTGGAGCAGGAGCTGCGTGAGCGTACCGGCCACCAGCCCGAACATGAGCGCGTATCCCAGCGACTCGATCCCCATCCAGAGAAACCAGCGCGGCTGCAGCGCGCCGCCGGCCTTCCGATCGCGCCACACCAGCGCCGCGCCGGTCCCCAGCAGGAGCGCCCCGAAGACCAGGAGCCCGCTCCTGCCGCCGAAGCTCACGAACAGGCTCTTGAGCAGCACGTCGGCGCCGTTCCGCATGCCGGCGATCGCGCTGTGAGAGAGCAGGAACGCGAGCGCCTCGTAGAGCACGAGGAGCGGCAGGGCGAAGAGCAGGCTGTAGCGCGGCGAGCGTGTGGTCTGGAAGTAGGCGCTCATGGCCCGGACGTGGATCGCGCCGCCGACCCGTGGGCCGCGCGGCGCGATCTGGTTGGCATCGAGACTCGTGTCGACGCCGGCTTGCCTAGATCACCATCCGGCGATCGATTGCCCGGGACGAGCCTCGCATGCAACTCTCACTAGACAATGGATCACCTCCTTCTTTGCGGTGGAACATAGGGCGGAATCGCTCGAACAGTAGCGGGGCGTGAGCCGCCGCACAAGGCGGGCGCGCCTCACGGCGCGCCGCGCGCCTCCGCCGCCCCGCCGTCGCGGCCGACCTCGGCGACGACCCGCGCGAGGTCGTGGTCGGTGAAGGGCTTGGGGAGGAAGCCGTCCACGTGGACCCCCGCGAGCCGCACCAGCGCCTCCTGCTCGCCGTAGCCGCTCATCACCAGGATCGGGAGTCCCGGCCGGGCGCTGCGAAGACGCCGCGCCACCTCCGCGCCGCCGAGCTGCGGCATGGTGAGGTCGACGATCGCGAGCCGGAGAGGCCGATCCGGCTCAAGCGCGGTCCTGAGCGCCTCCGCGCCATCCTCCGCGAGCACGACCTCGTACCCCATCGCCTCGAGCGCCGCCTGGCCGACGCGCCGCACCGCCGGCTCATCGTCCGCGAAGAGCACGAGCCCTGCGCCCGATGGCCGCGGCGGCGGGGACTCCCGCGGCGGAGCGGCGCCGGTGGGCGCGGGCGCCGTCGGCAGCACCACCGAGAACGTGCTCCCCCGGCCCGGAGCGGTCCGGATCGCGATCCCGCCCCGATGCCCCCGCACGATTCCGAGCGCGGCCGCGAGCCCGAGCCCGCGGCCCGTGAACTTGGTGGTGAAGAACGGATCGAAGATGTGGGCGAGCGTCGCCTCGTCCATCCCGCACCCCGTGTCCTCGACCTCGAGCCGCACGTACCGCCCCGGCTCGACCCCCTGCCGGGCGAACTCCGCCTCGATCCGCTCGGCCGTGAGCTCCACCGGCCGCACCCGCACCGTCACCGTGCCGACCCCCTCCCCAACCGCCTCCGCGCCGTTGATGACGAGGTTCATCACGAGCTGCTGCAGCTGACTCGGGTCGCCGAAGACGCGGGGGCACGCCTCGGCGAGCTCCAGCCGGATCTCCACCTTGCGGGGAATCGTCGCCCGCACCAGGTGCGTGAGCTCGCGGACCAGCCGCGGCAGGTCCAGTACCTGCAGGAAGAACCGCCCCTTGCCGGCATAGGCCAGGAGCTGCGCCGTGAGGCCGGCGGCCCGCTCGCCGGCCTGGAGCGCGTCCCGCAGCATCGGCTGGGCCGGATGGTCGGGCGGCAGCGTGGCGCGAGCCAGGCTCGCGTTCCCGGCGATGCCGGTGAGCAGGTTGTTGAAGTCGTGCGCGATCCCGCCCGCGAGGACCCCGATGCTCTCGAGCTTCTGGGCCTCCCGCAGCGCCTCCTGCGCCCGGCGCTGGTCGTCCACGTCGGTGCACGTGCCGAACCATCGGACGATGGCGCGATCCTCCCCCCGCAGCGGCGAGCCGCGGTCGAGGTGCCACCGCCAGGCGCCGTCGGCCCGGCGCAGGCGGTACTCCGCGTCGTAGGTGCTGCCGCTGCGGACGGCCTCGTTCCAGCGCGCCGCGGCCGCAGAGAGATCGTCCGGGTGCACGAACCGCCACCAGCCGTCGGCGATCACGCTCGCCTCGGGCACCCCGAAATACTCCGCGCACCGGCGGTTGACGTACTCCAGCGTGCCGTCCGGACGCGAGGCCCAGACCAGCGGCGGGATGAAGTCCGCGAGGAACCGGAACCGCTCCTCGCTCGCCCGAACCGCCTCCTGCGACCGCTGCAGCTCCCGCGCGGCGAGCTCGGCCCGCGCGGTCGCCCGGGCCTGGGTGCGGGCGATGCCCACCAGCACGAGCGAAGTGAGGAGCCCGAGCACGAGCACCAATGCCGGCAGGTCGCGCCCGCTGCCGATTACGCCGCCGGGCCGCGGCGCGAATACCAGCGTCCATGGCCGTCCGGCCACGTCGAGCGGCAGCGTGAGCTGCGGCACCGGCCCCGGCTCCGCGCCGCCGTGCTCGGCCGAGGTGTAGAGCAGATGGGCCGGTCCCGGCTCGCTGCCGTCGTACACCCAAACGTCCACCAGGGAACTCGGGCTGCCGCCGAGCACCGCCCCCAGGAGGTCGCCCGCGCGGAAGGGGCTGTAGACGAAGCCCACGAGCTCGGCGCGCCGCTGCTCGGCGGTGGCCGGGACCGCGGCCCCGCGATACACCGGCACGTAGATCAGGAAGCCCGCCTGCTTCTGCTCGTCGATCTCCTGCACCAGCGTCACCCGCCCCGACGCGGCGGGCGCGCCGGTGGTCCAGGCGCGCAGCATCGCCTCGCGCCGCTCCGCGTTGGTGAACATGTCGTAGCCGTAGGCCGCCTCGTTGCGGCGGTCGGGCGGGATCAGGTACACGATCGCGTGGCGCTCGGAGGCGGTGTCGGCCGGCCACACCCGGAAATCGGCAAAGCCCTGGGCGGCCATCGCACGGCGCAGCGAGTCGATCGCCTCCCGCCGCACCCGCACCGAATAGCCGATGCCCTGGATGCCGGGATAGTGCGCCCGGAGCCCGATGCGCTCCACGAACGAGCGGAACTCGGAGCCGTGCACCACCTGGCTGGCGGCGAAGAGGCCGCTGGTCGCGCGGAGGAGGGTGATCGAGGTCTCGATCCGGTCGTGAATCGCGGCGCGGAGCTGGCGCGCGGCCGCCTCGAACCGGACGGTCTCCCGCAGCCGGGTGCTCTCCCAGACGTAGGCGGTTGCGGCGATCGTGAGGAGCAGCGTCAGCGTGAACACGATCGCCGGCGCGGGCAGCGGCCCCGCGCGGCGGGGCCTCAGCGGTCGCTCCGCCCGGCGTGGGGAGTCCATGGGGCGATCATGGGGCGTAGGGCGCGGACGTGCGATGGCGATCCAGAATCCGGGTCCGGTGGTTGGGAACGGTCGCGGTCCTCGCGGCAGGGCGCAGGCGCCGGCCGAATAGGAAGCGGGTGCGTCGAGGGAATCTGGCCGGGGCGGCCGGCGGGCACCAGCGCCCGCCCGCGCGCGGCGCGGCTGCGCCGCTCGGGAACGGCCGGGCTAGCGGGTGACGACGCCCTCGAAGGTCACCGCTCGCGGCACGACCAGCCCGGCGGTGAGCACGGTGATCAGCACGTCGCCGAAGCTCGAGTGGGTGTTGATCTTGAGGTCGGCCACCCCGCGGCCCCCCGCAAGCTGGGTGGCGAGCGACTTGGCGAGCGAGACCTGCTTGATCCTGGCGAGGCCCCAGAATCCGTAGATCGCGCGCGAGGTGACCCGAAACCGGTCGCCCTCCGGCGGCTGCCCCACCGGCGAGGCCATGGTCACGGGCACGCCGAGGGAGCGCGCGTCCAGCGTCAGGGAGCATCCCTGGAGGGTACCGGCGACCACCACCGCCAGCGCGGCGCGGCGCAGGGACCCGCTCAAAGCCCGGGAATCCGGAAGGCGTAGTGCAACCCGGCGGCGAAGATGCCCGGGTCGTCGGCATCCACGAACATGCGGTCGTACGACGCCTGCAGCCCGACGCCGTTGAGCAGATTGAATTCGACCCCGGCGCTCAGGCCGAAGTTCGTTTCCGTGTCCGAGCCGGTGGCGTTGCCGGGCGGAAGCTGCCCGCCGAAGCCCGTCGGCACCGTAACGTGCACGACGTCCACCCGAGGCGCGATCCACGGCTTGATGGCGAGCACCGGGTTCGGAATCGTGAGCGCGAAGCCGACGCCGATGGGATAGTGGTAGGTCTTGACGCCGCCGGGGAACTTGGCGTAGCCCACGCCGCCCTGCAGCGTGGCCGTGAGCGGCACCAGCGGGCCGCCGAAGAACTTGTAGTTGAGCGTGCCGCCCACGCCGGTGACGTTGGGGTTGCCGTCGCGGCCGTCGAACCGCGCCACGGTTGCGGTGACGCCGAACGGGCCGAGCCCGAGGCGGCCCGTGCCCCCGAACGCCGTGCCCTTCCCCGCGGCCGCGTTCGAGAATCCGACATCGCCGTACAACGCGAGGCCCGTGGGGACGCCGGCGTTGTACACCGGCAGGCCGATCACCTGGGCGGCGGCGGGCGCCGCTCCCAGCGTGAGGGCGACGGCGGCCGCGAGCCCCAGCGTGGTCTGCCTCATGGGTTGCCTCCGTGGGGTTGTGCCGAGCGGGCGGGAAGCTAGCAGCGGACCGAACGATCCGTCAACCGACGCCGCGCATCGTCCCGCTTCGAAACGGATCCGCGGCCTGCGGCGTAAGCCGCGTCGCGGCAACCGGATCCGGTGTCGGTCCAGGGCCGGCGGCGAGCGCGATCCCGGTCACGAAAGAGCCCGGCCACCTTGCGGGGCCGGGCTCGCGCTCGGCGGGAGAACGCGCCGCTCAGTGCACGAACGCGACGCCCACCGCGACGCCGTCGATGTCTCCCAGGCCGCCGCTCGCGCGCACCGAAACGTTGCCCGCGAACCGGATGTCCACCCCGAACCCGAACGAGGCGTCGAGCTCGCTGTCGCCGCCGATCCACGCCGGGATGATCACCGGGTGCACGTAGGGGACGAACGTCGTGCGGGAGCCTTCCAGGTTGAAGTGTCGGCCGAGCGAGAGGCCGATCGGGAGGAACCACGCATCGGGACCGTCGCCCACCTGTCCGCCGAAGCCCAGCGTGAACGCGCCGTCGAGCGGAAAGCGCTCGCTGTAGCTGATCACCCGGGTCCGTACGTCCACGCCGAGCAGCCCGCGGGTGGGGCCGTCGTCCTGGATCTTGGACCAGCCGCCGCGGAGGCCGATGTCGAACTGGCGGTAGCCGTAGCTGTAGAAGCCCTCGAGCGCGTAGCTCGTGTTCCCGCCGGGAGCCGAGAGCCAGGCGCCGAACTCGTACTGGTCGAACGGACGATAGGGGGCCTTGAACACCGGCGTGCCGGTTTCCTGCGCTGCGGCGGCCCCCGCGCCAAGCACCGTCAAGGCCACCACCAGCACCCCACCCGCGAGGTTACGACGCATTGGACGCTCCTTGGACGTGTTCGGCAACCACCCGCACCCGATCCCCAACTACCTGCAGAAACCCGCCCCGGACGGCGAAGCGCGACACCTCGGCCGCGTGCCGGATCGACAGGACGCCACGGCCGAGCAGCGTCATGAACGGCGCGTGGTGGGGGAGGATCCCCACCTCGCCGTCGTACGCCGGCGCCGTGACGGCCTCCGCGTCCCCGTCGAAAATAGCCGCGTCAGGTGAGATGACCGTGACTCGCATCACCCGCTCAGAGCTTCTTAGCCGCTTCGATTACGTCCTCGATGCCGCCCTTCATGTAGAACGCCTGCTCCGGCAGATGGTCGAACTCGCCGGAGAGCACCCGCTCGAAGCTCTCGATCGTGTCCGCCAGCTTCACGTACTTGCCGGGGAAGCCGGTGAACTGCTCGGCCACGTGGAACGGCTGCGAGAGGAAGCGCTGCAGCCGGCGCGCCCGCGCCACGACGAGCTTGTCCTCCTCCGACAGCTCGTCCATGCCCAGGATGGCGATGATGTCCTGCAGCGCCTTGTAGCGCTGCAGCGTCTGCTGCACCCCGATCGCCACCGCGTAGTGCCGGTCCCCCAGGAACTGCGGCGCCAGGATCCGGCTCGCCGAGTCGAGCGGGTCCACCGCCGGATAGATCCCGAGCTCCGCGATGGCGCGGTTCAGCACCACGGTCGCGTCGAGGTGGGCAAAAGTCGTCGCCGGGGCAGGGTCAGTGTAGTCGTCGGCGGGAACGAAAATCGCCTGCATCGAGGTGATCGAGCCGCGTTTGGTCGAGGTGGTGCGCTCCTGGAGCTGCCCCATCTCCTCGGCCAGATTCGGCTGATAGCCTACAGCGGACGGCATGCGACC
>DASSOD010000039.1:0-2375 GCA_035700905.1 Gemmatimonadales bacterium | reverse complement strand
CGCTGGAACGCATCATCGCCGGGAAGCGCCACGCCGACGACGACGGTCACGGCCTCGGCGGGGAGCCCGTTGGGCCGGCGCTCCACCAGCGCCGCCAAGCGCTGAGCCGGATCCTCCGCGGCGAGATCCGGCGGCCACGAGGTCCGCCGCCGGGGCGGCAACGGATCGAGGATCCGACCGCCCCCGACGGTCGTGACCGGACTGAAGCTCCGCAGGACGAAGCGATCTCCGCCGCGGGCGACGACCGGCGCCTCGAGCCGGAGCCGAGCGAGGCCCCGGGCACCGGGCTCGATCGCGGGGCCGCGCGGCAGCACCCGCGCCATTACTTCCGCGGTGCCCAGGTGCACGCGCACGCGGGTGCGCGCGGGGATCGCCCGCGGCGCGGATGGCAGGAGTGCGATCTCGCAATCGAGCGCCTCCGTCTCCGCCCAGGCCACGTCCGGTGTCACGAGCATCTGGCCTCGCGCGGCGTCCGCGCGCTCGATTCCCGCGATGCCGACCGCGAGCCGCGCGCCCGGCTCGCTCCGCTCCAAGGCGTGTCCGTGGCTCTCGAGCGACCGGACGCGCCCCTCGCGGCCGCTCGGAAGCAGTCGCACGGCATCGCCCACCTTCAGCCGGCCCGACCATGCCGTGCCCGTCACCACGGTGCCCACGCCGGGCACGGAGAACGCCCGGTCCACGGGGAGCCGGAACGCATCGCCGGCGGGCCGCCGGGCCACCCGCGCCGCATGCTCCCGCAGTCGCTCGCGGAGCTGGTCGAGACCCATGCCAGTCCTGGCGGAGGCGGCAATCGGGGCGTCGAACCGCACGCTCGATTCGCGCAGCCGCTCCGCGACCTCGAGCGTGACCAGCTCCAGCCACTCCGGATCGGCGAGATCGGCCTTGGTGACCACGGGCACGCCCGCCGGCACCGCGAGCTGCTCCAGCACCGCGAGGTGCTCGAACGTCTGCGGCATGAGTCCTTCGTCGGCCGCGACGACCAGGAGCGCGAGGTCGAACCCCGACGCGCCCGCGACCATGGTGCGCACGAAATCCTCGTGCCCCGGAACGTCCACCACGCCGGCCACCACGCCATCGCCCAGCTCGAGCGCCGCGAAGTTGAGCTCGATCGTGATGCCGCGGCGGCGCTCCTCCGCCAGCCGGTCCATCGACTGTCCGGTGAGCGCCGCCACCAGGGCGGACTTGCCGTGGTCGATGTGGCCCGCGGTGCCGATGATCATGCCGCGACCCAGCGCCGGCGGGTCCAGAACTCCAGGGCGGGCAGCTCGCCGCCCTCCGCGAGATGATAGCGCACGTAGCGCGAGAGCAGCCGGCGGTGCGCGGCCGCATGGCGCGGGTCGAGCGCGGGGAGCGGCGCGTCCGGATGGAGCAGCGCCGCGAGGGCGGCGCGCGCGTCGGGCGGCAGGCGCGTGGCGCCGCTGGGCCCCGCGCACGCGGCGCAGACGGCGCCGCCGTCCCGCGTGCTGAACGCGAGCTCGCCGCCGGGCGCGACGGGCGCCCCGTCATGGACGCAGGCGTCGAGCGAGGGCGCGAACCCGAGCACGCTGACGAGGTGCCAGATCCGCCTCAAGCCGAGCGCGCCCGCCGTGCTCGCGGGCGCCTGCTCCAGCTCGTCGAGGCTCGCGGCGAGCAGCTCGTAGCTCGCGGGGTGGGGATCGGGCGGGGCGAACCGGAGCATGATTTCGGCGAGCACCGACGCGGCGGCGTAGCGATCCAGGTCGGCGGCGAGCGCCACCGGCACGCGGGTGAGGTCGAAGGCGCCCAGCGTGTGCAGCTCGCGGTTCTCCTTCACGTGCAGCTGGGCCTGTCCCGCGCTCAGGACCTGGAGCGCGGCGCCGAACCGGCTCCTGGGCCGGAGCGCGCCCTTCGCAATGGCGCTCTGGACCCCGAGATCGCGGGTCGCGAGCCGCACGATCTTGGACGACTCGCTGTAGCGAATGGTGGAGAGCACGATGGCCGGCGTGACGATGAGCGCCATGCGCGAAAGCTAAGCGGTCTTGCGCCGGCCGGCGGCGCGGCCTAAGATGGTGGCCTCGTACAATCGCGATGCACGCGAGCGCAGACGCTCGGAAGCCGGTGCAATTCCGGCGCGGCCCCGCCACTGTAACGGGCACATCCACCTCGCTCACAGCGCCACTGGGCAACCGGGAAGGCGAGCGAGGGCCCGAAGCCAGGAGACCTCTGCACTCGTGCCACCCTGCTGACCCTCGGGGGAGGGACCGGTGGCGACACAGGCTCGGTTGCAGCCCGCGTCCGCCCATTCTCGGCACCCCGGGGATGGGCGGCTCGCTTGACGGTTTCCCGCCACGCGCTGCCCATCCGCCGGCTCGTAGCCGCTCCGCCGCCCGGCATCGTCGGGCGGCGGCGCGCCGGCG
>DASSOD010000038.1:0-8083 GCA_035700905.1 Gemmatimonadales bacterium | reverse complement strand
GTCTGGGCGGCCTTGCGGTTCGGCGCGCGGGGCGCGTCGCTGCTCACCCTCACGCTCGCCGCCATCACCGTGGCGCACGCGGTGCGCGGCGCCGGCCCGTTCGCCGGGAGCACGGGGATCGCCACGCTCCTCGCGAGCGCGTGCTACCTGGCGGTCGTCGCGGTCACCGGGCTGGTGCTCGCTGCGGCGATCGTGTGGGAGCGCGAGCAGGCGACTGAAACGCTGCGCCGCCGCGACGACCAGCTCCAGCTCACGCTGGACGCGGCGCGCATGGGCCTCTGGTTCTGGTCGGTGGAGCGGAACCAGCTCACCTGGGACGCCAACCTCAAGCAGCTCTACGGCCTCGGGCCCGACGAGGAGATCCGTACCTACGAGGAGTTCATGGCGCTGGTCCACCCGGACGACCGCGCCTACGTCGCCGAGACCGTGCGGAACGCGCTCGAGGGCGACAGCGGCCTCGACTACGAGTTCCGGGTGCGCCTGCGGGACGGCCGGGTCCGCTGGATCGCGGACCAGGGCCACGTGGGCCGCGACGCCGCCGGACGCGTGCTCTACATGACGGGCGTCTGCACCGACGTGACCGAGCGCCGGCTGGCCGAGGACCGGCTCAGGATCGCGCAGCGGATGGACGCGGCGGGGCGGCTTGCGGGCGGCGTGGCGCACGAGGCGAACAATCAGATGACCGTCGTGCTGGGCGCGACCAGCTTCGTGCTGCGGAATCGCGAACTCCCCGAGACGGTGCGCAACGACGTCGAGCAGATCCGCCGCGCGGCCGAGCGCACCGCGGCGGTCACGGCGCAGTTGCTGGCCTTCACCCGGCAGCAGCTTCTCAAGCCGGAGGTGCTGGAGCTGAACGCTCTCATCCGGCGCGCCGAGCCGGTGCTCCGGCGCGTCATGGGCGAGGACTGCACCGTCATCTTCCGGCTCGGCGCCGAGGGCGCCAAGGTGACGGCCGATCCTGGCGGGCTGGAGCAGGTGCTGCTCAACCTCGCGCTGAACGCGCGCGACGCGATGCCCCGCGGCGGCACGCTCACGATCGAGACCTTCGCGGCGGAGCTCACGCCGGCGTACGCGCGCATGCGGCCTGGCGTCGCCATCCGCCCCGGCCCCTACGTCGCCATCGCGGTGAGCGACACCGGCCACGGCATGGACCGCAAGACGCTCGACCACATCTTCGAGCCGTTCTTCACCACCAAGGCGGTCGGCCAGGGCTCCGGTCTCGGCCTTTCCGTGGTGTACGGGCTGGTGAAGCAGTCGAGCGGTTTCGTCTGGGCGTACAGCGAGCCGCGCCAGGGCGCCACGTTCAAGGTCTACCTGCCCGCCACCGTCGAGGAGCGCCTCCCGGCGGCGCCGCCCGCCGGACCCGCGGCGTCAGCGGCCGGAAAGCGCGTGCTGGTGGTGGAGGACGAGGAAGCGGTGCGGCTCGTGGCGCGCCGCATCCTGGAGGACGCTGGCTACGCGGTGCTGGAGGCGACGGACGGCGGGTCCGCGCTCGAGCTGCTCGCCACCGGAGCCGCGCCGGTGGATCTGGTCCTCACCGACGTGGTGATGCCGGGCATGAGCGGCAGCGAGCTCAGCCGGCGCCTCGCCGAGCTGGCGCCGGACACGACGGTGCTGTTCATGTCCGGCTACACCAACGGCGAGATCGTCCGCCGCGGCCTCCTCGAGGCCGACACGGCATTCCTGCAGAAGCCCTTCACCCCGGAAGCGCTGCTCGAGGCGGTGCAGGCGGGCAGGCGGACGGGCAGATAGGCGGAAGGCGCAAGGCGCAAGGCGCAAGGCGGAAGGCGGAAGGCGGAAGGCGGAAGGCGGAAGGCGCAGACGACGCGAGCGGAGCGAGCGCCGCGTGCAGCGGCGGGCGAGATGCTCGCTCGGCGCGGGCGGTGGGGGTGGGTGCCCTGGAGGGCGCGTCAGTCGCCCCCGCCCGCTCGCGATCTCGCCCGACCACGCGACTGCAGCGTCCCGAAAGGGCGCCCGCCCCCGCCGCCCGCGCCCGCGCGCGATCCCCTCCAGGCGCATCTTCAGCCACGTGCGCGTGGGCGATGCCCGCCGCCCCTCGCGCCTTCCGCCTTGCGCCTTCCGCCTTCCGCCTAGCCTTGCGCCTTCCGCCTTCCGTCTCGCCCCGTCCGCCCGACTACCTTCCCCGCGTGCCTCCGTCCCCCCGTCGGCACATCCTCGGCATCGACGACGCCCCGTTCGCGAAGGGCCGCGACCCCGTCGTGCCCATCGTGGGCGTATTGATGGAGGGGGCGGATCTGGTCGAGGCGGTGGCGATCGCGTCGTTTCCAGTGGACGGTTCGAACGCCACGGATTTCCTCGCCCGCTGGATCACGGGCCTCCGCGTGCGCCCCAGCGTGCAGGCCGTCGTGCTCGGGGGAATCACGATCGCCGGCCTCGGCCTGGTGGATCTGATCGGGCTCGCGGAGATAATCCGGCGGCCGGTGTTGGCCGTGACGCGGCGCGACCCGAGCAACTCGGAGCTGCGCCGCGCCCTCATCGCCGCGGGCCTGGACGAGAGACTGCCTCTCCTCGAGCGCATCCCTCCAGCGCGCGAAATCCGAGAGGGACTCTTCGTCGCCGCGGCCGGCGTCTCGCCTAACGAGGTCCCGAAGCTGGCTCTCGCCACGCTAGGCAAGTCGAACCTGCCCGAGTCCCTCCGCGTCGCCCACCTCATCGCCCGAGCCCTCACGATGGGCGAATCCCGCGGCCGAGTCTAACGGCGTTCCGCCTCGCGCCGCCCCCCTCTCATCCCCTCACGTGGCCTCGGCCCGCCTCTCCGTCTATCCGCCTATCCGCCTATCCGCCTATCCGCCTATCCGCCCCTCCGCCCCGCCTTCCGCCTTGCGCCTTCCGCCTTGCGCCTTCCGCCTTCCGCCTCCCGCCTCCCGCCTCCCGCCTTCCGCCCGCCCGCCCCTGCCGTACATTTCCGCGTCCCCGACGAGGCTCCCATGCTCATCCGGTCCGCTCGCCATCCGCGCGCGCTCTGCGCCGCGACCCTCGCGCTCGTGTGTGTCAGTGCGCATCTCCTGCACGCCCAGGCCCGCCCGGACACCATCCGCGCGCTCGTGCTCGCGTCCGACGCGGTGTGGGACGGCGTGGCCGACGCGCCGCAGCGCGGATGGATCGTCGTCGTGCGCGGGAACCGGATCGAGGCGGTGGGCCCCGCAGGGCGCGTCACCGCGCCCGCGGGCGCCGAGCGGATCGAGCTCGCGGGTACGACGCTCATCCCCGGCCTCATCGAGGGCCACTCGCACCTCTTCCTCCATCCCTACGACGAGACCCTCTGGGACGACCAGGTGCTGAAGGAGCCGCTCGGCTTCCGCATGGCAGAGGCCGTGGCCCACGCGGCCACCACCCTTCGCGCCGGCATCACCACCGAGCGGGACCTGGGCACCGAGGGCGCGCGCGACTACGACGTGCAGCTCAAGCGCGCGATCGACCGCGGCATCGTGCCCGGCCCGCGGCTCCTGGTCGTGACCCGGGCCATCGTCGCCACCGGCAGCTACGGGCCGCGCCGCACCGACTACTCCTTCGATCCGCCCCAGGGAGCCGAAGAGGCGAGCGGCGCGGAGGAGGTGGCGCGCGTGGTGCGCAGCCAGGTGGGGCACGGGGCGGACTGGATCAAGGTGTACGCCGACTACCGCTGGGGACCGAACGGCGAGGCCCGGCCGACGTTCAGCCCGGAGGAACTCCGGGCGCTGGTGGAGACCGCGCACGGCGCCGGGCGGCCCGTCGCCGCGCACGCGACGACCGCGGAGGGGATGCGGCGCGCCGTGCTCGCCGGCGTCGAGACCATCGAGCACGGCGACGAGGGCACGCCCGAGGTGTTCCGCCTCATGCGGCAGCGGGGCGTGGCGCTCTGCCCCACCCTCGCCGCCTCCGAGGCCTACGCCGAGTACTTCGACGGATGGTTAAAAGGAAAGAGCGAGCCGCCCGCGGCGCTCAGGGCCAAGCGGGCGGCGTTCCGCGCCGCGCTCGACGCCGGCGTGACCATCTGCTTCGGCGGCGACGTGGGCGTCTTCGCCCACGGGGAGAACGTGCGCGAGCTGGAGGCGATGGTGGAGGGCGGAATGACGCCGCTCGCGGCGCTCAGGTCCGCCACCAGCGTGAACGCGAAGATGCTCCGACTGGACGACCGGCTGGGGCGGATCGCGCCGAACTACCTGGCCGACCTCGTCGCCGTGGAAGGCGACCCCACCCGGGACATCGGCGCGCTCCGGCGGGTGCGCCTCGTGCTCAAGGACGGCGCCCGGGTCAGATGAACAGGCTGGTGCGCGAGCGGAGCGAGTCGCCGAGGAAGGTCGCGACCCCGCCGCGCTCGAGCCCGTCCACCAGCTCCGAGTCGGCGATGCCCATGACGTCGCGCGACATCTCGCAGGCGACCATCCGCACGCCCATCTCCCGCGCCAGCGCGATCATCTCCTCCAGCGAGCTCACGTTCCGCTGCTTCATCATGCTCCGGAGCATCCGGGCGCCCACGCCGAAGTAGTTCATCCGCGACACCGGCAGGCGCTCGCTCGACGACGGTGACATGACCGCCATCATGCGCTGCATCAGCGTCTTCCCCGAGAGCTCCGTCCCCTTCCGCAGCACGCCGAGCCCCCAGAAGGTGAAGAACATGCTGACCTGCTGGCCCATGGCCGCCGCGCCCGTGGCGATCACGAACGCGGCCAGCACCCGGTCCAGGTCGCCGGAGAAGACGATGAGCGCGACGCGGTCCTCCGGCGCGCGCTCCTCCAGCTCGGCCACGCGCTGCTCCAGCCGCCGCACCCGCTCCTCCATCGCCGGCACCGCCGCGGGCTCCGCCGATCCGGTCTCGAGACTGGCTCCCATGGTTTCCTCGCTTTCAGCTCGTCCGCTTCACGTAGTGCACGTACACGCTGGCGCCGTCCACCGATTCGGTCCCCTGTCCGACCAGCTCCACGTTCTTGGCCACCCTGGCCCAGCCCTGGAAGTCCGCGACCGACCCGCGGTCCGTCGCGAGCACCCGGAGCACCTGGCCCGGCTGCATGGCGCCGATCTCCTTCCTCGCGTTCACCAGGGGCATCGGGCAGTTCTGGCCCCGCGCGTCGAGCAGCCGGTCGAACGATTGCGTCATGATGCCTCCCCGGCGGTCGTGGCGTACGCCTGCGAGAGCGCGCAGACGTTCTTGCCCAGCTCCAGCGCGAACGCGTCGTCCTCATCGGGCGAGAGCAGGCCGGCGTTCACCCGCTTGATGTCCATATACTCGGCGACGGGCGCCGGGAGACTCGCGAGCAGGTACCGGACGAAGCCCGCGTCGTCCTCCCGCCGGAGGGCGGCCAGCCCGTCGTTCCGGCGCGCCAGCTGGCCGAGCGGTGCCGCGAAGAGCCCGCGCTCGTTCGCTTCCGCGAGCGAGCTGAAGTGGCCGGGCAGCACCACGATCTTCTCCGGGAGCGCGGCGAGGCGCCGGAGCGATCTCGTATGGAGCGGCGCCCACACGTCGGCCTTGCCGCCCAGGTCCGGCCGCGCGATCGAGCGGATGAAGATGCTGTCGCCCGTCAGGAGGAACCGGTCGTCGAGCCGGAGCGCCACCAGCCCGAGCGTGTGCCCCGGCACGTGCAGCACCGCGAGCTCCACCTTCCCCGCGCGGAGGACCTGCCCCTCGCGGAGCGGTTCGTAGGGGATTCGCGGCGGGACCATGTCCACCGGATGGATCCCGTCGTACGGGTGCAGGTAATAGGGGGCGCCCGTTCGCGCCGCGAGCGCGGGGCCGCCGCTGATGTGGTCCGCGTGCGCATGGGTGTCGATCACCCCGGCGATCCGGACCCCGCGCGCCCGGGCCAGCTCGAGGTACGGCTCGAGGTGGCGCAGCGGGTCGATGACCAGCGCCTCGCGCCCGCTCGAGACCACGTAGCTCAGGCACCCGCGCGCGATCCGCATCACCTGATGGATGGCGAGCGCCGGCTCGTCCACCACGGGCCGCGTCACGTAGTGCGTGCCCCACGCCCGCATGCCGCCGGCGAGGCTCGCGCTCTCGTAGCCCAGCCGCCGGAGGCCCTCGGCGACGAACTCCGACGTCTCGCCCTTGGCGCACACGGCGAGCACCGGCAGGTCGCGCGGAAGCTCGGCCTCGAGCTCCCGCTCCACGCACGCCACCACCGAGTCCACCATGTCGTCCCGCCCGCCGAGCTCCAGCATCTCGAAGTAGGGCAGGTTGACGCCCGGCAGCGCCGTCCGGCCCTCCAGCCGGAACCGCTCCGCCTCGTCCCGGTTGCGCACGTCGAAGACGAACAGGGGCTCGGCCCGCTCGAGGCGCTCGAGCAGGCGGCCCGGCGTCCACACGGTGTCCTGCGCGGCCATGTCGCTATTGCCTGGCGGTGAGCCTCTGGAAACGGGGATCGCCCCGGACCGGAGCCCAGAACGGGTCCACCCGGAGCGATGCCGGCGTAAGGAAATGATAGCTCGTGTCCGAGAGCGTGACGCCGAGCGAGTCCAGCGCCGCGTCGGTCTTGCCGTTCATCGCGAGGAAGACCGCCCAGTCCCAGGCGCCGTCGGGCCGGAGCCACACGGTGTCGCCCCGCTGGCGGCGGAGCTCGACGTAGCGGTGGTGCTCCGTGACGGCGTCGGCCGCGCGGCCCAGGCCCGCGTACACCCCCGCGAGACGGCGGTGGAAGTAGGCGTCGTCCGGACGCAGCCGCACGAACCGCTCGGCGACGACCCGCGCCGAGTCCCAGTAGATCCGCTGCCTCGCGGCGTCGCGCGCGGCGTAGGCGCGCCACGCGCGCGCCTCGTAGTAGTTGGCCGAGTCGCGGGACGAGAAGCCGTCCAGCGAGAGCTGATCGAGCACGTGCTCGTAATCCTTCGCGAGCGGCCCGGTCCAGTCGAAGCACGCGACGCACATCTTCTTCACGAACTCGACCTTGCCGATGTGCGCCTCGGCGTCCTGCATCGTCCGCCGCGCGCCCTCCACGTCGCCGCGCCAACTGAGCAGGGTCCGGGCCTTGTCCCAGTAGGCGTGATACTGGTCGGGGGCGAGCCCGATCGCGCGATCGTAGCTCGCCACCGCGTCCCCGAAGCGGCCGACCGCCTCGAGCGCGTTGCCCAGCGCGAGCGCGCGCTGAGCGGAGCGCGGGTCCAGCGCCGCGGCGCGCTGGATGCTCGCCAGCGCCGAGTCGCGCCGGCCGCGCGCCCATTGGTTGAACGCCACGGACTGCAGCAGCTCCGGGTTCCGTGAATCGATCCGGAGCGCGGCGGAGTACTCCGCCATGCCGCGCTCCTGATCGTCCTCCGCGTTCCACAGGTAGTCGCCCTTGGCGGTGTGCGCTTCGGCCGAGCCCGGCGCCAGGGCCAGCGCCCGGTCCGCCGCATCGCGCGCCCGCGCCCGCAGCGTGCTGTCGGTGCGGTCCCGCTCGTAGAGGTAGAGGTACGTCTCCGCCAGCCTCGCCCACGCCAGCACGAACCCGGAGTCCTGCGCGATCGCGCGCTCGTACATCTGCCGCGCGATTTGCATGGACTGCGGCTCGACGTTGAGCCGGGCCCGCTGCTCGTAGCTCCGGCCGCGGAGATACGCGTCGTACGCGGCGATGCTCCTGGTCGGGCGGTCGGCCAGGTGTCGCCGCGCGCTGTCGCCCAATTCCAGGTTGAGCGCGGCCGCCACCCGCGCGGCGATGTCCGCCTGCACCTGGAAGACGTCGCTCATCGACGCCACGAACGGCTGCTGCCAGCGGGTGCTCGGCGTGCGGCCCGCCGTCACCTCCACCAGCTCGGGGCTCACCTCCACCCGGCTGGCGCCGTCCTTGCCCTTGGCCCAGCGCACCGTGCCGGTGAGGATGTAGTCCACGCCCAGCTCGCGCCCCACCACCTGCATCGGCTTGTCGCTCTTCTTGTACTGCTGCGCGCTGCTTCGCGCGGTGACCTCGAGCCCGCCCAACGAGGCGAGCTTGCCGCGCACGGCGTCGCTCACGCCGTCGGCGAAGTACTCGTCGTCCGCGCCGCCCACGTTCTCGAACGGCAGCACCGCGATCCGCCGCGACCCCGCCGCCGGCTCCGCCTGGTGCGACTGACGCCAGGCGAAGAGCACGCCGAGGCCGATCAGGAATCCCACCCCGAGCGAGACCGCGGC
>DASSOD010000037.1:0-6749 GCA_035700905.1 Gemmatimonadales bacterium | reverse complement strand
CCCTTCTGCGGTTCCGCCGAGCAATTCACCTGGACCAGCACCGGCTGTCGCGCGCCCTCGGCCACCCGCCTCGCGAGCTCCTGCGCCAGCTCCAGCCGGTCGATGGAGTGGATCAGGGCGAACCGCCCGGCAACATGGCGGGCCTTGTTCCGCTGCAGCGTCCCGATCAGGTGCCAGCGTGCCTCGACGTCCGGCAGCGCCTCCTGCTTCGCCAGCGCCTCCTGGACCCGATTCTCCCCCACGTCGCCGAGCCCCGCCGCCACGGCCTCACGCACCGCCTCGGCCGGATGGCCCTTGGTGACGGCCACGATGCCGACCGGGTGGCGCCATCCGCCGACCTCCTGGTGCCGGGCGATCGTCTCACGCACCCGGGCGAGTCGATCGGGGAGGTCCGGGAATACCATAGCCTTGAAATGTAGGGAACATGACAGGCCAACAGAAGGCGACCCGATCGGGGCGGCGGGGCGGGTTGCCCCTGGGCGCGGGTGCGGGGGACGCGGGAAATCTACGGCCGCCGATGATCGGCCTGGATCGCGGCGGCGGTCACGTTCCGGGTTCCTGCGCGAGCCGGGCCAGGCGCCCCCGGACCTCCTTCACGCCGGGCTGGAACTCCTGGTCGGCATCCTTCCAGAGCTCGACGAATTGCGCGTAGTATCGGGCCGCGCCCTTGCGGTCGCCGGCGGCTTCGTACAGCTCGCCGAGGCGCTTGAGCGCCGGAGCCCGCGTGGCGCTTTCGGTGAGGATCCGGCCCGGGGCCGGCCGCGCGACGAACTGCTCCAAGGCGACGCGAGCCGAATCGGGATGCCCCATCTGCTCGTGCAGTCGGGCAATGTCGGGAAGGACGCAGATGACGCACCCGGTCTCCTGCCGGTACTTCAGGAGCGCGGCCAGCGCTTCGGCCGGCCGCCCTTCCGCTTCGGCGATCGCGCCGACCGCCCGGTCGCGGTCGAAGTCGCCGGCGCGTATTCCGGCTGGTACCGTCGCATCCTCCGCCTTGAGCAGCCGCTTGGCCTCCTCCGGCCGGCCCGCCGAGGCGAAAGCCCAGGCGAGCGGGGCGTACGGGCGGTCGAGCGCGGGCATCGAGTCCAGCGGGTGGCGCGCGAGCGCGCCCTCCAGCAGGCGGAGCGCCTCCGCCGGACGGGCGCGGAGGCGCAGCTCCTGCTCGGACGCCGCGATGGCGGCGCCGAGGTAGTCCTGCGGCAGCCTCCGGGTTTCGGTCGCCTCCATGTTGTCCGCCAGATACCGCCGCGACTCGGACAGCTTGCCGCTGCGCGCGCGGACCATCGCCAGCATGAAGGTGGCGTTGGCCCGCCACTGCGGATCGCCGCGGAAGTCCTGGTAGAACCGCTCCAGCAGCGTGTCCGTGGCCGCGAAGTCGCCTGCGGCAGCGGCAACCTCGATCGCCATGGCTCGCCCGTTGGGGCTCGAGGGCGCTTGCCGGACATAGCGATCGACGGTGGCGCGAGCGTCGGCGAAATGACCCTGCTGGACCTGCGCCTGCATGAGCGTCCGGTACAGGGCCGGGCTTCGCCCCAGCCGCGAGGCCCTGGCCGACAAGCTCTCCGCCTCGGCCAGCCGCTGCTCGCGCCGGAGCTGATTCGAGAGGTTGTTGAGCGCCGGCAGGTTGTCCGGATCGACGGCGAGCACGGCGCGGTACGCCCCGGCGATCCGGGCGGGGTCGTACTCCACGAACGAGTAGTAGTACGCCTCGGCGAGGCCGCGCTCCAGCTCGGGCAGCCGGTCCCGATGGGTGAACGCCTTGGTGCCCGCCGCCGCCTGGTCGGCGTACGACATGCCCGAGTTGCCCAGCATCACGGCCAGCTTGCGGTACGCCATGGCGAACCCGGTGTCGAGCGCCACGGCCTCCCGCAACAGGGGAATCGCCTCCTGGGTCCGGTCCGCCTCCTCCAGGCGGATCGCCTCGGAGTACTTCCGCAGCGCGGGCAGCGAGCTGGTGGTGACCTGCTCCAGCGGCGGGTTGGCCCGGATCGTGACGAGCGATTCGCCGATCCGCTCGCGGAGCTTGCTCGACAGGCGATCGATGGCGCCCAGCAGCGCGGCCGAGTTCTGCGCCGTCTCCCGCACGGCGGTGAGCACGCTCCCGTCCTGGGCCGAGACCAGGCTGGCGGAGAGCACGTAGCCGCCGCCCACGGGATCGATCTGCCCCGTGACCACCGCTTTCCCGCCGAGCCGTTCGGCAACTTCCCGCGCGAGCTGCGCCGGCAGGACGCCCGTCGCGGGGCGCTCCATGCGCTGGAGCGCGTCGCGGATCGCGGCCTGGTCCACCAGGCGAACGCTCGGCGACTGCGCGAGGTCCACGCGGAACGCTTCGGTGAGCGACGCTCCCAGGGTCGAATCGGCGCTGCGATTGTCGAAGTCCGCCAGCACGATCTGCTCGCGCGCCTTGATGACCCCCGAAGCGAGGAGCGTCCCGACCGGCCCGATGCCGAGGAGCCGCATCGCGGTGTAGACCGCGGCCACCAGGGCCAAACCCCCGAACGCGAGCCCACCGCCCCAGATCGCCCGGCGCCAGGTGAGCCAGCGGGAGAGACCGCTCTCCTTCACCGGCGCCGCCACCAGCGTGGTACGGGCCACGGCCCGGCGACGCTCGTGATGGCCGGTGAGCAGCATGATCGGGAATCCGGCGAGCAGCAGCGCACCCGCGCCCCAGAGGACCCAGTCGGGTAACCCGAGCCGCTGCTCGACCACGTACACCAGGGCCAGGATGCCCAGCGACGCTCCGACGAACGCCGCGGCGACGCGTCCGGGGTGGGCCCGGCGGATGGCGGCCTCGGTGGCCGCGGAGACGATCGGCTGCGTCCCCGTGGGCGTCATGCCGCCGCTGGGCGTCGTCATCGCGTCGAGTGGCGGGAGCAGCTCGGCCGCGGATTGCCAGCGATCGGCGGCGCGCTTCTCGAGGCAGCGCATGATCAGCCCGTTGAGCTGGACCGACACCGCCGGGCGGAACCGGCTCACGGGATCGGGCGCCTGCGTGATATGGGCGGCCAGCAGCGCCTGCGGCGTCGGCGCCGTGAACGGCGGCCGCCCGGTGAGCGCCTCGTACGCCAGCGCGCCCACCGCGTAGATGTCGGCGCGGTGGTCCACGTGCGGATCCGCGGCGGCCTGCTCCGGGGCCATGTACGCGGGCGTGCCGAGCGCGACGCCCAACGAGGTGAGCGAGGACGAACCGCTCGAGGCGCTGACGGCCTTGGCTACCCCGAAGTCGGTGACCACCGCGTGCCCCTCGGACAAGAGCACGTTGTCGGGCTTGATGTCGCGGTGGACCACGCCGTTCCGGTGCGCGTAGGCAAGCGCGTCCACCACCTCGCGCAGAATGCGAACCGCCTCGGTGACGGGCAGCTCGCCCTCGCGCGCGAGCTTCGCGCGGAGCGATTCGCCCGAGATGAACGGCATGACGTAGTAGAGGAGGTCGCCCGAGGCGCCGGCGGCGAGCACCGGCACGATGTGCGGGTGCTGGAGGCGCGCCGCGAGCTGGATCTCGCGCTCGAACCGCTCCGCATTGACGCCCGCGCCCATTTCCGGCGGCAGCACCTTGATGACGACCTGCCGGCCGAGCCGCGCCTCCTCGGCGAGGAAGACGCGGCTCATGCCGCCGCCGCCCAGCTCGCGCAGGATGCGATACGTCCCGCCGACGAGGGTCTGCAACCGCTCGGTCAGCTCCGCGATGGGAGCCTCCATGTCAGGGAGGTACTACAACCTAGACGCGAGGCGCGGGGCGGGCCAGCGCCGGCCGCGATTCGGAGCGCGGCCGGGGCGCGCGCAGCCGGCGCGGGGCGGCTCCGGTCAGTCGAACGCGAGCCGTCCCCGCGCGCGGAGCTCGAGCGGCAGGAGCGCGTGATAGACGAACTCGTGCACCGGCGTCGGCACGCCCGCCTCGCGTCCGAGCCGCACCACGGCGCCGGTCCACCAGTCCAACTCCGAGGGCCGCCCCGCCGCGATGTCGCGCTGCAGCGATGCCGTGCCGTTCGGCGGGAGCGTGTCCACGAACGCCAGGGTGCGGGCGACGATGTCGCGCGCGAGCGGAATGCCGCGCGCCAGGGCGACCGCGCGAACCTCCTCCATCGCGCGCTCGAGCAGCCGCCGGGTTTCGGGAACCGCGCGGCTCACCCCGATCGGCGCGCGGGTGACCGACCCGATGCTCCCGCCGGGGACGACGAAGAGGAACTTCTCCCAGATGGCCACGCGGATGTTGGGCGGCTCCTCCACCCCGAGCCCGGCGCGGCGGAAGGCGGCGCGGAGCCGCGCCACGCGCTCGCTCGGGCGGTCGTCGAGCTCCGCGAACGCGGCGGAGGTCGGGCCGCCGATCTGCCGCACGTGGCCGGGCGCGACCAGGAAGCTCACGACCTTCGCCACCCCGCCGAGCACGGGGCCCGCGCCGAGCACCGCCACCAGCTCGTCGGCCGCCTCCACGCCGTTCTGGAACGGGACGACGCAGGTCCGCGGGCCGAGCATCGGCGCGACGCTCCGCGCCGCCTCCGCCACCTGCCACGCCTTCACCGCGATCAGGACGGCGTCCACCGGCCCGATCTCGGCCGGGTCGTCCGTGGCGAGCTGGGGGCCGAGAAGCGCGTCGCCCACGACGCTCTCGACCCGGAGCCCGCGCGTCCGGAGCGCGTCGAGCTGGGCGCCGCGGGCCACGAACGCGACCTCCTCGCCCGCCTGCGCGAGGCGCGCACCGAAGTAGGCCCCGACGCCGCCGGCGCCGACGACAGCGATGCGCACCGGGCTCAGCGGCCCCGCGCGATGCCGGCCGCTCCGTCGTAGAACCCGGCGAGGTCGGCCCGCATCCGCCGCATGGAGGCGTCGTTCACGTACATCATGTGGCCGGCCTCGTAGTACCGCATCGTGACGTGCGAGCGCAGCTCCGGCGTGAGCCCCAGGTGATCCATGGTGTACTCGGTGCCGAGGAAGGGCGTCGCGAGATCGAAGAGGCCGTTGAGCACCAGGACGCGGAGCTCCGGGTTGTAGCCCAGAGCGTGCGCCAGATCCGGCGTGGTGTTCACGATCATCTGGGGGAACTCGCTGCCCGCCACCCGGTGCTTCCAGTCCCACGTCCGATAGGCCGGCGCGCTCACCACGTACTCCCGGTCGCGCGGGACCCCGAGCTCCCGGTGGTAGTAGTCGAGAAAGGCGGCCGTGTAGCCGGCGGAGATCGCGGCGGCCTGCGGGTCGTACTCGGCGTTCTGCGCGAGCTGGTCGAACGCGAGCCCGGTGAAGCGCGAGTCCAGCCGCCCCACGGTCTCGCGCCGCTCGCGCAGCACCTGCTGGGTGTACTCGCCCTCGGTGACCCGGAGGTTGGCCTTCCGGATGTAGTCGGCCGACAGCCCCGTATAGCGGTGGATCCGCTCGGCCACCGAGTCCTTCTCGGCGGGGCTCAACGCGTCGCCCTTCATCAGCGCCACGGTGTAGGGGCCCGAGGCCCAGGCGCGCACCTCGTCGAGGAAGGGGCCGAGCGCGGGCGGCTGCGCGGGCAGCAGCTTGTGATACCAGCTGGTGGCGGCGAACGAGGGGAG
Organism: Gemmatimonadales bacterium; assembly: GCA_035700905.1. GTDB lineage: Bacteria > Gemmatimonadota > Gemmatimonadetes > Gemmatimonadales > GWC2-71-9 > DASQPE01. Next base: position 1,215 of record DASSOD010000037.1, on the reverse strand, counting down.
GAACAACGGGTAGGGGCGGTCGCTGCCCGGCGCCTCCCAGATCGAGCTCAGGTCGAGCACCACCGAGACCAGGACGACGCCGTTGAAGGCCATGCCCTCCTTGGTCTGGAGGTAGTCCACCAACCCGGCGGACCGGGTGGTCCCGTAGCTCTCGCCCAGGATGTACTTGGGCGAGTTCCAGCGGCCGTTGAGGGTCACGTACTGCTTGATGAACGCCCCGACGGACTCGATGTCGGGGTCCACCCCCCAGAAGTCCTTCTCCTTCTTCTTCCCGGCGGGCCGGCTCAGCCCGGTGCCGACCGGGTCGATCAGCACCAGGTCGGTGCGGTCCAGGATGCTGAAGTCGTTGTCCACGACACGGTACGGCGGCGGCGGGGTGGGCCCGGCGTCGCTCACCGCAACCCGGCGCGGGCCGAGCGCACCCATGTGCAGCCAGATGGACGAGGAGCCGGGCCCGCCGTTGTACGCGAACGTGACGGGCCGCGCGGCGAGATCCTTGGCATCGGACCTCGTGTAGGCGACGTAGCCCATGGTCGCGGTCGGTTGCCCCTCCTTGTCGTGGAGGACGAGGGTCCCGGCCGTCGCGACGTACGGGACGCTCTTGCCGTCGATGGTCACCGTCCGGCGCGAGACCCACTGCTCGGCTCGCGGCGGCGCCTTCGCGGCCGCTGAGTCCCTGGCCGCCGAGTCCGGTGCCGCGGCCTGAGCGGCGGCGGGGGCGGAGGGCGGCGCAAGAAGGGCGACGGCCGCCGCGGCGGCGATCCAGCGCGGGCGCAGCACGGGGGCTCGCAAGTCGGGGGCGGTCACGAGAAATCTCCCGGGATGGGTGAGCGAGATCGGTTCCGGTTCGGCAAGCTACGGGCTACGGGACCGATGGGCCAGCGGTTTCAGGTCGCGGCGGCCGCGAGCGATCGGGGCGACAGCAGCTCCCGCACCCGGTCGGGCGTGATGCCCCGCTCCAGCCGACCGCGGCAGGCGAGCGAGATCGTGGCGGTCTCCTCCGAGATCACGATGACGAGCGCGTCGGTTTCCTCCGAGAGGCCAAGCGCCGCGCGGTGCCGGGTGCCGAGGGAACGATCGGGAAGCGCGTACTGGGCGAGGGGCAAAATGCAGCCGGCGCCCACGATCTCGTCGCCCCGCACCACCACCGCCCCGTCGTGCAGGGGGGAGTAGGGGCTGAAGATCGTGGCGAGCAGGTCGGCCGAGACGGTCGCC
>DASSOD010000036.1:0-7492 GCA_035700905.1 Gemmatimonadales bacterium | reverse complement strand
CGCGTACGCCTACGAACGGCGCGACAGCATCGCGATGCAGCTTCCGGGGGGCGCGAGCCAGGCGCAGGAGGCGAGCCGCACCGCCTATCTCACCTTCGCGATCGCGCCCGAGGGCGGATCGTACCGCACCACCATCCGGCTGGACTCGCTGCGGCAGGGCGGGGGCAACCCGCTCGCCGAGGATTCGCTGCGCGCCGCCGAGGGCACCCGATGGACCGCCGTGCTGTCGCCGGAGGGGCGGCTCACCAGTCTCACGGCCGACCGGGCAAGCGGCGTGGGCGATCAGATCGGCGCCGCCCTGCCGAACCTCTTTCCGGTGCTTCCCGCCGGCGGGGTGCAGGAAGGGGCGTCGTGGACCGACACCACCCAGCGCGCGGTGAAGGCCGACGCGTTCGACGCGACCGAGCGCGCCACGACCAGCTATCAGGCGACGGGCCGCGACGGCCGCGCGGTGGTGATCCAGAGCCGGACCACGTTCCAGCGGACGGGGAACGGCGGCCAGGGCAGCCAGCCGATGGAGATGACCTCGCGGGGCGCGCGGCAGGCGACCTACCGCTTCGGCGACGGCCTGGTGCTCTCAGCTCAGGGCGCGGATTCCGCCGAGATGACGATCACGGTGCCGGCGCTGGGGCAGACGGTTCCGGTGAGCCAGCGCGCGACCTGGCGCCTCTCCGCCCTCGCGCCGGGGAAATGAAAAGGCGCGCCGCCCCGCTACGCGGCGCGCCGCCTCTCTCCCACCCTCAGTCGACCAGCCGGAGCGGCATCACCAGCGCGAGGAAGCTCGCGGCGTCGTCCCACGCCACCGGCTCGCAGGTGGCGGCCCGCTCCGGCGCCTTGAAGGTCATCCGAACCTCGTCGGTCGGGATGTACTTCAGGATCTCGAGCAGGTACGACGCGTTGAAGCCGATCTCGAGCGGCTCCCCGTCATAGGTCACCGTCACCTCTTCCTGCGCCTCGCCCAGGTCGGGCGTCTGCACCGAGAGCTTGCAGGTGCCGTTGGCGAAGCCCATTCGGATTCGATGGGTCTGGTCGCTGGCCACGATGCTCATGCGCCGGAGCGCCGCGGTGAGGGCGCCCTTGTCCGCGGTGGCGGTCTTGTCATTCTCCCGCGGGATCACCTGCTCGTAGTTGGGGTAGGGGCCCTCGATCAGGCGGGTGAACACCTGGGTCCGCGCGGAGCGGAAGCCGAGGTGGTTCTCGCTCCGGGCGATCTCGATCTCGTCTTCCGGGCCGAAGAGCCGGCGGATTTGCTCCAGTGCCTTCGGGGGCACGATCAGGTCCGCGGTGCCGGCGCCCCCCGAGGCCGGCGTCGGCACGTCCATGCGCGCGAGCCGGTGGCCGTTGGTGGCCACCATCCGCATGCGGTCGGGTCGGAGCTCCCAGAGCACGCCGTTCAGGATGGGGCGGCTTTCCTCGGTGCTCGCGGCGAAGGCGACGTGGCCGATGAGCTTCTGGAGGTCCTTGGAGGAGGCGCGCCATGCGCCGTCGAACTTGACGGCGGGGAACGCCGGAAACTCCTCCCGCGGAAGGCCGAGCAGGCGGAAGCGGGAGCGGCCGCACTCGATCGTGACCCGCTGTTCGCCGCTCGCCACCATGCGCATCGGCGCGCTGGGCAGCTCACGCACGATCTCGACCAGCTTCCGCGCAGGGAGGGTGATCGCCCCTTCCTGGTCCACCGACGCCGGCACGGTCGTCGCCACCGCGATGTCCAGGTCGGTGCCCGAGAGCCGCAGCCCCTCCCGCGACGCCTCGAGCAGGAGGTTCGCGAGCACGGGCAGCGTGGTCTTGGCCGGCACGCTCGCCGCCACCGCCACCAGCCCTTCCTGGAGCTGCTCCCGCGTAATCGTGAGCTTCATGCACTCCTCGGCCTGCTAATAAACACAACTACTCTGTGAGTAAGAGAACTAGCAGCAGTAGTAGAGGGTCTGGACATGTGGACGCGGCGCGCAAGTTCGCGTCGGCCGATCCGGTAGCCGCGCCGCCCGGTGTCGATTCGCTGTGTACGCTGCGGACCCGCACCGACGGTTTCCATTCTCGTCCAGACTGCCCACAGCGCATTCACGCGCGCGGGGATTATTCTGCGCACAACTCCTGGCGCGCGTACTCGATCTTCTCGCGAAACGTGCGATCGCGCGACATCTGCCGCTGCACCTTGTCCACGCTGTGGATGACGGTGGAGTGATCGCGGCCCCCGAACGCCTGCCCGATCTCCACCAACTGCATCTGCAGCAGCTCGCGGGCGAGATACATCGCGATCTGACGAGGGACGGTGAGCGTCTTGATCCGGGCCTTGGACCGGAGGCCTTCGGGCGTGACCCCCCAGCGCCGGGCGACCACCTCCTGGACCCGGTGAATCGTGGGCATCGGCTTGCTCCGGAGGTCGGCGCCGTCCTCCCCGGGGCGGATCTTGTCCGAGAGGGCCTCCCGGGCCAGCTCGATCGAGATCTCCTTGTGCTTGAGGGAGGCGAAGAGCAGGAGCTTGATGATGCACCCCTCGAGCTCCCGGACGTTGGAGCGCACGTGCTCGGCGATGAAGCGGAGCACGTCGTCGGGAATGGTGGTCTCGAGGTGGTCCTGCTCCTGCTTCTTGCGCAGGATGGCGATCCGGTGCTCGAGGTCCGGCTGCCCGATGTCGGCCACCATGCCCGACTCGAACCGGCTCACCAGCCGGGCCTCGAGGCCCGGGATCTCCTTCGGGGGCCGGTCGGAGGTCAGGACGATCTGCTTGTTGGCCTGGTGCAGGGCGTTGAACGTATGAAAGAACTCCTCCTGGGTCTGCTCCTTGCCCTCGAGGAAGTGGACGTCGTCCACCAGGAACAGATCCACCTCGTTGCGGTAGCGGCGCCGGAAGTCCGGCATGGTTCGGCTGTGGATGCTCTCGATCACTTCGTTCAGGAACTGCTCCGCGCCGACGTAGAGCACCCGGGTCCCGGAGGTCTTCTCCAGCCGGGCGTGGGCGATGGCCTGCATGAGGTGGGTCTTGCCGAGGCCGGTGGCGCCGTAGATGAAGAGCGGGTTGTAGGTCTTGCCCGGCGCCTCCGCGACGGCGTGCGCGGCGGCGGCGGCGAGCTCGTTGGACTTGCCGATGACGAACGTCTCGAACGTGTAGCGCTCGTTCAGCGGCTGGGTGCTCGCATTGCCGGCGGCCGCGCGGCCGTTGGCGCCCTCACCGGCGGCGCGAGCGGCGGCCGGTGGCTGCACGAAGAAATCCATCTGGGGGCGGCGCTGACGGTCCTCCGCCACGCGAAACACGATGTGCGTCGGCTTCCCCACGATCGGCTCGGCGAGCCGGGTGAGGACGGGAGCGTGCTTGGTTTCGTTCCATTCGGCGGCGAACTGGTCCGGTGCGCCGATGATCAGTTGACCTTCTTCGAGGGCGATGGCCTCAGTTGGCTCGAGCCAGTTCCGGATGATGTCGGCTGGAAGTTCTCGCTGAGCCTCGTCGAGGATGCGCTTCCAGGCTTCCTTGGCGGACAGCTGCATCTGCACTCGGCAACGGTGGGGGATTTTTCAAGGGCAGCCGATAGTACGGGCCGGTTGTGGAAAAGTCAACCGCGCTTCGCGCGGCCCTCGGCACGCGCCGATGCGCCGTCCGGCTTGCGTCGGCATAGGCACCCGAATAGCTTCCCGGGCTCATCGGAGGGCTCTACCGCGTATGAAGCCATCGTATCGTCCGCGGAACAAGCGGCGGATCGCCAAGCACGGATTCCGCGCCCGCATGGCCACCCGCTGGGGTCGGGCGGTGTTGTCGCGCCGCCGCAAAAAGGGACGGAAGCGCCTCACGGTGCGCGTGCCGTCGAAGCACGGAGGCTCCTGACGGCGCCAGCGCGCCTCCCGCGCGCGGCCAGGCTTGCGCGGGCGGCGGACATTCGCCGGTGCCTCACGGAAGGGCGCCGCCGCCGCAGCGAGCATCTCGAGATGATCTGGACGGACAACGCAACGGGCCACCCACGGATCGGGCTGATCGTTCCTCGCCATCGGTCCACCGCGGTGGCCCGTAACCGTTTGCGGCGGCGGTTGCGGGAAATCTGGCGCCGCGAGCTGCAGCAGGAGCTGCCCGCCTTGGACGTGGTGATCCGCGCCCGTCCGGAAGCCTACCGCGCCCCGTATGCGGCGCTCCGGGCCGAGTTGCTCGACTGGTGCGCCCGGCTGGCGAGCTCGAGGGAGCGGACGTGAGCGCGCAGCGCGCCGCTCCGGCGCTTGCGGCGCCGCGCCTCTGGCCTCGCGCCGCGCTGGCCGGGCTCATCCGCGCCTACCAGCTCGTGATCTCGCCGGTGCTGCCGCCCGCGTGCCGGTTTACGCCGAGCTGCTCGCAATACGCCATCGAGGCGATCCGGCGCCACGGCGCCCTGCGGGGCTCGTGGCTTGCCGCGCGGCGGCTCGCGCGCTGCCACCCATTCAATCCGGGCGGATACGACCCCGTGCCCTGAGCGATCTTTCGACCCATGGACCGACGCGCCGTCTGGGCGATCATCCTGATGATGGTGATCGCGATTCTTCCCGCGATCTTTCTTCGCCGTCCGCCCGCGCGGCCGCCGGGAGCCGCGCCCGCCGACAGCTCAGCGGTGCCGCGGCCGGCGCCGGAAGCGGCGGCGCCCAAGCCCGCTCCGCTCCCGGCCGCGCAGGCGGCGGACACCGCCCGCCCGGCGCGCGACACGGCGCAGCCGGCGGCGGCGGCGGAGACCGTCCACGTGGTTTCGCCGCTCTACGCCTACGGCGTCAGCACGCGCGGGGCCCGGCTGGTGAGCGCCGAGCTGGCGCGGTACCGGTCCATGGCGCCGAACGAGCGGGGGGAGCCGGCGGAGCTGCTGCGGCCGGGAAGCGATCTCCTCGCCACGACCCTGGTGCTCGAGCGCGACACGATCCGGCTCGACGACTGGACCTTCACCCCTTCGACTGACTCCCTCCCGGTGCAGGGCGGCCCCGCTCGCCTTGGCCTCACGGCCCAGCGGGGGCATATCGGGGTGGAGCTCACCTACACGTTCGTTCCCGACAGTTACCGGGTGTACGTGCGCGGCCACGTGAGCGGCGTGGGCCCGAACGGGGGCCTCCTGCTCGTCGGCATGGGCCCCGGGCTTGCGAACACCGAGGCGGACAGCAACGAGAATCATCGCGCCCTGGCGATCGTGACCAAGCAGAACGACGCCAAGCGGACCGATTTCTCCAGTCTCGAGCCGGGCGAGCCGAAGACGTTGAGCGGTCCGTTCGATTGGGTGGCGATCAAGTCCAAGTACTTCACCACCGCCGTCCTCGCCTTCGACAGCACGGGAGGCCGCATCACCGGCGTCACCGCCGTCGCGCCGCCCGACGCCGGGAAGCGGCCCAGCTCGGCCGCTATTCACGCGAGCCTCCCCGTGACGGCGAGCGGCGACTTCTCCTACTCGGTCTATGCCGGGCCGCTCGAGCACGACCGGCTGCGGGCGATCGGCCACGACTTCGACGACGTGAACCCGTACGGGTGGCCCGGCTTCCGGACGCTGATCCGGTTCTTCGCCGTGCCCACCCGGGCGCTCCTCGTCTGGATGCATGACCACCTGGGGATCGCCTACGGGTTCGGCCTCATCATCTTCGGCATCCTGGTGCGGGTGCTGCTCTGGCCGCTCAACCAGAAGGCGATGCGGGCGAGCATGGCGATGCAGGCCATCCAGCCGCTGGTGAAGGAGATCCAGGACCGCTACAAGGAAGATCCCCAGCGGATGCAGCAGGAGATGTTCCGGCTGTACAAGGAGCACAACGTCAACCCGTTCGGCGGCTGCTGGCCGATGCTGCTCCCGATGCCGGTGCTCTTCGCGCTCTTCTTCGTGTTCCAGAACACGATCGAGCTCCGGGGGACCTCGTTCCTCTGGCTGCCCGATCTCTCGCGTCCGGACCCGTACTACATCATCCCGCTCATCATGGGCGTTTCCATGTTCGCGCTGAGCAAGGTGGGCCAGCTCGGGATGGAGCCGAATCCCCAGATGAAGATGATGCTCTACGTGATGCCGGCGATGATGACGTTCCTCTTCCTCAACTTCGCGTCGGGCCTGAACCTCTACTACGCCGTGAGCAACATCGCGAGCGTCCCGCAGCAGTACCTCCTGGCGCGGGAGCGCATGCGGCGGAACGTGGCCGCGCCGGCGCCCGCCCCCCCGCCCGCGCAGGCCGAGGTCCGCACCAAACCCCAGCGCCAACGGCGACGCCGGTGACCCTCGGCGCGCGGCAGCGGGGCCCGGCGACGGGGCTCCGCGTCGCACCCGCGCGGGCAGATGTAGCTTTCCGGCATGTTGTCCGACGTCATCGCTGCGCTCGCCACGCCGCCCGGCCGCGGCGCCTTGGCCGTCGTGCGGCTGAGCGGCCGCGGGGCGTTCGAGGTGGCGGGGCGGGTGATCGAAGGGTTCCGCGACTCGCCGCCGCGACGGGCCACGCTCGCGACGTTTCGTGGGCCCGACGGCGCGGCGCTGGACCGCGGGCTCTACACCGCGTTCCCGGGGCCCGCGAGCTACACCGGCGAGGACATGGTCGAGCTCTCGTGCCACGGCGGGCTCGTGGTGCCCACGCGCCTGGTAGCGGCGCTCGAGGCGGCCGGCGCGCGGCCGGCGCACCCCGGCGAGTTCACCCGTCGCGCCGTCCTCAACGGCAAGCTCGACCTGGTGCAGGCCGAGGCCGTTGCGGACCTCGTGGACGCGGCGGCGCCCGCACAGGCGCGTGCCGCGCTCCGGCAGCTCGAGGGAGGGCTCTCGCGCCGCATCGCCGGCCTCCGGTCGTCGCTGCTCGACCTGGAGGCGCTGCTCGGCTACGACATCGATTTCCCCGGTGAGGACGACGGCCCGGTGCCCGCCGAGCGGATCGCGGAGTCGCTCGACGACGCGGCCAAGCGGATCGATCTGCTGCTCGCCACGGCACCCGCGGCGGAGCGGCTCCGCGAGGGCGCGCTCCTGGTGCTCGCGGGGCGGCCGAACGCCGGCAAGTCCTCCCTCTTCAATGCGCTGCTCGGCACGGCGCGGGCCCTCGTGACCGACGTCCCCGGCACCACCCGAGACGCGATCGAGGCGCACGCCGAGTTCGCTGGCTGGCCGGTGCGGCTGGTGGACACCGCGGGGCTACGAGAATCGGCGGACGGGGTCGAGCGGCTCGGCATCGAGGTCTCGCACCGCTATCTCGCGGCCGCCGATCTCGTGCTGCTGTGCGTCGAGGCGGGCCGGGCGCTGGACCGGCGCGAGTGTGCGCTCGCGCGCGAGCGGCGGACGCTCCTGATCCGGACCAAGGCGGACCTGGTAGCCGGCGAGCGGGACCCACTCGCCGTTTCCGTCGTGACCGGGCGCGGGCTCGACGTGGTGCGACGCGCGGCAGCGGAGCGGGTGTTCGGAGACCGCATGCGGCTGGAAGACCTCGAGCCCACGCTCAACAACGAGCGACACCGCGCGGCGCTGGACCGCGCCCGGGCCGCGCTCGCCGACGCCAGGCCGCTCCTGGGTGCGGCCGGGGACGCGGTGCTCGCGGCCCATCACGTGCG
>DASSOD010000035.1:0-3503 GCA_035700905.1 Gemmatimonadales bacterium | reverse complement strand
GCTTGTAGCTGCCGAGCTCGAGGGGCTGCCCGAGCTTCGGATTGATCCGGCCGCCGGTATTGGCCGGCCCGCCCGCCGCGTCCACGGTTCCCTCGTAGAGCTGGGCCCCGTAGGGCGGATCGGTGAACCAGTAGCTGCCGTCCGGATGCGGCACCACGTCGTTGGGCGAGTTGAGCCGCTTGCCGTTGAACGTGCCCGCGATGAGGCTCACCGAGCCGTCCAGCTCGTAGCGCACCACCCGGCGCGTCACGTGCTCGCAGGAGAGCTGCCGCCCCTGGAAGTCGAACGTGTTGCCGTTGCTGTTGTTCGAGGGCATGCGGAACACGCTGACGTGTCCGTTGTCCTCGATCCAGCGCAGCTGCCGGTTGTTGGGGATGTCGCTCCAGACCAGGTAGCGGCCCTGCGCGTTCCAGGCCGGCCCCTCGGACCAGAGCGCGCCGGTCCACAGGCGCAGGATGGACGCGTTGGGCTGCCGCAGCCCGTTGAACGCCGGCTCCACCGTCAGCACGTCGGGATCGGTGAAGTACGTGGTGGGCGCGCCGCGCGGGCTGAAATCGCGCGGGGGCTGGGTGATGGTGCTGGGCGGACCGATGGGGCTGGGCGGCGTCTGCGCGCTCACGAGGCGTGGAGCCAGGACGGCGGCCCCCACCGCGGCGCCCACGCAGCGGAGCATCCCACGGCGCGAGATGGAGTCGCCCGCTGCCGAATCGTACGCTTCTTGCGCCATTGCGACCTCCCTCGGGACATCGTGCGAGAGGAATGTGAGAAGCGATTGGCGCGGCCACCCTAGCAGACCGCTCCCGGGGGCGTCAATTGCGCCGCGCCGAGCGGGCCGGGCGCGCCGGCGGGTCTCCGTCGAGGACGAGCCACGCGAGCACGATCCGTGAGACCATGCGCGTACCACACCGATTCGGGGACGTGTTCCAGGAGGTGACTCATGGCCAAGCGCAAGACCAGGCCCGGGCGGGCCGCGAAGCGAGGCGGGCGCAAGCGGGCCGCGAAGGAAGGCGCCGGCAAGCGCAGCCGGAAGGCAACCACCAGGCGGAGCGCGCCGTCCCGCGGCAAAGCGAAGAAGCGCGCCCGGGCCGCCGCGCCACCGAAGCGCGCGCGCGGAACGAAGCGGACCGGCGTCCCCCGGCGTCCGGACGAAGGCGGCGAGGAGCGCGGCGAGGTGGTACCGCTGCTCCACGAGCTCGCGGAGCATCACGCGACGGGGCCCGCGGCTACCGGCGGCGACGTGGACGCCGACTGGCAGCGGGCAGAGAGCTCCGGCGAGGAGACGGTGGGCGGCAGCGTGTCCACGCCCGATCAGGACCGTGTCGACGAGATCGGTCACGCGCTGGGCGTCGAGCAGCCCGCCGAAGCCCCGCTGCGTCCGACCGAGGAGATCCTCGAGGAGCGCGACCGGCGCTACTGGGAACTGGAGCGCCGGGCGGAGAAGCGAGCGGACCGACGCCAGGAGCCGTGACCGCGCGCGCCGGCGCGGATCGGCCCCGGATCGGCCTCCCGAATCGGCCCCTGAATCGGCGCCCGAATCGCACAATCGGCCGCGCGTGATCCGGCAGCGCTGGCGCGATCTGCTGTTCGCTCACTGGCCGGTGCCCGAGGCGCGGGTGCGGCCCCTGGTGCCGCCCGCGCTCGCGCTCGACCGCCACGAGGGACGGGTCTGGATCACCCTCATCCCGTTCCTGATCTCCGAGTCGCGCCTGTCCTGGGTGCCCCCGGCGCTCGCCAGCGCCTTCCTCGAGGTCAACCTGCGCACCTACGTGCGGGGGCCCGACGGCGAGCCGGGCATCTACTTCTTCTCGCTGGAGGCCGCCTCCGCGGTCGCGGTGGCCGGCGCGCGGCTCGGATTCGGGCTTCCGTATTTCCTGGCCGCGATGAGCCGCCGGGTCGCGGGCGACCGCATCGCCTACGCCTCGCGCCGCCGATATGGCCGGGCCGCGGAGCTCAGCGTCACCTGGACGGTGGGCGAGCCGTCCTGGACCGCGCCGCCCGGCAGCCGCGAGCACTTCCTGATCGAGCGCTACACGCTCTACGTGCAGCGGCGGACCGGCCTCTTCCGCGGGCGTGTCCGCCACGTACCCTACCCGCTGCGGCGGGCCGCGATCGAGACGCTCTCCGAGAGCCTGCTGGCCGCGGCGGGGCTGCCCGCGCCCGACGGCCCGCCCCTCTGCCAGCATTCGCCGGGCGTGGACGTGGAGATCCTCGCCCTCGAGCGAGCGCCGGGCCCTGCCCCCGGCCGGTAGCGCGCCGCTACGCTATACTGACTGGCAGCGATCCACGCTCTTTGAACGCGCCAGAGAAGGCTGGATGATCGCCGGTGCGGGCGACCGCACGGGAGGAAAGTCCGGGCTCCACAGGGCAGGGTGCTGGCTAACGGCCAGGGGGGGTGACCCCACGGACCAGTGCCACAGAAAGCAGACCGCCGCCTTCACGGGCGGTAAGGGTGAAACGGTGAGGTAAGAGCTCACCAGCGACCCGGGCGACCGGGCCGGCTCGGTAAACCCCACCCGGAGCAAGGCCAAATAGGAGAGCGATCCTGCTCGCGAGAGCAGGTGAAGCGCGGCCCGCGTGGGGCTCTCGGGTATGGCCGCTTGAGGCGCCGGGCAACCGGCGTCCTAGAGAAATGATCATCTCGCCGCCGCGGGCGACCGCGGCGGTCAGACAGAACCCGGCTTAGAGGCCTTCTCCGGCGCGATCAAGGGATCGTCGCGCCCGTTCTGCATCCGGGCGGCCCTGCCGAATCCGACCTCGCGGTCCGTTGCGTGCCACGCTCGCAGAGCGCTCGTTCAACGCGGACTCGTCTCCAGCGCGTGCCTCGATCGGCGTCGAGCGCGGGCGTTCATCGCTCGAGCGTCTCCCAGATGGCGATTCAGAAATGCGACCGCGGGCGCGAGGTGGTACTCGTGCCCGCCGTCGACCCGGATGAACTCGAACCGTTCGGGCGCGCCCTCGAGGCGATAGGCGTCGCGCAGCAGGGTCACCAGCCAGCTGTCCCCTTCCGGGAAGCGCCCGACGTCGTCCCAGCCGCCGATGATCGCGAACGGCCTCGGCGAGATCAGGAGGAAGCGATCCTCATAGTGTGCGGTGGACATCTCGCCGGGGATGATGCCGCACGGATCTCCCGTGAACCGGGATCCGTCGTCCGCGGGCGAAGGCCGATGGCCGCGACGGCCGGTCCACCGCGTGAGCCCCTGCGCGACGACCGCGGCGACGCGCAGGTCCAGCGCTCCGAGGCTGACGGCCAGGTCTCCACCGAGGCTGCATCCGGTCACCACGATCCGCTCGGCGTCGACCCCCGGATGCACGGCCAGCACGGACACCGCGCGCCGCAGATCGTCGAGCACGATCGCGGGATACGAGGTCCCGGCGATGAGGGCGCGGGACGCCACGTAGGCGTGGTCCGTGCCGATGGCCTCCCCGAGGTGTCCGAAGCCACGAAGCTCCATCGTGAGCGTGACGTACCCCGCCGCCGCCAGCTCCAGCGCGGCTCCGTGCTG
>DASSOD010000034.1:0-3746 GCA_035700905.1 Gemmatimonadales bacterium | reverse complement strand
TTCCGCCTTCCGCCTTCCGCCTTCCGTCTTCCGTCTTCCGTCTTCCACCTTCCGCCTTCCGCCTTCGCCCGCCCGCCCGCCATATTTGCTGCGTGTCCGCCCAGCCGTGGCTCCCCCCGCACCGCGTTCCGCCCGGCGATGCCGACGTCGCGCGGAGCGCGGTCGCGAAGGTCTCCCGGCGGCTGCTGCCGTTCCTCTTCCTGCTCTACAACCTGAACTTCCTGGACCGGGTGAACGTCGGGTTCGCGGCGCTGGAGATGAACCGCGACCTCGGGTTCGGCCCGGCGGTGTACGGGCTCGGCGCGGGGATCTTCTTCCTCGGCTACTGCCTCTTCGAGGTGCCGAGCAACATGATCATGCTCCGCACCGGGGCGCGGATCTGGATCGCGCGGATCATGGTGTCCTGGGGACTCGTCGCCTCCGCCATGATGCTCGTCCAGACCCCCGCCAGCTTCTACACGCTCCGCGCCCTGCTCGGCGTGGCCGAGGCGGGGTTCTTTCCCGGCATCATCTTCTACCTCACCTACTGGTACCCGGCGCGGGAGCGGGCGCGGGCGTACGCCTGGTTCCTCGCGGCGATCCCGATCTCGGGCATCGTGGGCGGGCCGATCTCGGGCGCGCTGCTCGACCTGCACGGCCACTTCGGCCTCGCGGGGTGGCAGTGGCTCTTCCTGCTCGAGGGGGTCCCCTCGGTGATCGTGGGCCTCCTCGTACTCGTCGTCCTGCCCGACCGGCCGGCGGACGCGCGCTGGCTGGCGCCGGCCGAGCGTGCATGGCTCGAGCGCACCCTCGCCGAGGAGCGGGCGCACGCGGTCGCGATGCACGGGACCAGCTTCCTCCGCATGCTCAGGAACCCGACCGTGTGGGCGCTCGCCACGGTCTACTTCCTCATCATCGTCGGACTCTACGGGGTGAACCTCTGGCTGCCGCAGCTCATCAAGGGCGTGTCCGGCCTGGGCAACTTCGCGGTCGGCGTCGTCTCCACCGTGCCCTACATCGTCGCGGCGCTCGGCATGGCGGTCGTGGGCGCGAGCTCCGACCGGAGCGGCGAGCGGCACTGGCACATCGCGGGGCCGGCGCTCGTGGCCGCGGGCGGATTCGTGCTCGCGATCGCGGCGCGCGATGCCGTGACGCTGGTGACGGCGCTCTCGCTGATCACCTTCGGGGTGCTGAGCCCGATCGGCCCGTTCTGGGCGCTGCCCACGGTCTTCCTCAAGGAGCAGGCGGCGGCGGGCGGGATCGCGCTGATCAACTCGATCGGCGCGATCGGCGGCTTCGTCGGACCGTACCTGCTCGGCGTGGTGAAGGACCGCACCGGCGGATTCGGGCCGGCGCTCGCGTTCGTCGCGCTCCTCTGCGTCGTCGCGGCCGGCATCGCGCTCCGGCTCCGGCCGCCGCGCCCCGCGACGGAGCCCGCGCCCGCATGAGCGCGATGCGCCACCCGATCACCGGCCTCCACCACGTCACCGCGACGGTGGACCGGGCGCAGCCCGACCTCGACTTCTGCACCGGGCTCCTCGCGCTCCGGCTGGTGAAGCGCACCGTCAACTTCGACAACCACGGCGTCTACCACTTCTATTACGGCGACGAGCGCGGCACGCCGGGCACCATCTGGACCACGTTCCCCTACGGCGGGCGCGGGGTGGCCGCGGGAGTGAAGGGCGCGGGCCAGATCACGGCGACGGCGTTCTCGGTGCCCTCGGACTCGCTGGACGCGTGGCGCCACCGCCTCGAGGCGGCTGCCGTGCCCGTTGCCGATGCGGGCGAGCGGTTCGGGGATCCGGCGCTCCTGGTGCACGACCCCTCGGGCCTCGCGTTCGAGCTCGTCGGTAGCGACGCCGACCGGCGCACGCCCTGGACCGGCGGCGGCGCGGATCCGGCGGTCGCGATCCGCGGACTCCACACGGTGACGCTCACCGTGGCGTCACCCGGCCGCACCATCGAGCTGCTCACCGGCCTGCTCGGCTTCGAGGTGGCGGACGAGGCGGCGCGGCGGACCCGGCTCGCGATCGCGGGCGGCGGCCCGGGCCGCATGCTCGACCTGGTGCACGACCCCGATGCTCCTCCGGCCCGGAACGGACTCGGCACCGTGCATCACGTCGCGCTCGCGATCGAGGGCGCGGACCAGCAGCGGCGGCTCCGCGCGGAGCTCGTGCGCCTGGGACTGGGCGTCACCGAGGTCATGGACCGCTGTTACTTCGAGTCCATCTACTTCCGGGAGCCGGGGGGCGTGCTGCTCGAGGTCGCGACGGTCGAGCCCGGGTTCGCGGTGGACGAGTCGCCCGCCGCGCTCGGCACGAGCCTCAAGCTTCCGCCGTGGGAGGAGCCGCACCGCGCCGCGATCGAGGCCGCGCTGCCGCCGGTCGTGGTGCGCGGAATGTGAGGCGGGCTCCGGTGCGGTCGCGCGCGGGGATGAACCGCATCGGCCTGCTGCTCGCGGCCACGCTGGTCGCTCTCCAATCCGCCGCGTGCGCGCCCAAGGGCGCCACACCCGCATCGCCCGCCGCGGCGGCGGCTCGCTCCACCGGCGCGGACTCCGGCGCATCGCCCGGGGCGGCGGGCGGCGGCGCCGTCGCTCCCGGGGCCTCGGCGGCCTTGCTCGCGGCCGCCGAGTCGGTGTACGCCGACCTCCGCGCCCTGCGCGACCGCTACGACGTCACCATCGCGACCGGCCGCGACGTGAGCCCCGAGGGGATACCGCTCCCCGCGCTCGCGCGGGGGCAGAACGCCCTGCGCGACACGCTCGCGACGCGGCTCCGCGCGGTGGACTCGACGGCGCTCGCCACGGAGGACCGGAAGGCGCTCGCCATCATGGGCGCCGCGCTCGCGAGGGACCTCGGCCCGCTCTCCGGGTCGCCGGCCGACCGCTCAGGGGCGGCCGCATCGCCGCCCGACTGCGGGTACGACGCCGCGGCGATCGGCGCGCTCCGGAACGGGCCCGACTCGCTCTCGCGCCGCGCGTACGCCTGCTACGCCTGGGCGCAGCACAACGTCGTGGCGGACGGCGAGGCGCTGGACCGGCTCACGCTGCTCGCGCGGCTCGCCCGCACCGACGATCGCGAGCGGCGGCGGAGCCTCTTCCTCGCCCTCGATCCTGTCTGGCGCAGCATGAACGGCGACGACCGCCCGGCGAGCCCCTATCGCCAGCTGGTGCGCGCGGTGGCGCGCCGGGGCGGCCCGTCGCCCGTGGCCATTCGCGCCCGCGCGCTCGGCGTGGAGCCGGACACCATGCTCGCGTGGCTGGTCGCGATCCTCGAGGCCTGGCGCGCCGCTGCGCCCGATTCGCTGATCGAGCCGTGGGACTGGCACTACCAGGCCGGCAAGGCGAGCCGGGTGCTGAGCCCGCGCGTTCCGGCGGAGAGCCTGCGCGCCATCAACGCGGCGGTGTTCCGCGCGCTCGGCGCGGACGTGGACTCGCTCCACGTGCGATACGACCTCGCCCCGCGCGAGGGAAAGACCCCGGTGGCGTTCACCACGTTCGGCGTGCGCGCCCGGCACCGCGGCGACGGCTGGCAGCCGGCGGAGCCGTGGGTGTTCGCCACCTATCGGACGGGCGGACTCGACAACCTGAACGAGCTGCTGCACGAGACGGGGCACGCGGTGCACATCGCGGCGGTGCGGACCCGGCCCGCCTTCGCCGACTGGCCCGACAGCGATCCCTTCACCGAGGCGGTCGCCGACCTGATCGCCCTGGACGTCTACGAGCCCGCGTGGCAGCAGCGGTGGCTGGGCGACTCGGTGCCCCT
>DASSOD010000033.1:0-19383 GCA_035700905.1 Gemmatimonadales bacterium | reverse complement strand
GCCGACGTGCGGGCATGGGTCACCCAGCTGCAGGCGCTTCCGTCGCCCCGGGGCGGCACGCTCACCGGCAGCACCCTGCGACAGCACCTGTACGCGCTCAGCAACCTGTATCGGCGCGCGCAGGGGGAGGGCTACGTCCCGCCGGGCTTCAACCCGGTGAGCGCGCTCATGGAGAAGCCCACGGCCGAGCGCGAAGAGGCGCGCTGGCTCGAGGTGCACGAGGCGGCGCTCCTGCTCGAGGCGGCGCGGGTGCTGCCGCTTCGCCGGCCGGACCTCGCGGCCGCGTTCATGTACCCGCTGGTCGCCACCTTCCTCCTCACCGGCGGGCGCAAGGCGGAGGTGCTCGGTCTCCAGGTGGCGGACGTCAGCTTCGACCGGAAGACAGTCACCTTTCGGAAGAACGCCACGCGGCGGCTCAAGACCCGGCCCTCGCACCGGACGATCCCGCTCTGGCCGCAGCTCGAGGAGATCCTCCGCCCGTACGTGTTCCAGGCGGACCGCCCGCCCAGCGAGCTCCTCTTCCCGCGGATCGAGGCGGGGCAGGAGCGCATGGTGACGGACTTCCGGAAGGCGCTGAATCGGGTGACCGTGCCGGCCGGTTGGGGGGAGGGCGCGATCACGCCCAAGATGTTCCGCCACACCTACTGCGCCGCGCGCCTGCAGACGCTCGATCGCGGGGCGCCGGTGAGCCCGTACACCGTGAGCCGGGAAATGGGCCACGGGTCGCAGGACATGGTGGAGCGGGTCTACAGCCACCTCGGCCAGGTGCGCCACCGCTCGGAGGTGGTCGAGTACCGGATCGAGCAGCACGGCGAGGTCCTGGCCGAGCGGCTCGAGCGGCTCCGGGCGCCATTTGTGACCACTTTCGTGACCACGCCCGCGAAACTAGGTTAGGTCAGCGTACGGAAGTTGTTGTACCGCAATCTCTGCCCCCGTAGCTCAGCTGGATAGAGCAGCGGTTTCCTAAACCGTTGGCCGGAGGTTCGAATCCTCTCGGGGGCACTCGGCGGCGGGCCGATCGGGTGGCGCGTCGGCTGCGCCGCACCTTATTCTTCAAGGTTCCGGGGCACGGCAGGGTCGCGCGCTCCTCATCCCACGACCACGAGCTGGACGACATGGCGACGACAGTGCAAGCGACGACGACCCCGCGGGTGGGCCAACCCACCGCGCCCACGCCCTGGTACCGCGACCGAATGCGACTGCTGATCGCGGTGGTGGTGGCGGTCCTCCTCGTCGCGGCCGGCGCGTGGTTCGTGACCGAGAGCGGCCGGCGCAAGGAGGCGCAGGCCACGACGCGGCTATCCCAGGCCCTTGCCGTCGCCGACCGCGGCAACCTGCCGCAGGCCGCCGCCGATCTCCAGCGGTTGATCCAGACGTATCAGGGCACCAGTGCCGCGACCGAGGCGGTCATCGCCCTCAACCAGGTCCGTGTCGCGAGCGGACAGACGGAGCTCGCCGCGAACAACCTGCGGCAGTTCGTGGCGACGAACCCGCCGCCGCGCTACATCGTGCCGGCATACGGCCTCCTCGGCGCGGCGCTCGAAAGCGGAAAGAAGTTCGCCGAGGCGGCGCAGGCCTTCGAGCAGGCCGCTCAGCACGCCGAGCTCGGCGACATGAAGGCGTCGTACCTCCTCGAGGCGGCCCGGGCGTACCGCGAGGCCGGAAAGACGCAGGAGGCCGTCCGAGCGTACCGGACCGTGCTTGAGAGGTACCCGAACTCGCCGGCCGTGACGGAAGCGCAGGTACGGCTGGGGGAGCTCACGGCGGGAGCGATGTAGCTGTCCGGACGGCCGGGCCCGGGCCACGCGGCGCGTGCCTCGGGGACCACTGCGGCTGCGGGGCACTCCGCGATTCACCAACTGAAGGTACCAGAGGGTCTCGATCGGACGTGCGATCGGGACCCTTTTGGCGTCGTCGCTGCACCCCAGGCGTCCTGGACCCGCGATCTTCCGCGGCCGCGAGCCGGGGCGGGCTAACGGCGCCAGTCGGGCTCCGGGCCATTCGGGCTCGGGGCCAAGGGACAATCTCAATTCAACGCGCGCGGGTGGAGGACCTGTCGTTCGGACATACGTCGTATAAGATATGTTATGTTAACTTCGCCTGGGGATAACTGTGGAGAACCCGGCCTCATGTGTCGGTTCTCCAGGCTAGACTTCCGCCGCAGCTCATGCCCCAGCCGACGCAGCCCTGCTTGCGCCCGCCCCGGGGACGCGGCTGGCCGGGGGTCAACAGTCGGCACTCCCAGAGGGGCCGCTGCCGGGCTGATGCCACGGCGGGTGGAAATGGCGTGGACGGGCCTGCCTGGAGACGCGGCCGCCGGAAACGACAGCGGGCGGCCCGCGCCCTTCGCGCGCCGCCCGCCGCCTCTCGCGCCGGTCTACGCCGGCCGGATCACCGCCCCCCGGTCATCCCCACCGCGGCTGCTCGTCGGGGTTGATGCCGAGCGTGAGCTTGGCCACGATCTCATGGGTGAGCAGCGAATTGGCCGGGTGGATCCGGCCCAGCCGGGCGTCCCGGAAGAGCTGCTCGATGGGGCCCTTTCGGAAGATGCCGAAGCCGCCGGCCAGCTCGAGCGCGCGATCCACGACCCGCCAGGAGCCCTCAACGGCGTGGTGCTTCGCCGCGAAGATCTTGACGATCCACCCCGCCCCGAAATCCGCTCCGGCGGCCCAATCCTCCGCCACGCGGTCCAGGTGCGGTCCGATCGCCTCGAGCTCCAGCGCCATCTCCGCCACCTGCTGCTGGACGCCAGGGTGATACGCCATCGAGCGGGACACCGCGAGCGAGCGCTTCCGCTTCATCGCGTCCACGGTGAGGTCGAGCGCGCGCTGCGCCATGCCGTAGTACACGTTGCCGAACCCAAGCAGCCCCCATGCGAAGATGCCGAGGATGAAGGGATCGACTCCGGCCGCGCCTGCCGGCAGCACCCGCGCGACGAATCGGTCGGGGATGAACGCGCCGTCGAGCACCGTGTCGTCGCTCCGGGTGGCTCGCATCCCGAGCACGTCCCAGGTGTCCACGATCGAGTATCCCGCGGCATCGCGCGGCAGGAAGGCGTGCACGATCCTGGGCGCGCCGGGCTCGCTGGTATCCATCCCGTGGAGGCCGAGGTAGGTCCACACCGGCGTGAGGCTGCCGAAGGACTTCCGGCCGTGGAATCGGTAGCCGCCCTTCACCGGCTCGGCTCGGGTGGTGGAGAGGAGGAGCGGGATGTCGTTGCCGGTCTCCGCGTGCCCGGCCGCGAGCACCGCCCCATTCGCCGCCTCGCGCAGCAGCCACTCCAGCGAGCGGTCGCCGGCGCGCCACAGGTCGGCCACGAGGCCGGTCCAGTAGACGTGCATGTTCACCGCGAGCGCCGTGGCGGGCGCGAAGTACGCGAGCCGGCGCTGCTCGCGGAGGACCTGGGCGAGCGACAGCCCCCGCCCGCCCAGCTCGACCGGCACCGCGATCTTGAGGTAGCCGGCATCGCGGAGCTCGTCGAAGTCCTCGGTGAAGAAGCGGTTCTCCCGGTCGTACACCGGTGCGCGCTCGAGGCAGCGGCCCAGGAGTGCGTCGGTCAGGACGGATTGCGCGGGCGCAGCCGCGGGCGCCGCTGAGGTCTCGCCCGCCGGTTTGGGAGGCGTCGCTGTGGGGCGCGGCTCGATGGTCGTCGTCATCCTGGGGTCCTCGTGGACAGAGGGTTCGTCGCTCTTGCCCGCAGTTCCGATGCAGTTAAGGCGGGAAAACGCCCCTGAATGGCTCAGGCACGCGGCGGGTTTGCTCGCCCCTTGGGCGGCGGGTAGCTTGCGAGTGCGTTCCGCGTCCACCGTTCACCGCCTCGGACCATGCGTCGAGGCCTGTCATGAACGATCCCGGAGAGGTGACCCGCCTGCTGACGGCCCTGAGCGAGGGGGACCGCTCGGCGCTGGATCGGCTTGCCCCGATCGTTTACGCGCGCCTCCGGCGCATGGCGCACCGCCAGCTCGACGGCGAGCGCACCGGCATCACCCTCGCCACCACGGATCTGGTCCATGAGGCCTACCTCAAGCTGGTCCGCCTCGATCGGCTGCGCTGGCGGGACCGGGCCCACTTCTTCGCGGTCGCCGCGGGCGCCATGAGACGCATCCTGGTGGACCACGCCGCGCAGCGGAACGCGCAGAAGCGCGGCGGGGGCCGACACACGCTGCCGCTCGACGACAACCTCGCCGCCCTGCCGGTCGCCGCCGCGCGGCCGGAGGAGGTGCTCGCGCTCGACGAGGCGCTCGCCCGACTCGCGGAGGTAAGCCCACGCCAGAGCCAGGTGGTGGAGTGCCGGTACTTCGCCGGCATGAGCATCGAGGAGACGGCGGAGGCACTCCGGGTCGCCCCGGCCACGGTGAAGCGCGACTGGACCGTGGCGCGAGCGTGGCTTCATCGCGAGCTGAGCCGGTGAGCGGCGGCCGCCTCGCATCGCTGCTGCGGGCGCTGCGGCGCCGCATCGCGCCCGCCGGGCGCACGCCAACGGGCCGCCCCACGCGCTGGAGGCGGGTGGAGGAGATGTTCCTGGCGGCCCTGGCCCTGCCGGAGAACGCGCGGGGGGACTACCTCAACCGGGCCAGCGCGGGAGACGCGGGGCTCCGGAGCGAGGTCGCATCCATGCTCGCAGCCCACCTGCGGCCGGGCCCCCTCGACCGGGTCGGCGATGCCCGCTCCGCTACGGCCGCGCTCTCCCCGCTCCGCCCGCCGGCCGGCGTGGCGCACTTCGAGGGGCTCGAAAAGCTCGGCGAGGGCGGCATGGGCGCGGTCTACCGCGCCCGCGACCGCCGGCTCGGGCGCGTGGTGGCGCTCAAGTTCCTGCACCCGCACCTGATCGGCGACGAGCAGGCCAGCGAGCGCTTCCGCGTCGAGGCCCAGGCGGCGGGCGCGCTGGACCACCCCAACATCTGCACCATCCACGAAATCGGCGAGACCGACGACGGCCAGCTCTACATCGCGATGCCCTTCTACGAGGGCAAGACGCTGAAGCAGCGATGTGCGGAGGGGCCCCTTCCCGCCGCCGACGCGGTCGAGCTCGCCATACAGGTGGCGAACGGTCTGGCGCACGCGCACGATCGCGGGATCGTCCATCGAGACATCAAGCCGGCCAACCTCCTGCTCACCGCGGACGGCACGCTCAAGATCCTCGACTTCGGCATCGCCAAGCTGGCCGACGTCACGCTCACGCAGACCGGCATGGCGCCGGGGACGATCGCGTACATGAGTCCCGAGCAGGTGTCGGGCGAGCCAGTGGACGGGCGCTCCGACCT
Organism: Gemmatimonadales bacterium; assembly: GCA_035700905.1. Lineage (GTDB taxonomy): Bacteria > Gemmatimonadota > Gemmatimonadetes > Gemmatimonadales > GWC2-71-9 > DASQPE01. The sequence goes on along the minus strand of DASSOD010000033.1, from coordinate 14,119 downwards.
CTGGTCGCTCGGCGTCGTGCTCTTCGAGCTGCTGGCGGGCGAGCGCCCCTTCCGGGGCGGACACGAGCAGGCGGTGCTGCACGCGATCCTGACGCTCGAGCCCGAGCCGGTGTCGGTTCGGCGGCCGGGCACCCCGCCGGAGCTCGCCCGCATCCTGCTGCGGGCGCTCGCGAAGCGTCGGGAGGATCGCTACGCGACGGCCCGGGAGCTGGCCCGCGATCTGGAGGAGCTTGGAACGGCGCGGTTTCCCTCCCGCTCGGCTGCGACGCGGATCGCCGGAGGGGTGCCGGCCGAGGGCGAACGGCGCCGCATCGCGGTCGCGGTCGCGAACGTCGCGGAGCACGCCGAGCTGGTGGAGCGGCTCGCGCCTGGTCGGCTGGAAGAGGCGCTCCGGCGCGTCGAGGCCGAGGCGCGCGCCTGCGCCGAGCGTCACGGCGGCATCGTGAACCGATGCTCGGGCGACGCGGTCGTGCTGCTGTTCGGCGTGCCGGTGGCGCACGAGGACGACGCGCTCCGCGCGATCCGTGCGGCGGCGGACCTGCACGAGCGTGTCGGCGGCTCGGGGCACGAGCTGGTCGATGCCGGCGGCGCGCGCGTCCGGCTCCAGATCGGGGTGGATGCCGGCCCCTGCATCGTGCGCCACGCGAATGGCCCGTTCGAGGAGTTCCAGCTGGTCGGGGCCGCGGCCCCGACCGCCACCCTGCTCGCGGCGCGTGCCGCCCCCGGCGCCATCTGGATCACGGCCGAATGCGAGCGGCTGATCGGTCCGTACTTCGTGTGCGAGGCGCGGGAGTCGTTGCCGCTCCCCGCGCGCGCCGATGCGGCGCCGGTCTTCGAGGTGGTTCGGCCGACGGGATACCAGACCCGGCTCGAGGCCGCCGAGCGCGGGGGTCTCACGGAGTACACCGGCCGGGACGAAGAGCTGGCGACCCTGCGGCAGCTCCTCGACTGCGCGATGGAGGGGGCCAGCCGGTGCGCCATCGTCGTGGGCGAGGCGGGCCTCGGAAAGAGCCGCCTGCTGCACGAGTTCCGGCACGGGCTCGACCGCGACCGCATCGCCCTGCTGCAGGGCCGCTGCCAGAGCTTGGGCGGCGGGACGGCGTATCTGCCCTTCGTCGAAGTGCTGCGCGGGGCGCTCCGGCTGGGCGACGCCAAGGCGCCGGACACGGACGCCGAGTCGGCGGCGCGCGCGATTCGCGCGCTGGGCAGCGAGTTGGAGGAGTTCGTTCCGCTCTACCTGCACCTGCTGGCGCTGCCGAGCGAGCGGTACCCGCTGCCGCGGCACCTTCAGGGCGAGCAGTTCCGGCTGGTCATGCAGGACGCGCTCGCCGCGCTGGTCACGGTGACGGCCGGCCGCCGCCCGGCGGTGCTGCTGCTGGAGGACTGGCACTGGGTGGACGACGCCTCGGACTCGGTGGTCCAGCAGCTTACCGAACTCGTCGCCGGCTACCCGGTGCTGGTGGTCGTGACCTGTCGGCCCGAACGCATGCCGGCCTGGGCGGGCGCCGGCCATCCGACGATGCTCCACTTGCGGCCGCTCGCCGAGTCCGGATCACTGGCCGTGGTGCGCTCGGTCCTGCGCGCGCAGCGTGTGCCGAGCGAGCTCGTCACTCGAATCCACGAGCGCACCGGCGGCAATCCCTTCTTTCTGGAGGAGATCTGCCACGCGCTGGTGGAGGAGGGGGCGGTGCGCGTCGCGGGAGACGAGGTCACGCTGGCCGGAGACCCCCAGGCCCTCCAGCTTCCCGACACCGTCCAGGCGGTCATCCGCACCCGCCTCGACCGCCTCGACCAGGAGGCGCGCTCGGTGCTGCGCGTCGCGGCGGTGGCGGGCCGTGAGTTCACCCGCGACCTGCTGGAGCACACGCTCGTCGGCGGGGGCCGGCTGGCCAACGCGCTCCAGACCCTGAAGGCCGCCGGGTTGATCCAGCAGGTCCAGGTCGTGCCCGAGCCGGCATACCGGTTCAAGCACGTTCTGACGCAGGAGGTCGCGTACGCGGGGCTGCTGGAACACCAGCGCAAGGACCTCCACGGCCGGGTGGGCGCCGCGATCGAGCTCCTTCCCCGGGAGCGGCTGCCCGAGCACCTCGATCGCCTGGCGCATCACTTCAGCCGGGCCGAGCAGTGGGAGAAGGCGGTGCACTACGCGCTCCACTCCGCCGAGCGCGCCAACGCGCTGAGCCAGTTCGCGGAGGCCCTGGAGATGCTGGAGCAAGCGGAGGCGTGGACCGCCCGCCTGGCGGACGGGCCGGAGCGCGCCCGGCGGCTGAGCGACATACTGCTACGTCAGGAGCGGCTCTGCGAGACGCTGGGCCTCCGCGCGCGGCAGCAGGAGATCGTGGACCGCCTGATCGCGCTGCTCGAGCCCGCCGGCGACCGCTCGGCCCTGGCGGAGGCGTATCTTCGCCGCGGCGACGTCTGCACCCTGCTCCGCCGGTTCGACGAGGCCGAAGAGGCGCTGCAGCGGTCGCTGCGCATGCGTCGCGAGCTGGACGATCGCGTGGGCCTGCGCAACACGCTGCGGAGCCTGGGGCTTCTGCGCTGGCACGCCGACCGGAACGAGGAAGCGCTGCCCTACATGGAGGAGGCGCTCGCGCTCGATCGCGCGGAGGGGAACGTGGAAGCGGTGGTGGGCGACCTCTCGAACCTGGGGCCGGTGCTCAAGGCGCTGGGCCGCTACGGCGAGGCGCGGAACGCACTGGAAGAGGCCCTGCGCCTGGTGGAGACGACCGAGGCGGAGCACGCGGGCGGCGCTCGCGACGCGGGCGAGCTTCCGCTCAAGCGGTCGTACATTCTCCAGAACCTCGCGAACATCCACCGCGAGCGGGGAGACCTCTCGCTCGCCCTGCAATACCTCGAGCGCGCCGCCGCCGGCGCCGCCGCCAAGCGACTCCCGATCCAACTCTCCTATCACTACACCGCCATCGCGCACCTTCAGCTGCAGAGCGGCGCGATCCCGGACGCGGTGCGATACTACCAGGAGGCCGTGGAGCTCACCCGGAAGGCGCGCTTCGCGCCGGGGCTGGCGCAGTCGCTGCGATTCCTCGGCGAAGTGCTGCAGAGCCTCGGGCGCGACGGGGAGGCGCTGCCGCACCTGCGGGAAGCGGCGAGCCTCTTCGCTCAGCTTCAGGACCGGGCGGCGGAGGCCGGAATGTGGGCCCGGGTGGGCCAGATCGAGGAGCGACACGGACCAGCCGCCGAAGCCGGGGCGGCGTGGAGCCGCGGGCTGGGCCTGGCGCGGGAGAGCGGGGACCGCGCCGGCGAGCTCAACGCGCTCGAGGGGCTCGCGCGGTGCGCGCGCCGCCAGGAGGACGGGCCCGCCCGCGCGCTGGCGCACTACCGCGAGGCGGCCGCCTTGGCGCGCGACCTGGGCGACGGACCCGCCGAGGGCCGGCTGCGCAACACGATCGGCATTCTCGAGTGGGAGCGCGGCGCCTACGACAGCGCCCTGGGCGAGTACCAGCGCGCCCTCGCGCTCTACGAGGCGCTGGGCGACCGGCCCAGCCGCGGGCTCATGCTCAACAGCGTCGGCGTAACGCTCAAGGCCCTGGGGCGGCGGGAGGAGGCGCGGACCTGTCTGGAGCAGGCCATTGCGTTCCACCGCGAGGCCGAGCAACCGTTGCTCGAGGCGCACGCGCTCGCGGCGCTGGGCGATCTCCACCGCGAGTCGGCCGAGCTTTCGGCGGCGGAGCGGGACTATCGCCGGTCGCTCCAGCTTCGCCGGGCACTCGGCGATCGCAGGGGCGAGGGCTGGATGCTCGCGCAACTCGCGCAGCTCGAGCTCGCGCAGGGACGCGCCGACCGGGCGCGGGACCTCGCGGGAGAGGCGGCCGCGATCGCGGCGGAGTGCGGGGACGACGCCTTGCGCGAGCGGTGCAATCTGCCGTGCCCCGCGTGACACGCTTTGGGAGGGGACCATGCCAAGGTACCTGATCGAACGAACCGTCGGGCGGCTCACGAAGGACGCGCTGGACGCGGCCGCGCACCGCTCGCTCGAGGTGCTGGAGACGATGCCCGAGGTGGTCTGGGTGCGAAGCTACGTGTCCGACACCGACGGAAAGATCTACTGCGAGTACGACGCGCCGAGTCCCGAAGCGGTCCGGGAGCACGCGCGGCGGGCTGGACTGCCGGTAGACCGGATCACCGAGGTCGCGCTGGAGATCAGTCCCGCGATGTTCCGGTAGTCGAGAAGCCTCCGCCCTCCCACACCCCCTGGAACACGAGTCGGCCCTGACCGCCCAACCAGAGGTCGGCCGCCATCCCGCCGGCGATCTGCGCGCGGACCGTGAGGATCGGACCGCCCCAGCTCTGGAACGAGAGCGGGAGCCCGGTGCCGCAGTGCGCCGCGAGCGCGAGCGCCGCCGCGACCGTGCCCGTGCCGCATGCCAGGGTCTCTCCCTCCACGCCCCGCTCGAACGTGCGGATCCGCCACGGCCCCCCCGCCGCGCGCGGCGGCGACACGAAATTCGCGTTTGCGCCGGTCGGACCGGCGGCAGGGTGCCAGCGCAGCTCGCGACCGCGCGCCGCCACATCCACCGTCGCGACGTCGTCGACCAGGACCACGAGATGCGGGACGCCCACCGTGCCCAACCAGAGCACCCGCTCCCCGGGGGCCGGCGGCACAGCGGCGGCCACCGGCAGGGGGGCGTCCGGCAGGCGGATCTCGGCCAGAGCCCCGTCCAGCGCGCGCGCCTGGACCACGCCCGCGTCGGTGAGGAGCGTGACGGCCCCAGCCGGCGCCAGGCCGAGCGTCGCGGCCAAGCGCGCGCTGCAGAGCGCGGCGTTGCCACACATCGCCGCGCGCCCGCCGTCGGCGTTCCAGTACGTCATCCGCACGCCGCCCGCCTCCGGGGCAAGGATGACGAGCCCGTCGGCGCCGACCCCGTTCCGCCGATCGCACACGGCCGCGATCGCCGCCTGGCTCCAGGCGCCGGGCGCGGCGGTGCGCCCGTCGAGCATCACGAAGTCGTTTCCCGACCCCGTCATCTTGTAGAACGCGATCCGTCTCATCCTTTCCCCAGGAGCGACCGGATCCGCAGCCACCAGACCATCCAGATGGCCTCCCGCACGATGCGCCGGCTCATCTTGCTCTGCCCCTCGACCCGGTCGGTGAAGACGATGGGAATCTCGCAGATGCGGAAGCCGCGCTTCCAGGCGAGGAAGCTCATCTCGATCTGGAAGGCGTATCCGTTGGACCGGACCCGCTCCAGCGGGATCGCCTCGAGCACCTGGCGGCGGAAGCACTTGAACCCGCCGGTGGAATCCTCGACCGGGAGGCCCGTGATCCACTTGGCGTAGTGATTGGCGCCAAGCGACAAGAGCAGTCGCGAGATCGGCCAGTTGATCACGTTCACCCCGGTCTTGTAGCGGGATCCGATCACCAGGTCGGCGCCCTCGGCGGCGCGGAGGAACTCGGGCAGGAACTTCGGGTCGTGGGAGAAGTCGGCGTCCATCTCGAAGACGAGATCGTAGCCGCGCTCGAGCGCCCAGCGGAAGCCGGCGATGTAGGCCTTGCCGAGCCCTTCCTTGGCCGCCCGGTGGAGCACGTGAACGCGCGGCTCCGCCGCCGCCATCCTGTCGGCCAGCTCGCCGGTGCCGTCGGGCGAATTGTCGTCCACCACCAGCACCTCGATCCGCGGATCCTGGGCCAGGACCTGCGGGACGAGCAGCGGGAGATTGATCCGCTCGTTGTAGGTGGGAATGACGACCAGCACCCGCTCAGGCATTCGCCCTCCGGCGCGCGACGAGCGGGCCGGCCAGGAGCGCCGCGGTGGCGAGCAGCGCGAGCACGGACACGAGCTGCCCCCGACGGTAGGCGCCCGACGCGAACTCCAGACCGACCTCCTTGGCACCCGGCGGCAGCACGACGCTCAGGAACGCGTAGTCGCCACGGTGCACCGGGACCGGTTTGCCATCCACGGTCGCGTGCCAATCAGGATACCACGTCTCGCTTACCAGGAGGTAGGTCGGCCGCGTGTCGGCTCCGGCGAGCGTGATGCGCATCCGGCCCGGCTCCCACTCGGCGATCGAGGGGGTCGTGGCCGCCGGCGCGACCGCCTCGTTGGGGCGGATGGCGGCCGGCTGCAGCGACGCCGTGTCCGGGTAGAGCGCGATCCGCTGATAGGGGAAGCGGGCGTCGAGCACCGTCGGCACGATCTGGTCCTCGCTCACCTTCGCCGCCGCCGGCAGCACCCGGGCATAGGCCGCCCCCGAGTCCCGCTCGAACAGGACGGCCGGGGTGCCGGCGGCGGTCTCCTCCGCGGCCACGACGCGACGGTACCCCGGAAGCGAGTCGTTCTTCGGGAGGACGATGAAGCGGGCCGCGACCAGATCCACGATCGCGGGATTCCCGATGTTGGACCACACGTTCTTGCCGCCCAGCAGCTCGTCGTAGAACCGCACCTCGTTGCCGTGATGCCCGAGGACCGACTGGATGTCCTCGGCCATGAGGAACGAGCCGGGGTAGACTCCCGGATCGAGCACCCGGAACGGGGGCCGCTCGCGCTTGATTTCGGCCGTGATCGCATCGAGCCGGTAGAGGTACGATGCCGGCGGGCCGAAGTCGAAGAAGATGCGATCGATGCTCCAGAGGTCCGCCGCGAGCACGACGGCGAGCGCGGTAACGGCGGGGAGCCCCTGCAAGCGCCCGCGGGTGATCGCGACCAACACGGCCGCGCCGACGGCCACGAACACGAGCAGCCGCAGCGCGCCCGCCCGGAGCGCGGGGCCGTTGGCCGCGACGCGGTCGAGCGCGTCGGGCTGCGCCAGGACGGTGGCCACCGGCTCGAGGCCGCCGACCGCACCGAGGAGCGCGAACCCGCCGAGGATGCCGACGCCGGTCCAGAGCGCGGTCGGCGACACCTCACCCCGCAGCAGCCGCTCGGCGCCGACGCCGGCCCAGACCGCGACGGGGAGCGCCACCAGGAAGAATGCCATGCCCGGCGCGCGCACCTTCTTCATCATGGGCATGACCTCGTACCACACCCAGTAGAACGGCGTGTGGCCGCCGAAGGCGACGAGCAGGAAGAGCAGCGCGATGGCGCCGCTGACGAGCAGCAGCGGCCGGCGCTTCCGCTCGCCCCAGCCGAACGCGGCGAGCAGCACCACGACTGCGCCGAGGTACTCGGTGTGGAGCTTGAAGAAGTTCCGCCCCCAGTAGCCCTGGAGCACGCCGTTGAACTGCGGCAGGACCGTGGTGACGATCTCCTCAGGCGGCATCGCGTACGAGGTCGCGTACTCCCACCCACCGCTCGGCCCACCGGCCGCGCGCGGTGAATAGGGGATGTACTGGTAGAACGGAACGATCTGGATGGCGGCGATGGCGACGCCCAGCAGCACGGCCCCGAGCGCGGCAGCGACCGGGCGCCACCACGGGCGGTTCGCCGGGCGCTCCGGGTCGAGCAGCGCGAGCCAGACGGTCCAGATCCCGCAGGCCACCAGCAGGTAGTACGTCATCTGGTAGTGGGGGCTCAGGAGACAGAGCCCGACGACCAGGGCGAGGATGCCGTACCACGCCGTCCGCCGCTCGCGCACCGCCCGGAGCAGCGCCAGGAGCGCGAGCGGCGCGAGCGCCGAGACGAAGAGCTTTCCGTCGTGGCCGGGCTTCACCAGCGAGGCCACGATGCCGGTCAGCTCGTACGCCAGCCCGCCGACCACCGATCCCGCCCACCCGAGCCGCAGCGCGCGGAGCAGCGCGTACATGGCGCAGCCCGCGATCACCAGGTGCGCGGCGAAGCCCAGATTCATCGCGGTGTCCACCGGCAGGAACCAGCGCAGCCACGCCGTGGGATAGAAGATGTCGCCGTGCTGCGCGGCGATGAACGGCAGGCCCCCGAAGAGATACGGGTTCCACTCGGGGATGGAGCCGTGCGCGCGGAAGTACTCCGCGCCGAACAGGCGGAAGGCGTACCCCGCGACGTACTGGTCGCTCTGCGGGCTCACCAGGAAGCGGCCGGCGAGCATCGGCCAGCAGAGCGCGAGCGCGGCCAGCAGGAAGACGACGAAGGCCACGACGGCGGGATGGCGGGGCTCGAGCGGCGCCGCGGCCGCCGTCGCGGCCGGGCGGACCTCGGGTGCGGTCATAGGTGCAGCTTCAGAGCGCGACACGTGGAGCCCGCCGGGGAAAAAGAATGAACGGAACGGCCGCGCCGAGCTCGGTCAGGGTGAGCAGCACGCGGGAGGCCAGGGCCAGCACGGTGGCGGCGGCCAGGCCGAGCGACGATTGCAGCATCAGGATGAACAACCCCTCTCGCACTCCGAGCCCGCCGGGCGCGAGCAGCGCGAGAAAACCCGCGAGGTACGAGGCGGTGAACACGGCGATGGCGCTCGCCAGGTCGAGCGGTGCGTTGGGCAGGAGACCCCGCGCGAGCAGCCAGAGCGCGGCGCCGTAGCCGGTCCACGCCGCGGCGTTCGCGACGATGCCCACGAGCACTCCACCCACCCGCGGCGCGGGTGTGTCGGTGCGGATGCCCGCCAGCCGGAGGAGGCGGCCCATGAACGGCGGCCAGAGCAGCAGCGCGACGCCGGCGCAGCTCAGGCCGACAAGCAGCGCCAGCGCGGCGCGGGCGCCCGGGTGGGCCGCCTCGAGCGCCACGGATCCGGTGACGCCCACGACGGCCGCGCCGGTGCCGACGGCGAGCGCCTGGAGGATGATGGCCGATCCGGTGGCGGCCCAGGGCGCCACCCCTGCCTGCTGCGCCATGACGGCCATGCCCGCCACGGCCCACACCTTCCCCGGGAGATACTTGCCCAGGCTCGACACGGTCCAGATCCGCGCCGCGGGCCACCCGCCGAGCCGCTGTCCCCAGCTCAGGAGCATGGCGCGCCAGGCCCATACGAGGACCGCGTACATGCACCAGACGAGGATGGCGCTCGCCACGAGCAGCGCCGGATGGAGCGCGATGCCCACCGGCTGCGCGCGCAGCTCGTCCCAGTTGCGGAGCAGCGCGCGGAACGCGAACCCCACCACCACGAGGCCCAACGTCCACTGGGCGGCGCGCCACCACCTGCGGTCAGGCAACGAGCGCCTCCCGGTACCATCCCTCGCAGGCTTCCGCGACGTGATCCGGCGCGAGCCGCCGCCGCCACGCTTCACCCTCGAGACGCCCGCGCTCGAGGCGGTGGCGATCGTTGAGCAGGTCGAGAGCCGCGTCGGCCATGGCCTCGCCCGACGGGAGCGTGAGCCGCCCCGCCCCGCTTTCGGGCACCACGTCGAGCACGCCGCCGCCGTCCCAGCAGCCGACCACGGGGACGCCGGTCATCAGCGCTTCCGCGGCGGCGAGGCCGAATCCCTCCCCGATGGCGGGAAAGAGCATGAGGTCGGCGCGGGCGAGGACCCCGGGGATCCGCTCCGACGGGACCGCGCCGGCGAACCGGACCAGCGCCGCGATGCCGAGGCGCGCGGCGGCCGCCTCGAGCGCGGGCCGCTCCGGCCCGTCGCCCACGATCGTGAGCGGCAGCGCCCGCCCCAGCTCGACCAGGCAGGCGACGGCGTCGAGCGCGAGCTGCACCCGCTTCTGCGGCGTGAGCCGGGCGACGACGATCGCCCCGCCGCCGCCGGTGGTCCACGGCCACCCGCTCGCGTCCACCGGCATCGGCTGGATGTGCTCGGGCGGAATGAACCGCTGCACCGCGGCCTGGATCCAGCCGCCGAGCTCGCGGGAGACGGCGGTCACGACCTTGGCCCGCCGGAATACCGGGCGTGCGAGCCGCCGCGCGATCGGCGAGCGGCGGAGCAGCGCACCATCGGTGCCGTGCACCGTGAGCACGGTCCGCGCGTCCGGCGGCACGGCGAGCCCCGCCGGGATCCACCAATGGGCGTGGACGAGATCGGCGCCGGCCGCGAGCTCCTCGGCGACCGCGCGCCGGAGCGCGCGCCACAGCCCCGCCAGCGCAAGCAGCCCGCCCGGGCTCCGCACGGCCGATTGCATGGTGCCGCGGTAGGCCAGCATCTCGCGCCGGGCCGCGGCATAGCGCACCCGGCGAATCCGAACGCCGCCCACCTCCGCCTGGCCACCCTGCCCCGCCTGGCTCGGCGCCACCACGCAGACCGCCACCCCGCGGCGCACCAGCGCCTCGGCGAGGGTCGCGAGGAAGCCGCCGGCGATGTCGCCGGGCCAGCGGGGATAGTTATGGGTGACGAAGACGACCCGCACCGCCTCAGTCCCGGCGGTCCGGCGGCGCCAGCCGCGCGAGGGCGCGCGCGATCTCCCGGTTCTCCTCGCGGAGCCCCGCGATCATCTCGCCGACCAGACCGAAGCCGAAGAGCGCGATGCCGCTGATGACCATCGTCTCGACCAGGTTCAGGAACGGGCGGAAGCCGATCCCGAAGCCGAAGCGGAGCACCAGCGCTCCCACGCCCACGAGAAAACCGAGCGCGAAGAGCGCGGCGCCCACGATGCCGAAGAACAGCATCGGCTTCCGGCCGAAGCGGAGCTGGAACCACACCGAGAGGAGGTCCAGTACCCCGACCGGGATGCGCCTCCAGGTGAACTTGGACACGCCCGCGCGGCGGGGATACAGCGGCACGGGGTGCGACTCCAGCCGGTAGCCATCGGCCGCCGCAACCACGACCATGAAGCGGTGCCAGTCGGGCCTGAGCGTCGCGCCGGCCATCACCTCGCGCCGCCACGCCTTGACCGAGTTGAGGTCCTGTACCCGCACGCCGAAGAGCCAGCGGCAGAGCGCGTTGTACACCCCGGAGACGAAGGCCTTCTCGTACTTTCCCTGCTTGGTGCCGGTGACGATGTCGGCCCGGCCCTCGAGGATCGGGCGCACGAGCGGCGGGATGTCCTCGGGGAGGTACTGGAGGTCGGCCGGGTAGAAGACGCAGACGTCGCCGCGCGCCACGTCGGCGGCGGAGCGGAGCGCGTCGGCGATGCCGCGCTGCCGCCGGTGGGTCACGACCCGCAGGAAGGGATGGCGCGCGTGCAGCTCGCGCAGCACCCCGGGGGTCGCGTCGCGCGAGCCGTCATCCACCACGACCACCTCGTAGCTGAAGCCGGCGGGCCCCAGGGCGTCCGCGCAGCGCTGGACGAACTCCGGCAGGTTGGCCGCCTCGTCCTTGGCGGGCACCAGCACGCTGACATCCAGCGCGTCAGCGGGGCCGGCCGCCGTCATACCCGCTTCCGCATCCGGGCCGGCAGGATCCCGAGCTGGTCGCGGTACTTGGCGACCGTGCGGCGCGCGATCTGGATGCCCTGCTCCTGGAACAGGTGGACGATCTGCTGGTCGGTGAGCGGCCGACTCGGCTTCTCCTCGGCGACCATCTTCTGCAGCTTGGCGCGGATGGACCGGGCGCTGGCGTCCTCGCCGGACGCGGTCTGCAGCGCGCTGGAGAAGAAGAACTTGAGCGGGAGCACGCCGCGCGGGGTCTGGACGTACTTCTCGTTGGTCACCCGGCTCACCGTGCTCTCGTGCATGTTGATGACCTCGGCCACCTCCCGCAGGGTGAGCGGCTTGAGGTACTCGATCCCCTTCTCGAAGAAGTCGCGCTGCCGATCCACGATGAAGTTCATGACCTTGAGCATCGTCTGGCGGCGCTGCTCGATGGCCTGAATCATCCAGTTCGCGCTGTTCATCTTGGAGGCGATGAACTCGCGGTTCTCGGGGGTGAGCTTCTTCTTGTCGCGCGCGACCTCCTGGTAGGCGCGGCTCAGGCGGAGCCGCGGCATGCCGGTGTCGTTCAGGAACACCTGGTAGCGCTCGCCGATCTTGTCCACGATGAGGTCGGGGATGATGTACCCGTCGTTCCGATCGGAGTACTTGAGCCCGGGCTTGGGATCGAAGCGCGCGAGCTGGTCGGCCGCGGCCTGCACCTTGGCCGGCTCCACCCCGAAGCGCTTGGCGAGGTCGTTCCACCGGTGCGCGATGAGGTCGGGGAAGGCGTCGGCCACCAGGCGGTAGGTGAGCGACTCGGTGTCTCTGGCCTCCCGAAGCTGGATGAGCAGGCACTCGCGGAGGTCGCGCGCGCCGACGCCCGGCGGGTCCAGCTTCTGGACGATGCCGAGCATCTCCTCGGCCTCGGCCATGGTGTAGAGCGCGCCGTCGGGCACGTTCGACGGCGGCGGCGCGGGCGCGGCGGGCGCCTCCTCGACGGCGGTCGCGGCGAGGCCGGCGCCGGCCTGCGCGCCGGAGGCGGCGGCCGCGGATGATGAGGCGCCGCCGAACCCGGGCTCGGGGCCGAGCTCGTCCTCCTCGTCCTCGGCCTCGTCCGCCTCCGCGCGGACGAAGTGGGAGCGCACCAGCTCGTTCACCGAGCCGACGATCTCCTCGAGCGAGGCGGCGAGATAGCCGTCATCCGTGAGGTTCCCGAGGAACTCTTCGGCCAGCAGGTGCTGGCGGGGCGTGAGGTCGAGCAGCCGGAGCTGCTCCCGGAGGTGGTCGGTGAGATTGCGGGTCTCGACCGTCACGGGCTCGGTGTACTCCTGAACCTCGTACTGCTCGCGCACGCCGCCCACGTCGAAGCCGTTGAGGAGGATCTCCTCCCAGTCCACCTCCTCTTCCTTCTGTTTCTGCTCCTTTTCCTGCTCGTCGGTCGGCTTCGCCTCCTCCTGCGTTTCCTCCTCCGGCTCGAGCAGCTCGAGGAACGGGTTGGCCAGCAGCTCCTGCTTCAGGTGCTGCTGCAGGTCCATCATGGGCATGTACAGCATGTCCATCGCCTGGTAGAGCCGCGGGTTGACCCGAAGCTCCTGGCGCAGGCTGGTATGCTGCGAAAGACCGGTCCTAAGGCTCATCCGGCGGCCTCCAAACGCGCCCGCAGGCGGGTGGTCAGCGTCGGGCCCAGATAGAGCTGGGCGACGCGGTCGTCGTACACCAGGTCGCGCACGGTGCCGGCGGCCTGGACCTTTCCTTCGAACATGATGTAGGCGCGATCCACGATGTCGAGCGTCTGCTCCACGTTGTGATCGGTGATCAGCACGCCAATGCTCCGCTGCCGGAGCCCGGCGACGATGGTCTGAATGTCGTGCACGGCGATCGGATCCACGCCGGCGAACGGCTCGTCCAGCAGCATGAACTTGGGATCGGTGACGAGCGCCCGGGTGATCTCGAGCCGCCGGCGCTCCCCGCCGCTCAGCGCGTAGGCCCGCACCTTCCGCAGGTGCCGGATGCCGAGCTCGTCCAGCATGCGCTCGAGCAGCGCGGTGCGCCGCTCGCGCGGCAGCTTCCGGGTCTCCAGGATGGCGCGGATGTTCTCCTCGACGGTCATCCGGCGGAACACCGATGGCTCCTGCGCCAGATAGCCGATGCCGGCGCGCGCCCGGCGGAACATCGGCGCGCGGGTGAGGTCGCGCCCGTCGAGCAGCACCCGCCCCTCTTCGGGGCGGATCAAGCCGGTGAGCAGGTAAAACGTGGTGGTCTTGCCGGCGCCGTTGGGCCCGAGCAGTCCCACGATCTCGCCCTGCTCCAGCCGCACCGTCACGCGGTCCACCACCCGCCGGCCGCGGAAGCTCTTGGTGAGTTCGCGCCCCTCGAGCACGCTCCCCGGCGGCGCCACGGCGCCCCCCGCGTGCTCGGAGGCGCGCTCCGCCGTGGCGAGGAGGAGCGCGGCTGCGGCCTCGCGATCCGCGGCCGCCTCCTCCCACCATGGGCCCGCGGCCCGCACCTCGGCCCAGTCGCTCGCCGCCGTGTCCGCGAGCCAGCCCTCGGCCGCGAGCCGGGGGAGGGCAAAGCCGGCCACGTGGGCGCGCACCGACTCGCCCAGCCCCTCCGGCGGCCGGTAGATCCGGACGTACCCCTCGCGATAGGCGAGGAGGAGCTCATCCAGCGCCGCGCGGCCCTCGGAATCCGCCGCGCGCACGAACGCCGCGAGCGCGAGCGGGAGCGAGGGATCGGCGGCATCGAGCCGCGCGAACCACGACGGCGCCGTCACGGTCACGGCCGGGCCGCCCCCTGCGGCGGCGCCTGCGGCGGGGACGGCGCGGGTGCGGGGCTCGGCGGCGGGGGCGGACTCACCGGCGGGTGTGCGCCGGCGGGCGCCGGCGCCGCCTCGGCGGGCGGCGCGGCGCCTCCGGGCGCCGCGCCACCCGGCTCGGCGCCTTCGGGTGCCTGCGTCTCGCTCGACGGCTCGAGTTGCACCCCGTGCACATGCCCGTGAAGCTCGACCAGGTCGGCCTGGTCC
>DASSOD010000032.1:0-11484 GCA_035700905.1 Gemmatimonadales bacterium | reverse complement strand
GGTCGCTGAACACCTTGGCCACGCGCGCCGGCGCCAACGCCAGCCGGGCGAACCGCTCGGGGTCCGGCGACCAGGGGACGATGTCGATGCGCTCGCCCCCGAGCTCGTTCACGACGGCCTGGACCCGCGAGCCCTTGAGGCCGACGCAGGCGCCGACCGGATCGATGGCATCGTCGCGCGAGATGACCGCGACCTTGGTGCGGCTGCCGACCTCGCGGGCGATGGCGCGGATCTCGACGATCTGCTGCTGGATCTCGGGGACCTCGAGCTTGAACAGCGCCTTCACGAACAGCGGGTCGCCCCGGGAGAGGATGAGCCGCGGCCCCTTGGGCGTCTCCTCCAGCCGCTTCAGCACCGCCCGCACGGTGTCGCCCTGGTGGAAGTGCTCGCGGTGGTTCTGCTCGCGGTAGGGGATGATCGCCTCCGCCTCGCGGAACTTGTTCAGCATGATCACCAGCTTGCCGCGCTCGATCTGCTGCACCTCGCCCGAGAGCAGCTCGCCCACCTTGTTGGCGAACTCCTCCCGGATCCGGGTGCGCTCGCCCTCGCGCACCCGCTGGATGATCCGCTGCTTGGCCGCCTGCACCGCCAGCCGCCCGAACTCGGCGAAGGGGACCTCCTCCTCGAGCATGTCGCCGACCTGGAAGTCGGGATCCTCGTAGCGGGCGTCCTCCAGGGCGATCTGGTAGCTCGGGTCCTCGACGGCCTCGACCACCTGGCGCAGGCGGACGATCCGGATGGTGCCCTGCAACTCATCCACGTTGAGCTCGAACTTCACGTTCGGGCCGAACTTCCGCACCAGCGCCGCCTGGATCCCGTCCCGCAGCAATTCCAGCAGGTCGGACCGCTCCAACTGCTTCGTGGTGGTCAGCTCGCGGAACGCGGCCAACATCTCAGCCGAACTCGACATCCCTCACTCCCTCTCGAGGCTCCGTCTCCTGAGGCTCCGTCCGGCTCCGCCGGATGGCGGCCGGGACCAGCCGATTGTGGCGCGATGCTCGCGCCTTCGCCGCGGCGCCGCTCACGAGCGCCGGTGCCGCCGCCCGCGCGGCGGCCGCGCGCCGGCCGGCCACTCCGCCGCGAGGTTCGCGGCCTCCACGGTGGCCAGCGCCAGCGTCCGCTCCGCGCCGTCGGGCAGCCGCACCACAACGTGCGCCTCGTCGGGCACGGCCACGATCTCCACCTCGGGCCGCCCGCTCAGGCCCTGGGCCCGAACCCGGGCCTTCCGACCGACGAACCGCCGCCACTGGTCCGGCTGGCGCAGCGGCCGCTCGATGCCGGGCGAGGAGACCTCCAGCACGTAGCGCGGACCGACCAAAGCCCTGGATTCGAGAAATCGCTCGAGCGAGCGGCTGATCGCAGCGCAGTCTTCCGCCGTGACCCCATGGCCGGGGCGGCTGTCCGGACGGTCAACCCGCAACTGCAGAATGGGACGGTCCAGCGTGCCTGCCCGCCGCAGATCGACGAGCTCGTAGCCGAGGCCGGCCACGTGCTCGCGTATCGGGTCCTGCAGCGCGTCGGGCGACATGCGGGTCCAAAAAAAATGTGGGGGAACTCCCCCACATCGTCACGGCCCCACACGGGGCCGTCCGGGACAGCACGCAAATATTACTGGAGAGGTCGCCTTCCGTCAATGCGGGCGGCGCCAGCCTCGGGGTACCCCAGGTACCCCACCATCCGCCCGTCCCGGCCGCGGCTCGCGCGGTGGCTGAAGAACCTGTCGCGGTCGTGAGCGGAGCACCAGACCAAGGTCGTCAGCTCATGGATTCCGAGCCGCCCGGCCGCCCGGGCCAGGCGCTCGCGCAGGTCGAGGTGCCACGGCCCGGATCCCTCGCAGCCGACTCCGCAGGCTGTCATCACCTCGGAACCCACTTCATAACAATCGCCGCAAATGCCTACTCCGCAATGCATTACAATCTCGCCAGGTACGGCTCCGAGCTGTCGGAGCGCACCCACGCCGGCGCCGAGAATTCCCCCCGCCGTTCCGCGCCACCCGGCGTGGAGCAACGCCACGGCCCGGCGACGCGGGGCCACGAGGTACACCGGAATGCAGTCGGCGACGGTTACGAGCAGGAGGGTGCCCGGGCGGGCGGTCGCGTGCCCGTCCACTCCGTCGAGGATGGTCCATCCGCCGGCGCCCGGGCTCAAGGCGACCTGGGTGCCGTGCACCTGCTGACCCAGAACGAAGGCGGTGAATCCCGGTTCGGCCTGCCGGAACTCCCGCCACCGGGCCATCGCCGAGGCGACCGGTTGCTCCGTCCCCAAGCCGAGATCGAATCCGGGGCCATCGGGGTCACCCCGCCCCGTCACCCCCGCCACGACGCCAAACCGCTCGCGCCACTCCGGCACCTCGAAGCGCGGTACTCGTCCCGCCACGGCAAGCTCGGCCACGCTCCGGACTCCCGTCGAGGGATGGGCCCGGGGCGCCGGCTCAATCATCCAGCCGTTCCAGCTCGGCGCCGAGGCTCAGGAGCCGCTCGTCGATCCGCTCGTAGCCGCGCTCGATCTGCCCGATGTTGTGGATCGTGCTCGTCCCCTCGGCGGCAAGCGCCGCGAGCAGCATGGCCATCCCCGCGCGGATGTCGGGCGACTCCACGACCGCCGCCTTGAGCGGCGCCGGCCCCGAGATGACCGCGCGGTGGGGGTCGCAGAGCACTATCCGCGCGCCCATGCTGATCAGCTTGTCCACGAAGAAGAGCCGCGACTCGAACATCTTCTCGAAGACGAGGAGCATCCCCTCGCACTGGGTGGCGGCCACGATCGTGGTGGACATGAGGTCGGCGGGGAACGCGGGCCAGGGGCCGTCCTCGAGCTTCGGGACGTGTCCGCCCAGGTCGGGGCGGATCCGCCGTTCCTGATGGGCATCCACGACGAGCCGCGTGCCTTCGACGCGCGGTCGGACTCCGATGCGATCGAATCCCATCAGCGTGCTGCGCAGGTCCTCGGAGCGGACCGGCTCGATGGCGACGGCGCCGCCGGTCACCGCCGCGAGCCCGATGAAGCTGCCGATCTCGATGTGGTCCGGTCCGATGGCGTACGGAGCGGGGGTCCCGTGCAGCGGCTTCCCGCCCTCGATCACATAGGTGTTCGACCCGATCCCGTCGATTTCCGCGCCGAGCGCGACGAGGAAGCGGGCGAGGTCCTGCACGTGCGGCTCGGACGCGGCGTTCCTGAGCGTGGTGCGGCCCTTCGCGGCCACCGCGGCCATCAGCGCGTTCTCGGTGCCGGTCACGCTGGGCTCGTCGAGGAAGATGTCGGCGCCGCGGAGGCCGTGAGACTCGAGCTCGTAGCGGTCGCCGACGATCACCGAGCCGCCCAGGTGCTCGAGCGCGAGAAAATGGGTGTCGACGCGACGCCGGCCGATCACGTCGCCGCCGGGCGGCGGCAGCACCACCTTCCCGAAGCGCGCGAGCAGCGGGCCCGCGAGCAGAATGGACGCGCGGATCCGGGCGCAGAGCTTCGGGTCGAGCGGCTTGGGCCGGGCGCCGGTCGTGTCCAGCCGGAGCGCGTTGGGCCCGCTCCACCCCACCGTGCAGCCGAGATCGGCCAGCAACTCGAGCAGCGCCTCGACGTCGCGGATTCGGGGGATATTCTCGAGCTCGACCGGTCCTCCGGCGAGCAGCGAAGCCGACAGGATGGGAAGGGCGGCGTTCTTGTTGCCGGCCGGGCGCACCGTCCCGCGCAGGGGGCGGCCGCCGCGAACCCGAAAGCGTGGGGGCATGGCGAAACGTCACCCCGCCCTCGGGGAGCGTCAAGCGCAGTGATGCAGGGGTTGCCGGATGGACCGGCGGGTTATGTTTTTGGGGAGGAGGATCGGCGTATGGCGATGCTCGGGCTCTGGCAGGTGGCGGCCACCCCCGGCTGGGTGGGGCCGACCGTAGCGATATCCCTCGCGGTGGTGGCTCTGTCGTTTCTCGCGATCGCAATCGGCGTGCTGATCGTCGTGGCCCGGCTGGCGAAGCCCATCCGCCGCGCGAGCGAGGTCATCGATGGCGTGGAGGACGACGCCAAACGGGCGCTCACGGGCGTGCACCGCGTCACCGAGCAGGCGCAGGACGTCCTGGTGCTGGTGCGGCAGGAGGCCGGCGCGTTCGCGGCCACCGGCAAGCGGCTCCGCCGGCAGGCGATCCGGGGCGCCGACCGACTGCAGATGAAACTGGAAGATCTGGAGACGCTCTACGACGTGGTCCACGAGGAGGTGGAGGACACCGCGCTCGACGTGGCGGCGGCGCTCCGTTCGGTCCGCCGGGGGAACGGCATGCTCGGGCGCGTGCGGCGCCTGCTGATTCCCGCACGCCGATGAGGCTGGCCCGGATCGCCCTGGCCCTGGTTGTCGTCGGGGCCGCCTTCGCCCTGCTCCCAACCGACGCGTACGCCTGGACCCCGGGGACCCACATCTACCTGGGCGAGTCCATCCTCGCCAACCTGGGCCAGCTCCCCGCGGTGATCGCCGACCTGCTGCGGGCGTATCCGTTCGATTTCCTCTACGGCAGCATCGCGGCCGATTCCTCGATCGCGAAGAAGTACGCGCCGGTCGGCCGGCATTGCCACTTCTGGCACGTGGGCCAGGAGATTCACGACCTGGCCGAGAGCGATGCCTTGCGCGCGTTCGGGCTCGGGTATCTCGCCCACCTCGCCGCCGACGCGGTGGCGCACAACTACTTCGTCCCGCGGCAGCTCATGGTCACGAGCAGCACCGCGTCCTTCGGGCACTCCTACTGGGAGACCCGATTCGAGCTGCACCTGGGCGACGCGTACGCCAAGGAGGCGAAGGACATCATCCTGCTGGACCACGGGGCGGCCGACGCGCACCTCGACCGGATCATCGCGCCGACGATCTTCAGCGTTCGGACCAACCGCCGGCTGTTTCGCGGAATGGTGCGGCTCACCGAGACGGACAGCTGGCAGCGGGCCGCGCAGAAGGCGCGCGAGGTGAGCCGCTGGGACCTGACCGACGCGGACGTGGAGCGGCACCTCGCGCTCTCCTACGATTTCATCATCGGCGTGCTGGCCGACCGGGAGGCCGAAGCGCGCCAGCTCGATCCTTCGGGCGAGGCGCCGCTCGCGAGCGCGAAGGCGCGTCGCCGCGAGGCGCTCCGCGAGTGGGGGCGGCGGGATCGCGCCCGCTTGCACGAGCTGGCGGAGACGTCGTTCGGGGTGCCCCCGCGCCCGCTGGTGTACTGGCCGCAGCTTTCTCCCCGCCTGCCCTGGCGCGTGCCGGAGCCGCCGCTGCGCGGCCGGCGATTGCTGGCCGCCTCCGACGGGTGAGCCGGACACGGCCAGCCTCGAGCGAGCGCTGACGTACTTCCGGCCGCGCGCCCTGCGCGCGCTCGGCGCATGGGTGGGGCTCACGGCCGGCGCGCTGCCCTGCGCGCGGGCGCAGGCGCCGGGCGAGCCCGCGTCCTCCATCGAGCCCGTACCTCGTCCCGGGTCCTCGCCCGCGCCGCCGGCGCACGCCTCCCCTGGCGTCGCGCTGACCACGCGGCCCGGGCGGCTGGTTCGCGGCGCGCTCGGCGAGCTTCGAGTCGCGCCGGTCCGCGGCGGCGCGCGAGTGCTGGCGGTCCGCGGCGCTGCCGCCGGCGAGCCCCTCCACTTCGAGAAGCACGCCGACGGCAGCTTTCGCGCGCTCGCGGCGGCGCCGGTGGACGGTCCGGACTCGCTCGCGGTGGTGCTCTTCACCGAGCGGGCCGGCGCGCCCGCCGAAAGCATCGAGGTGCGCTTACCGCTGGCCGAGGGGCGGTACCGCCGGGAGCGGCTCCGGGTCCCACCGCAGTTCGCCAAGCCGGACAGCGCGGCCGAGCTTCGTATCGCGAGCGAGATCGAGCGGGCGCAAGGGGTCGGTCGGCAGGCGCACGAGACGGCGCCGCTCTGGCGCCGGCCGTTCACGCGGCCGCGGCCGGGCAGGATCACCAGCCGGTTCGGGACCTCGCGGGAGTTCAACGGAGAGGTGCAGAGCCGGCACATGGGCACCGATTTCGCCGGCGCGGTGGGTGCGCCCGTACGCGCGGCGAACGCGGGCGTGGTGGCGCTGGTGGCGGACTTCTATCTCGCCGGCACCGCGGTGTATCTCGATCACGGCGGCGGGCTCGTCACCGGCTACTTCCATCTGAGTCGCGCGCTCGTCGCGGCGGGAGACACGGTGCGCCGGGGTCAGATCATCGGGCGAGTGGGCCGGAGCGGACGGGTGACCGGGCCGCACCTCCATTGGATCGCGCGGTACGGCGCGATCACGGTCGACCCGATGTCGCTCCCCGGCCTCGATCAGCGGGGGCGCTGAGCGCGAGCGGCGGTTCGATGCGTCAGCCGAGCTTCGAGAGGAGCACCGGCTGCACGGCCTTCGGGTCGGCCTTGCCCTTGCTCCGCTTCATGACCTGGCCCACGAAGAAGCCCATCAGCTTCTGCTCGCCGGCGCGGTAGCGCTGCACCTCGGCCGGATACGCCGCCAGCACCTCCTCCACGATCGGGGCGAGCGCGCCGGCGTCGCTCACCTGCACCAGGCCCAGCCGCTCGGCGACGGCCCGTGGCGCGGCGTTGCCGTCGCCCGCGAGCTCGGCATAGATCTTCTTCGCGGCCTGCAGGCTGACGGTGCCCGCATTCACCAGGCCGATCAGCTCCACCAGCCTCGCCGCATCCACCTCGAAGCGCCCCGAGGCGTTGTAGCCGGCCAGCACCTCCCCCAACACCCAGCCGACCGCCGCCCTGGGCTCCGCCCCCGCGGCGATCACCGCCTCGAAGTAGTCGGCGACCGGGCGCTCCGCGGTGACCTGCCCCGCGTGGTAGGGCGACAGGGCGTACTCCGCCATCATCCGCTCGCGCCTCGCGTCGGGCAGTTCGGGCAGCTCGGCCCGCCGCTCCGCGATCCAGGCGGGCGTGAGGACGAGCGGGGGCAGGTCCGGATCGGGGAAGTAGCGATAATCGTGGCTCTCCTCCTTGGATCGCATCATCCGGACCTGGCCCGTGGCCGCGTTGAAGAGCAAGGTGCTCTGCAGCACCCGCTCGCCGCGCTCGGCCAGGGCCGCCTGCCGCTCCCGCTCCGCCTCGAGGGCGCGCTCGACGTTGGCGAAGCTGTTGAGGTTCTTCACCTCGCACTTGGTGCCCAAGTCGGCCGCGCCCGCCCGCCGGATGGAGATGTTGGCGTCCACCCGGAGGCTGCCTTCCTCCATGTTGCACTCGCTCACGCCGGTGTAGACCAGGATCTGCCGCAGCGTGGTGAGATAGGCACGGGCCTCGGCCGGGCTCCGGAGGTCGGGCTCGCTCACGATCTCGATCAGCGGCGCGCCCGCGCGGTTCAGGTCCACGGCCGTCCTGCCGGGGATCCGGTCGTGCAGCAGCTTCCCCGCGTCCTCCTCCACGTGGAGGCGGGTGACGCCGCAACCGATCGTCCCGCGGTCGGGCGACTCGAATTCCACGGAGCCGTGGGTCGCGAGCGGCAGGTCGAATTGCGAGATCTGGTACCCCTTGGGGAGGTCGGGGTAGAAGTAGTTCTTCCGGGCGAACACGCTGTGCGTGTGCACGGTGCAGCCGAGCGCGACCGCGGCCTGCACCGCGAGGCGAATCGCCTCTGCGTTGGGCACCGGGAGCGCCCCGGGCAGGCCGAGGCACACGGGACAGACGTTCGTGTTGGGCGGGTCGCCGAACCGGTTGGCGCAGCCGCAGAACATCTTGCTCCGGGTGAGGAGCTGAACGTGGACCTCGAGCCCGATGACCGTTTCCCACGCCATCAGCGAACCTCGTCCCCCGCCGGAAGCACGCGCTCGAGCGTCATCGCCAGGCTCAGCATGGCTTCGTCCTCGAACGCGGGCGCGATGAGCTGGCCACCGATCGGAAGGCCGCCGTCCCGCCCGACCGGCAGGCTGAGCGCCGGCAATCCCACCAGGTTGATCCCGCACACGAAGACGTCGGCCAGGTACATCTGCACCGGATCGTCCACCTTCTCGCCCGCCTTGAACGCGGGGCTCGGTGTCGTGGGCGTGAACAGGAAGTCCACGGCTCCGGGCGCGAAGGCCCGGCGGAAGTCTTCGGCCAGGAGCGCGCGCACCTGCTGCGCCTTTCGGTAGTATGCGTCGTAGTATCCCGCGCTCAGCACGTACGTGCCCACCAGGATGCGGCGGCGCACCTCGGGGCCGAACCCCTCGCCCCGGGTGGCGCGGTAGAGCGCGCGGAGATCGCCGTCCGGGCCGTTGGCGCGGACGCCGTAGCGCACCCCGTCGTACCGCGCGAGGTTGGCCGCGGCCTCGGCGGGATTCACGATGTAATAGGTGGGCACCGTGTACGGCGAATGGGGGAGCGAGACGTCCACGATCTCGGCGCCGAGGTCGCGCAGCAGGCCCACGGCCCGGTCCACGCCGGCGCGCACCCCGGGATGCAGGTCGGCCGGGAAGTACTCGCGCGGAAGCCCGATGCGAATGCCCCTCAGGTCGTCACGGGCGCGCGGCACCGGCATCGGCGCCCGCGCGAGCATCGTGGGATCCAGCGGGTCGAGTCCGCTCATGACGCTCAGCACCCGGGCCGCATCGTCCACGGAGCGGCCGAAGACGGAGATGCAGTCGAGCGACGAGCCGAACGCGACCAGCCCGAAGCGGCTCACGCGACCGTAGCTCGGCTTCACGCCGACCACGCCGCAGAAGCTCGCCGGCTGGCGCACCGAGCCGCCGGTTTCCGAGCCCAGGGCGGCGGGCACGACGCCGGCCGCCACGAGCGCCGCGGAGCCGCCGGACGAGCCACCCGGCACCCGCTCGGGGTCGAACGGGTTGAGCACGCGCCCGAACGCCGAGTGCTCCGTGGAGGAGCCCATGGCGAACTCGTCCATGTTCGCCTTGCAGGCCACCATCGCGCCCGCGGCCCGGAGCCGCTCTACCGCGGTGGCGGTATAGGGCGACATGTAGCCCTCGAGGATGCGGGACGCGCAGGTCGTGGGCTGCTCGGTGGTCACGATGTTGTCCTTCACCGCGATCGGCATGCCGGCGAGAGGGCCGGGCGACGGCATCGCGTCCACCCGCCGGGCCTCGGCGTCGAGCAGCTCCTGCGACCAGTGCAGGGTGGCGTTGAGCCGGGTGGCCTCCACGAGCCGGCGGCCCACCTCGCGCGCGGTGGCCGCCGCCGTCACGCCGGCTCCATTCCGCCCATCCGGGGCACCACGAAGAAACCGTCCACGAACTCCGGCGCGATGGCGGCGGGCGGCCGCGCGAGCGGGACGGGATCCACCGCGTCCGGCCGAAGGCGGACCGCGTCGGGGCCGGCGAGGTACGGTGCGGCGTGCTCGCCCGCCGGCACCTCGTCGAGCCGCGCGACATAGTCCACGATCTCGCCCAACTGCGCCACCAGCCTGGGCAGGTCGGCCTCGCTCACGGCGAGCTCCGCGAGCTTGGCCACGTGCAGCACGTCGTCCCGTCCGATGGTCATGCGCTCTCCCAGTCACGCTCGAGGCCGGCGTAGGCCACGAGCAGTTGTTTCACCCCGACTTCGGCGTCGTCGAAGGCGACCTCCACCTTGAGGTCGCGCCCCCCGCCGCTCAACCCGCGGATGGTGCCGCTGCCGAAGCGCCGGTGCCGTACGCGCTCGCCTTTCACGTAGCGGGGCGCATCCTGCGAAGCTTCCTCCGATGGCACCTCGGCGGAACCGATGTCTCCCGCCCGCGCCCGCATGCCGCCGCCGTCCCGCCGCGCGGCGCCGCGTCCGCCGCGCCAAACGCCGCGGCCGGCCACGTCCCAGCCCGGCGCCCAGAGCGCGTTGGTGCGGCGCTCGTCCACGATCGCCGGCGGCAGCGCCCGCAGGAAGGCCGAGGGTACGCCCGGCCGCAGCTCCCCGCCCCGGCGCCGCGCGCGCGCCCAGGTCAGGTAGAGCTTGTCCTTTGCGCGGGTCAGGCCCACGTAGCAGAGCCGGCGCTCCTCCTCCATGCCGTCGGGCTGCTCCTCGGCGCGCGCCAGCGGAAAGAGCCCGTGCTCCAGGCCCGCGAGCACCACGACCGGCCACTCGAGGCCCTTCGCCGTGTGCAGCGTCATCAGCGTGACCCCCTCCGCCGCGCCGACGATGCTGTCTTGCGAGGTGAGCAGCGCCGCCTCCGCCAGGAATCGCTCGAGGGGCGTGGCGTCCGTCTCGTTGTCCGGCGTCACCACCTCCGACCACTCGGCGGCGCTCGCCACGAGCTCGCGGACGTTCTCCCACCGCTCGGCGCCTTCGGGCCCCTCGGCCAGCAGCACGGCCTCGTAGTCCACCGCGCGGATGAGCTGCTCCAGCACCTCGGCGGGCGGAAGGGTGCGGGCACGCTGGGTAAGCCCCTGCACCAGCTCCGCAAAGCGCCGGAACGCCTCGCGTACGTTCGGCCTGAGGTCCGGCACGCGGTCGGCGATCGCGGCGGTCTCGAGCAGCGGCCGGTTCCACTCCCCGGCGACGCGCACGAGCGCGGCCACGCTCGCGGCGCCGATGCCGCGCTTGGGCACGCCGATCGCGCGAAGGAACGCTTCGTCGTCCCGCGGGTTGGCGATGAGCCGAAGGTAGGCGAGGAGGTCCTTCACCTCGCGCCGCTCGTAGAAGCTGATCGCGCCCACCAGTCGGTACGGCACCCCCGCGCGGCGGAACGCCTCCTCGAAGGCCCGGCTCTGGGCGTTGGTGCGGTAGAGCACGGCCATGTCGCGGTACGCGTGCTCACCTTGCCCGGCGCGCCGCTCCAGCTCGCGCACCACCCACTCCGCCTCGTCCCGCTCGTCCGCCGCCGCCACCAGCGTCACCGAGTCGCCGCCCTGGCGCCGGGTGCGGAGCGTCTTCCCGATGCGGGATGCGTTCTCCGCGATCACGGCGTTCGCCGCGTCGAGCACGACCTGGGTGGAACGGTAGTTCTCCTCCAGCCGCACCAGCCTGGCATCGGGAAAATCCCGCTGAAAGTCCCGCATGTTGCGGACTTCCGCGCCGCGCCAGCCGTAGATGGACTGGTCGTCGTCGCCCACCACGAACACGTTCCCGTGCGCGCCCAGGTGGCGCACGAGGAGGTACTGGGCGCGGTTGGTATCCTGAAACTCGTCCACCAGCACGAAGCTGAACTTGCGCTGGTACGCCGCCAGCCGGTCGGGATACCGCTCGAAGAGCGCGAGCGGATGCAGCAGCAGGTCGTCGAAATCCATCGCGT
Source organism: Gemmatimonadales bacterium (assembly GCA_035700905.1). Taxonomy (GTDB): domain Bacteria; phylum Gemmatimonadota; class Gemmatimonadetes; order Gemmatimonadales; family GWC2-71-9; genus DASQPE01. Next base: position 362 of record DASSOD010000032.1, on the reverse strand, counting down.
TCGCCTGCTTGAGCGCCGGACCCAGCTCGGCGTAGATCTCGGCCGCGACCTGGGCCAGCCGGTCGAACGCGTTCTGTCCCAGCTCGGCCGGATCCACCATGCGGTTCTTCGCCTGCGAGATGAGCGCGGCGACGGTGCGGGGGGGGAACAGCCTGGCCGGATGGCCGCGCCGGTCGAGCAGGCGCTTCACCAGCGCCACCCGGTCGTCCTCGTCGTAGATCGTGAACCCGCGGGTGAAGCCCAGCAGCTCCGCCTCGCGGCGCAACAGCCGCGCCGAGAGCGAGTGAAACGTGCCGATCCAGAGCCCGGAGGGGTCGCGGGCCAGGAGCCTCCCGATCCGCTCCTTCATCTCACCCGCGGCC
>DASSOD010000031.1:0-24816 GCA_035700905.1 Gemmatimonadales bacterium | reverse complement strand
GCGGGCTCGATGTCGTAGAGCGCGAAGCGCACTTCCGCGGCGTCGGCGGCCGTAGCGATGTCGTAGCAGCCGTACGCCGGGAGCGCGACGGCGCCGGGGCGCTCGCGTACCGCGGCGCGGAGCGCAAGCGCCAGCGCGCTCGTGCCGCTGTCCGTGAGCAGCACCGCCGCCGAGCCGTACTCGTCGGCAAGCGCTCGCTCGAGCCCGGCGCGGTGGTCCGCGGCGAACATTCCCGCCACTCCCGCAGCCAGCGCCCCGAGCGAGAGCGGCGAGTAAACGGGAAGCTCCGCCCGCAGCGTCACGGGATGCAGCGGACGATGCGGGGCCCGAGCGCGGTCGCGAGCGGCAGCGGCAGCCGGCGCCAGAGCCGCGGGCCCCAGCTATACGCCGGATCGTCCGGCGAGGGCGTCGCCGCCGCGCCGCCGGCCGCGCGCTGGTACCACCAGAGCGGCTCGTCGCGGGATCCCCACTGGCGCTTGAAGCGATGCGTCCCCGCGCCGGGCGTGCAGCGGCCGAAGTTGAAGAGCGTCACACCCTCGGCGACCGCCCGCTCCATGAACGACCAGTAGAGCAGCATGTTGGGGGCGATCCGGTTGAACCCGGCGAGCGACGACGCCCACGTCATCTCGAATTCCCCACCCCACCGGAAGCCGGCGCCGCACGCGACCGGCCTGCCGCCGTAGTACGCGCAGCCGAACCACGCGTCCTCCCCGAACCGCTCGGCCACGGCCCGGAACAGCGCGCGCGGCTGCGTCGGCGTGCCGAGGTCGCGCATGTGCGCCGAGAACACGGCGAAGAACGGCTCGGCTTCCGACGCGCCGAAGCGCAGCGTCACCCCCTCCTTCTGGGGACGCTTGATCTGGCTCCGGAGCTTGGCCCCGAGCGCCGACCAGAGCGCGCCCGCATCGGCGGGCAGATCGAGGACGACGGTCACCTTCCGATGCGACACCGGAAGCTCGAGCGGCAGCGGCACGCGGCTCCGGAGCTCCAGCAGCTTCACGCCGCCGTCCCGCGCCAGCGCCACGGCGCGCTCGCCGAGGGCGCGGACGGCGGCCTCCGTCCCGAGCGGCCCTCCGTAGTTGAGGAACGGCATCGACACGAGGTAATGCCCGAAGAGCGCGCTCCGCACCCGCACCAGCGGCAGCACCCCCTCGAGCGCCCCAGCCGCCTCGCGCGCCTCGAGGTAGATGCACTCGTGGCCGTAGACTCGCTCGACCACGTCCTTCCACCCGTGGAGATGAAAGTGGGTCCAGCCCGGCTGCGCCCGGACGAACGCATCCCACTCGGCCGCCGTGCCGTCGTACGTGGAGACGCGTACGGTCACGCCAATCCGTACCGCTGCTGCACCGAGACGAAGCGGAACGCGGCCAGGAGCCGCTCGAGCCGGGGGAGCGTCCGCTCGATGCCGGTGTAGTGCCGGAGCCGCGTGATGAGGGAGACGCGCATCCGCGGCTGGTCGGGATCGATCTCCCAGGGGTGGATGTAGAACATGCCGGACTTGCCCCGATGGGCGTGCTCCCGGAAGGCGCGCTCGGTGAGGCGGTAGGGGAGCTGGCGGAAGTACCCGCCGCCGGCGGCGGGCACGCGGATGCCGGCGATCACGGTGGTCGCGAGCGGAAGCTCCAGCAGCGTGCCGGCTGGCCGACGCACCTCGTAGGCTTCCGGCGAGGCGCCGGGGTACCCGTAATCGGGCCGGCGGATCGGAAAGACGCTCGAGTCGTAGCGGTAGCCTTCCTCGAGCAGCACGTCGAACGCCCACTCCGTGCCCGGCACGATCGAGAAGCTCGGCGCGCGAAAGCCGAGCACCGGCCGGCCGGTCACGTCCTCGAGCAGCGCCCGGCACCGCCGCACATCGGCCCGGAACTCGTCCACGCTGAGCGTGCTGACCCGGCGATGCCACCAACTGTGGGACGCGATCTCGTGGCCCTGCTCCGCGATCCGCCGCACCAGCGCCGGCTTCCGCTCGGCCAGCCAGCCGACCGTGAAGAAGGTGCCCACCGCCCCCTTCCTGGCCAGGAGCTCGAGCAGCTGGTCCACGCTGGCCTCGACCCGGCTGGGCAGCCGGTCCCACGAGCTGCGGGCGACGACGCGCTCGAACGCGAGGACCTGGAAGTACTCCTCGACGTCCACGGAGAAGACCTGCGGTGCGGGAGCGGCCGACGTCGTCACGCCCGCAATATAGATCGGCCACTTGCTTTCGTCCGTGGCGGCCGTCATACTCGCCCCCGATGAAGCGCTACGACCGCCCCGGCGGCTGGCTGCCCGTCGCGCTCGCGGTCGCGGCGATCTGCATCGCCACGCTCCGGCCCATCCCGCAGCAGGCGGCCGAGTCGGCGGCCACGCCGTGGTCCTGCATCGTGTGCGGGGAGCTGGGCGCGGTGGACGTGATCCTGAACGTCCTCCTCTTCGTCCCGCTCGGCGCCGCGCTCGCCCACGCCGGCAGCTCGTGGCGGCGCGCCCTTCTCCTGGGCTCGGCCCTCAGCCTTTCGGTCGAACTGCTCCAGGCGACCATCGTCTTCGGCCGGGACGCGTCGGTCGGAGACTTCCTCACGAATTCTCTCGGCACGGTGCTCGGCGCGCTGCTCGCGCGGCGACTCCCGGCGTGGCTGCGCCCCACCCCCCGCGCCGCCGCGCGCCTCGCGGCCGTCTGGGCGATGGCCTGGCTGGGCCAGACGGCGGTTACCGCGTACGCCGTTCTTCCCTCGCTGCCGCGAAGCGTCTACTGGGGCCAGATCGCCGCCGACCTCCCGCAGTTCGCGCGCTTCGAGGGCCGGGTGCTCGCCGCCCGGATCGATTCGCTCGGCGTGCCGGACGGGCGGATGCGGCACTCGGAAGCGGTGCGTGACGCTCTCCTGGCCGGCGGTAGCGTCCAGGCCACCGCCGTCGCGGCGGGCCCCACGCCCCGGCTCGCGCCGGTGGTGAGCGTCTTCGACGAGGCGCGCAAGGAGATCGTGCTGCTGGGGCAGAGCGGGCGGTCGCTCGTGTTCCGCCTGCGATCGCACGCCGAAGATCTGCGGCTCCGCCCACCGGCCATCCGCCTCCCGAACGCCTTCGGGCGCGCGGGGGGAGACACGCTGGAGCTGGATGGTCGGCTGCGCGGCGCCATGCTCGAGGTCGGGCTTCGGCGCGGCGCCCATGCGCTCCGGCGCGACCTGGCGCTCGACGCGCAGTGGGGATGGAGCCTGCTGCTCCCGTTTCACTACTACGCGGGCCCGGAGGCCGGGCCGATCACCGCCGTATGGATCGCCGGATGGCTGCTGCCGCTGGGCTTCTGGGTGGCCCGAAGCGGGATCAATCGGGCGGGGGCCGTCGGCGCGCTCGGCGGCACGCTCATCGTCGGGTTGGGGGCGGTGCCGGCGGCGTTCGGGCTCGGGCCGACCGCATGGGGGGGCTGGGCGGCCGGCGCGGTCGCCGCCGGGATCGGCGCCCTGCTCGGGCGAAAGCCGCGCTACGCCGCCGGCAAGCCGCCGAGGGCGCGGAGCGCGGCCTCGCCGTAGAACAGCCGGATGTACTTCGCCTGGGCCGCGGTGAGGCGCCGGACCGCCCAGGAGAGGTGCACGAAATGGGGCTCGTGCGGGGGCACCAGCGGGAACATCCCGCACTCGGCGGGCAGATGGTTGCCCTTCCGCGTGTTGCAGGAGCTGCACGCCGTCACCACGTTGGTCCAATCGTTGTCCCCTCCGCGCGAGAGCGGCACCAGGTGATCGCGGGTCAGGCACTCCCGGTGGCGGAGCTCGATCTGGCTCCGGTGGCAGTACTGGCACCGGTATCCGTCGCGGGCGAAGAGGAATGTGTTGGTGACTTGGCGGCGGAAGCGGCGGGGGACGTGCACGAACTTGACCAGGCGGATGATCGCCGGTTTGGGGAGCGTGAGTCGTTCGCTGCGGACGACGTCGCCGCCATCCGCCTCCACGATCTCGGCTTTGCCCTCGATCACGAGTCGCAGCGCGCGCCGCACCGGCACCATGGTGAGCGGCTCGAAGGAGGCGTTAAGCGCGAGGCACCGCACAGTCATCCCGTAAGTCGAAGAGACGCCGAATGCTAACTGCTCGCCGGCGGAGTCGGCAAGGGAAGCGGATCCTCCGTACCCGTCGTGGTTTCGATCCGGCTCGATCGGACCGTCAGGGTGTACGGGTCCCGTTCCAGGCAGCCCACGATGTTCGACCGGAGCGCTTGCAGCGCGCTGAGGGCCGTCAGGCGGATCCAGCAGCATTCCAGCCAGGTCAGGGGCACGAACGCACGCACCATCGGATAGGAGCTAAATCGCTCGAGGAGCTTCAACCTGAGCCCGACCGCGCGGGCCGCCGCAGCGATGGACGCCGCCGAGTTTGCCCGGTAGAAGGTCGGGAAGATGTGCTCGGGCCGGCGGCGCTCCAGGCGCGCGGCCAACGCGCGTCGGCGATCGCGCTTCACGAACATCGAGAGAAACTTGACCGCCGGGTGGCTGAGGTTGGGCGTCACGAACACGAATCGCCCACCGGGTCGCAGAACACGCGCGATTTCCTTGAGGACCAGCAGCGGTTCGGGCAGGTGCTCCAGCACCATGTTGGCCGTCACCAGATCGAACCGCTCGGACGCGAGCGGCAGCCAAGCACCGTCCGCCGCAACGGCCGTGGTGAGATACTGGTTTGCTCGGAGGTGGGGGACTACCAGGTCGCAGCCAACGACGACGGAGGCACGGGCCTTCAATTCGGCCGCCGAGGGCCCGATCCAGCCCCGATGAGGGCGAGTGCCGGCCCCGAGATCCAGCCAGACATCGCCGTCGCGGAGCACCGCACCAACCGCGCGTGCGTAGCGATTCTGGTGATACTCGACGTCGGGGAGCATACGCTGAACCAGCCGGTTGTAGCGGTCCATTGATACTCCCGATTCGCCTGCGACTCACGCACTGCACCACCGCTCAAATGCACCTGGCTACTTCAGCATCTCCTCCAACCGCCGCGCGACCGCCCGCCGCAACCGCTCGCTCTTGGTGACGACCAGGACGGTGTCGTCCCCCGCGAGCGTGCCCATCACCTCGTTCCATCCCGCCTGATCCAGCGCCGCCGTCACCGCGCCGGCGGCGCCGGTCGCCGTCTTGAGCACCAGGATCGGGCCCACGCCGTCCACGCTCACCAGCAGGGTCGGCAGGACCTGGGAGAGGTCGGGACGGATGCCGCCGTCCGGCGGGTGGGCGTAGTAGGCGCCGTGCTGCGGGTCGGTGAGCTTGGCCAGGCCGAGCTCCCGGATGTCGCGCGAGAGCGTCGCCTGGGTCACCGCGAAGCCCTCGGCCGCGAGGGCCTGGCGCAAGTGCTCCTGGTTCTGGATGCGCTGCTCGCGCACGATCCGGAGGATCGCCGCCTGACGCTGGATCTTCATGCCGCCGGGCTCCGGTACGCCTCCCGGCCTCCGATGTACGTGGCCATCACGTCCCCCCGGTCACCTGCGAGGATTCGCTCGTAGACCGCTCCCGGCGATGTGGGCTCGCCGCCCCCTCCGGCGCCATTCACCCGCACGACGGCGACATCCCCCCACTTTCCCGGCGCGAGGCTGCCGATCTCGGACTCGAGTCCCAGCGCGCGAGCCCCCGCGAGGGTGCAGAGCTCGAGCGCCTCTGCCCCGGTGAGGCCCGCGAGCTCGCGCGCGGCGCGCGCCTCGGCCAGGAGCTCGAGCCGGCCGACGCTCACCACCGAGTCGGTGCCGAGGCCCACCCTGAGCCCGGCGTCGAGCAGCGCCCGGAGCGGTGCGTTTCCATGCCCGTGCCGCCGATTGGAGAGCGGGCAATGCGCCACGCTCGCGCCGCTCCGGGCGAGGCAGGCCACGTCCTCGGCGTCAACCTGCACCACGTGGATGCAGAGCGTGTCGGGGCCCAGCACTCCATGCTCGTCCAGCCAGGTGACGGCCGATCGGCCGGGGACATCCGGCAGCGGGATGCCGCGACCCCGCCACGCGTCGGCGAACGGTCCGGTAGCGCCGCGGAGAAGCTGCGTCTCCGCGGGAGATTCTGCCAGATGCACCGCGACGGGGAGGCCTTCACCGCGCGCCCAGCTCGCCACCGCGCGGTACAGGGGCCCACTCACGGTGTACGGCGCGTGAGGCGACACGCCCAACCGCACCCGCCCCGAGGCGAACCGCCCCAGCTCCAGCACGCGCTCCTTCAGGCCCGCGAAGCTCTCGGCGCAGCGGTCGGGGTGCGGCCCGAACACCTCCTGATACGCGACGCCGGAGCCATCCGCCTCGGCGAGCGCGCGAACCACCGCACCGCTGTCGCCCGTATCGGCGACGGTCGTGACACCCGCTGCCCAACAGTCCAGCAGTCCGCGGCGGGCCGCGTCCGCCCACTCCCCCATCGGACGGCGGGCCTTGCGCTCGCGCAGGCGGACGATCCAGGCCGCGAAGTCCTCGTCCTGCACTTCGCCCTCGAGCCCGGTGAGCTCGAGGTGGGTGTGCAGGTTCACGAGCCCGGGAAGGAGCGCCGCGCCGGGGAACCTCGCTTCGGGTACGTCGGGGGGCCGGGGCACTTCAGCGTCGGGCCCGACGCGAGCGATCCGGCCGTCGGGGTCCACCAGCACTGCCGCCTGCGGGATGGGCTCGCCTTCCACCGGCACGACCCAGGCGGCGCTCAGCCGGCGAGCCGGCATTTCAGCGCGGCGGCTTGCCGCTCGAGTTGGCCGGGGGCCCGTGGCCGCCCATCACGCCCGGCGGCGGCGGCGCCGTCGGCGGCCGCACGGGCCCGGGTGTCGTTCCGCCCATGGTCCCCGCGGTGGGCGGCGCCGGAACCGCCTGTGCCGGAATCGGCCCGGCGCCGCCCATCACGCCCGGCCCCGCCCCGCCGACGTTGAACGGCGAATGCACCGGGCAGAACTGGGTCGGCTCCGTTCCCGGCACGAACGACTCGATGTAGTGGTCGTCCTTGGGGCAGAACGGCGTCGCCTTGTATCCGGTGGTGCGGTCGATGTCGAGCGCGGCGAGGCCGGAAGGCCTCGGCCACTGCGGCGGCGGGGTTCGCCGGTCGTAGATCTCTTTCATCATCGCGGTCCACGCCGGAGCCGCGAGGATGCCGCCCTGGGCGTTGGCCTTGATCTTCTGGGGCTGGTCGAAGCCGATCCAGAGGCCGGTCACGAGGTCGGGGGTGAAGCCGATGTACCAGACGTCGAAGCCGTCGTTGGTCGTGCCGGTCTTGCCGCCCGCGGGGAAGTTGATGCGCGAGCCCACCGAGCCGACGGCCGTGCCGTGGCGCACGACGTCGCGCAGCGCGTCGGTCATGAGCCAGGCGTGCAGCGAGTCCATTACCGGCTCGGTGCGCACGGGCGGCTGCCACAGGATCTTCCCGCTCCGATCCTCCACCCGGAGTATGGCGTTGGGCACCGTCCGGGTCCCCAGATTGGCGAACGCGGTGTACGCGGCGATCATCTCGAGCGGGATCACGTCCGCCGCACCGATGTGGATGGATGGCACCGGAGGGATCTTGGTCGTGAGCCCGAACTTGGCGGCCTCGGCGATCACCGCCTGCTCGCCGACCTCCATTCCGAGCTTGATCGCGATGATGTTCCGGGAGAGCATCAGCGCCCGCCGGAGCGTCATTGGCCCCTCGAACTCGTTGTCGTAGTTCTGCGGGGCCCAGAGCCCCTGCGGCTCGGGGAGCTCGAGCGTGAGCGGCTCGTCGGGGATGACGTACGAGAGCGGATAGCCCGCCTCCACCGCGGCCGAGTAGACGATCGGCTTGAAGGTCGAGCCGGGCTGGCGCCGCGACTGGGTGGCGCGGTTGAACTTGCTGTCGTCGAAGTCGCGGCCGCCCACCATGGCCCGGATCGCGCCGGTCTTGGCCTCGAGCGTGACCACGAGGCCCTGGAGGTACGGCGTGGTGGCCGCGGTGCTGTCGTCCCCGCTGTCGCCCCGGCCGTCCAGGAATTGGCGGTAGGTCGGGTGGGGGAACTTCCCGTCGGCGCCGCCCTCGATGGCCTCGAGCCGGGCCTCGAGCGCGCGCTCGGCGGCGTCCTGCATGTCGAGGTCGAGGGTGGTGTAGATCCGGAGGCCGGAGCGGTAGAGATCGGGCCCGAACCGGGCGTCGAGCTGCTGCCGGACGTACTCGACGAAGTACTGCGCCACGCCGCTGTAATCCGACCTGGAGGAGAGGAGCAGTGGGTAGGCCTTCCACCGCTCGGCCTCCTCGCGGGTGAGCTGGCCGTCGTCCCGCAGCAGGTTGATGACCGTATTGCGCCGCTGGACGTTGAGGTTGGGATGCCGGCGGGGGTTGTAGAGCGAGGGCGCCTTGGGAATCGCGGCGAGCGTGGCCGCCTCGGCAAGGCTCACGTCCCGCACCGACTTGCCGAAGTAGCGCTGGGACGCCGCCTCGACGCCGTACGCGCCGTTCCCGAGGGGGATCTGGTTCAGGTACAGCTCGAGGATCTTGTCCTTGGGATACTTCCGCTCGATCTCCAGCGCGACCTTGGCCTCGCGCAGCTTGCGGCGGAGCGACTTGTCCCGTCCGCTGATGTCCTCCGGCCAGAGATTCCGCGCGAGCTGCATGGTGATGGTGGAGAAACCCTCGGCGAAGCGCATCTTGAAGATGTTGGCCCGCACCGCGCCGAAGACCCGGTACCAGTCGATGCCCTTGTGGCTGTAGAACCGCTTGTCTTCGGTGGTGATGAACGCGGCCTTGACGTAGGGGGACATCTCCCCGAGCGGCACGACGGTCCGCCGCTCCAGGCCGAGGTCGGTGATCAGCCGGCCGTCCGCGGCGTAGACCTTGGAGGCCTGGTTGGGATCGTAGCGGTCGAGGCCTTCGATCGAGGGGCAGGTGTTGCCGGCGCAGGCGCGGGTCCATGCCGCCAGCACCACGGCGAACGCGAGGACCACGAGCGCGAGTAGCGATACGAGGAGCGTGCGCCGGAGCCGGGGGTCGTGCCAGCCCCGGGCCAGCGACGCGATATGCCGGCGGGCCATTGGCAAAAACTAGCCGCGGCGTCCCGGGCTTGCCAACGGGCCGCGAACCGCGAGCTTACCTTTCCGCGGCATCATGACCGACCTACTGCAGCTCTACACCGAGCGCGGCTTCCTCCAGGACGCGACGCCGGGGCTCGCCGAGCGCCTCGCCGCCGGGCCGATCACGGCCTACATCGGGTTCGACCCGACGGCGGACTCGCTGCACGTGGGGAGCCTCGTGCCGGTGATGGGGCTCGCCTGGCTGCAGCGGGGGGGCGGCACGCCGATCGCTCTCGTGGGCGGCGGCACGGCCATGGTGGGCGACCCGAGCGGAAAGCGGGCCGAGCGCCCGGTGCTCTCGGTCGAGGCGATCGACGCGAATGCCGCGGCCCTCCGGACCCAGCTGGCGCGGTTCCTCCGCTTCCGGCCCGCGGCGGACGTGGAGCGGGACGGCGCGCGCGGGGCCGGCCGGCGTGAGGACCGGGAGCCCGGCGCCAACTGGGCCCGCATGCGCAACAACGCCGACTGGCTCCGCTCGCTCGGGCTGATGGAGTTCCTGCGCGACGCCGGGAAGCACTTCACCGTCGGCTACATGCTGCAGAAGGAGGCGGTGCGGAGCCGGCTCGAGACCGGGATCTCGTTCACCGAGTTCAGCTACATGCTGATCCAGGCCTACGACTACTGGCATCTCTGGCGCACCGAAGGGTGCGAGCTCCAGATGGGCGGGAGCGACCAGTGGGGCAACATCACGGCGGGGATCGAGCTGATCGCGCGGCGGGAGCAGCGGGAGGTGCACGGGCTGGTGTTCCCGCTCATCACCACGGCGACCGGGGCCAAGTTCGGGAAGAGCGAGGAAGGCAACGTCTGGCTCGATCCGGCGCGGACCAGCCCCTACCGCTTCTACCAGTTCTGGCTCAACAGCGACGACCGGGACGTCGAGCGGTACCTCAAGCTCTTCACCTTCCTGCCGCTGGACGAGATCGCCGAGGTGGCGGCGGAGCAGGCGCGCGAGCCGGCGCGGCGCCCGGGCCAGCGCCGGTTGGCGTGGGAGGTGACCGCGCTGGTCCACGGAGAGGCGGAGGCGAACGGCGCGCGCGAAGCCAGCGAGGCGCTCTTCGCGGGGGGCACCGACCGGCCGACGCTCAGCAACTCGGCGCTCGCGGTGATCGCCGAGAGCGCGGAGATGCCCTCGTGCGTCTACCCGCGCATGGATTTCTCCGACAAGGCGCCGCTGGTGGACGTACTGGTGCGCTGCGGGCTCGCGTCGTCCAAGAGCGACGCCCGCCGCGGCATCCAGGGCGGCGGCTACTACGTGAACGGAGAGCAGGTGGACGACGTCGGCCGCTGGCTCACGCTCGACGACTTCGGCGGGCGCGACTTCGTCCTGCTCCGCAAGGGCAAGAAGAACTACGTGAAGCTGGTGCTGGGCTGAGCGCGCTCGGAGCTTACCAGCGGCTCCGGCGGTAGCTCGAGCGCGACGGCGGCTTGGCGCCCAGCAGGCCGAAGAGCCCGCGCACCACCTCCCGCCCGATGGTCCGGCCGATGGTGGACGAGAGCGCGCCCACGAGCGCCCCCCCGGCCACCTGAGCGGCGGTCTTCCCCGCCCGTCCGCCCGGCTTGGTCGTGGGCGCCGCCGGCGGCTCCGCCGGCGCGGTTGCCGCCATCCGCTTGGCCAGCATCTCCCGCGCGCTCTCCCGATCCACCGCCTTGCCGTACTCCGCGAGCCACGGCGACTGCCGCACGTCGCCCTGCAGCTCCTCCGGCGTGAGCGGCGCCATGCGCGACTCCGGCGGGATGAAGCGCGCGGCCACCACCGGCGTCGGCGAGCCCCGCGGGTCGAGCGCGGTCACCACCGCCTCGCCGATGCCGAGGGAGGTGAGCGTCTGCTGGAGGTCGTAGAACGTGGTCTTCGGGAAGGTGCGGACCGTCGCGCGGAGCGCGGCCTCATCGTCGGGCGTGTGGGCGCGGAGGGCGTGCTGGATTCGGCTGCCGAGCTGCGCGAGGATCTCGTCGGGAACGTCCTTGGGCGTCTGGGTGACGAAGAAGACCCCCACGCCCTTGGACCGGATGAGCCGCACCACCTGCTGGACCTGCTCCAGGAACGCCTTCGACGCGTCGGCAAAGAGCAGGTGGGCCTCGTCGAAGAAGAACACGAGCTTCGGCTTGGGCAGGTCGCCGGCCTCCGGGAGGTTGTGGTAGAGCTCGGCCAGGAGCCACATGATGAACGTGGAGTAGAGCCGCGGCTTGTCCTGCACGTCCGACACCTCGAGGCAGGTGACGACGCCGCGCCCGTCGGACGTGGTCTGCAGGAACTCCTTCGCGTCGAACTCCGGCTCGCCGAAGAACTGCTCCGCACCCTGCTGCTCGAGCTCCACCATCTTGCGGAGCAGCACGCCCACCGTCGCCGACGACATGCCGCCATACTGCGTCAGCTCGGGCTTTCCCTCCTCCGAGGAGAGGAACTGGAGCACGGCCCTCAGGTCCGCGAAGTCGAGCAGCGGAAGCCCCTTGTCGTCGCAGTACTTGAACACGAGCGCGAGGACGCTGGTCTGGGTGTCGTTGAGCGACAGCACCTTGGCCAGGAGAATCGGGCCGAAGGAGCTGACGGTCGCCCGGAGCTGCACCCCGAGCTTGCCCGTGAGGCTCACGAACTCGGTGGGCGCGGCCCTGGGCTTCCAGTCGTAGCCCACGTCCCTGGCGCGGGCGGTGATCCGGTCGCTCGGCTCGCCCGGCGCGGCGATGCCGGAGAGATCGCCCTTGATGTCCGCGGCGAACACCGGCACGCCCGCCGCCGAGAGCTGCTCGGCGAGGAACTGGAGCGTCTTGGTCTTGCCGGTGCCGGTCGCCCCGGCGATGAGCCCGTGCCGGTTCATCATCGCGAGGGGGATCCGGATCTTGGGGTCGGGATACGTCTTGCCGTCGGCCAGGGCGGCGCCCAGGAGGACGGCCGGGTCGGTGAAGCCGTAGCCGGCCTCGAGCATCTCGGAGAACGATTGGGCCATGGGAAGTCGCCGGGTCGAGGTCGTCGGTGAACCGCTAGCGGGCGCGGTCGAGGAGTTCGGCCACCCGCGCGAGGTCGTCGGGCGTGTTGTAGAGGTGCGGGCTCATCCGCAGCACCCCCTCGCGCACGGTGGCGAAGATTCCCTCGGAGCGGAGCAGCCGGTACGCCGCCGCAGGGTCGGGCAGCGCGAGGCAGAGCATGGCGGAGCCGCGTGGCCCGACGGGCGAGGTGAGCGGGGCGCCGCTCCGGGCCGCCCACTCGAGCACCGGCGCGCACACCTCGCGCAGGTGGTCGCGGATGCGCTCGATCCCGATCTCGAGCAGGAGCCCGAGCGAGGCGTTCATGCCCGCAAAGTCCTGGAACGGGAGCGTCACCAGCTCGAACCGCCTCGCATCGGGTCTGAGCGTCGTATCGTAGCGCGTGAGGTTGGTGAAGTCGTCGGTGCCCTCGAACGCGAGCCAGCCCACGTCGGCGGGTGAGAGCCGGCTCACGAGCTCGCGCCGCACGTACACGAAGCCCGAGCCCCAGGGCGAGAGCAGCCACTTCTGCGCCCCGCAGCTCAGGACGTCCACGGGCGTGGCCCGGACGTCCACCGGCATCTGGCCCACGCCCTGGATGGCGTCCACCACGAGGAACGCCCCGGTGGCGCGTGTCGCCTCGGAGAGACGCGCCAGGTCCACGGTGTAGCCGTTGGCGAACTGGGTGAGCGACACCGCGAGCACCCGGACGCGCGGGTCCCGCACGCGCTCGAGGAGGCGCTCCTCGTCGGGCCATCCCTCGGGGGTGGTCGGCGCCAGCTCGAAGACCACGCCGCGCTCGCGGAGCGCCATCCAGGGATAGACGTTGGCCGGGAACTCGCGATCGCTCACGAGGACGATCTCGCCCGGGGCGATGGGCAGCGCGCGGGCGGCGAGGTTGATCCCGAAGCTGGTGTTGGTGGCGAGCGCGATCTCCGCGGGATCGGCGTTGACCAGCCGCGCGGCGATCCGCCGGGACTCGGCCAGCGTCGCGCCGAGGAGCTTCTCGGGCAGCTCGTGCGGCGCCGCCTTGAGGCGGGCCCATTCCTCGAGCACGCGCCGGGTGCGGGCGGGCAGCGGGCCGATGCCGGCGGTGTTGAGGAAGACCGCTTGCGCGGCCCAGGGAAACTCGGCCTCGATCAGGCCGCGAAACGGCGCGAGCGCGCCGGACGGAGGCTCGGAAGCGGTTCCGGGACCGTGCCCGCCGGTGCGCGCGGCGTCAGTCATGGCGCACGGCTCCGCGCCGGAACGCTCGCCGCCCAAACGCTCCGGCCGTCACCGCTCGTCCCTGAGGCGCGGGTCCAGCGCCTCGCGGACCGCGTCGCCCACGAGGTTGAAGCCGAGCACGGCGATGCCGATCGCGATCCCCGGCGCGAACGATACCCAGGGCGCGACGCGGAGCAGGTCGCGCCCGTCCGCCACCATCGCTCCCCAGCTCGGCGTGGGCGGCTGCGCGCCCAGGCCCACGAACGAGAGCGCCGCCTCGGCCATGATGGCGCCGGCCACGCCGAGCGTCGCCGCGATGATCACCTGGGCCGCCACGTTGGGGAGCAGATGCCGCCGCAGCACCAGCCGATCCGGCGCGCCGAGCGCCTGGGCGGCGAGCACGAACTCGGCGCGCTTCAGGACCAGCACCTGGCTCCGGACGATGCGGGCCATGCCGGCCCATCCCACGATGCCGATCACCACGAACACCAGCGGCAGCGACGGCTTGATCGCGGCCGCGACGGCGATGAGCAGCAGCAAGGTCGGAAAGGCGAGCGTCACGTCGGCCAGGCGCATCACCAACGCATCCACCCAGCGCCCGTAGAAACCCGCCACGAGCCCGAGGAGGACGCCCAGGGTGACCGCGACCGACTGCGAGATGACGCCGACCGCGAGCGAGAGCCGCGCGCCGTACAGCACCCGGCTCAACACGTCGCGCCCCTGCGTGTCGGTTCCAAGGAGGTGGTGCGGGCCGGGCCGGAGGAGATAGGCGCCCTGGAGGTCGCCCCGGATCGGGTCATGCGGGGCGAGCCACGGCGCGAACAGCGCGGCGATCACGAGCACCGCCACCAGCACGAGGCCGAGCCGGAAGAATCGGTCCCGCCGCCAGCGCTCACGCAGCGCGCCCCGCGCCCGGCCCGCCGGCGGCTCGGCCGGCTCGGAAGCCACGGGCGCGGGCATGAGCGCGCCGTGGCTCATGACGTAACCGGGATCATGGCGGCAGGTGGCATCGGCCTTGCAACCTTAGCGCGTGAAAGCATCCGGAGGCAAGTTGTGAGCACCGTCACACCCTTCACGCTCGTGCTCAGCGGCGGCGGTATGAAGGGTCTTGCACACGTGGGGGTGCTCCGGGCCCTCCAGGAGCGGGGACTCGAGCCCGAGCTGGTGGTCGGGTCGAGCATCGGGGCGCTGGTCGGCGCCGCATGGGCCTGCGGGATGAGCACCGACCAGATGGAGGACGAGGCGCTCGCGGTGCAGCGCCGCCACGTCTTCAAGGTCGCCCACACCGACATGGCGCTCCGGCGGATGCTCTCGCCCGCCGTGTATCGCCGGGAGCCGCTGGAAGCGCTGATCCGCCGCCTCGTGGGGGGCTGCGGGTTCGCCGACCTCACCCGCCGCGTGCTGGTCAACACCGTAGACCTCAACTCCGGCCGCCAGGTAGTGTGGGGGCTGCCCGGCTTGCAGCACGCACCGCTCGCCGACGTGGTCTTCGCCTCGTGCGCGCTGCCGGGCATCTTCCCGCCGCGCCAGATCGACGGGCGCTGGTACGTGGACGGCGCCGTGATCGAGAACCTGCCGGTGCGCGTGGCCGCGGCCGCCGAGCCGCTGCCGATCCTGGCCGTGAACGTCGCCGCGACGAGCGTGCAGCGGGCGGACGTGGAGCGGCAGGGCTTCGCGGCCACCTACATCCGCGGGCTCGAGGTCGTGATGCAGACCCAGATCGAGTCGGAGCTCCGCGCCTGGACCGGGCCGCCGCTCGTGCTGATCCAGCCGCCGGTGGACGACGTCGGGATGTTCGCCTTCGACCGGACCCCGGAGCTCATTCAGGCGGGCTACGAGGCGACGCTCGCCACGCTCGACCGGCTGCCGGATCGTCTCGACCGGATCGGGCGCGGCATCCACCCAACACGGTGGATGCGGGTGCGGGTAAACGAGAGCCGCTGCGTGGGATGCGGCCTGTGCGTGGCGCAGGCACCCGGCATCTTCCGGATGACCCCGCGGGGGACCGCGCAGGCCACCGCGCCGCTGCATCGCTGGTCTCCCATCGACGACGCCTGCTTGCACGCCTGCCCCAGCCAGGCGATCGCGATCGACGAGGCCGCGACCGCCGCCTAGACCGCCCGCCCGCCGACCTCCGCCTCGGATGACTCCGCCGCGATCTTGGCGAGGTCCCGGGCCACGCGATCCCAGTTGTAGTACTCCTCGATGCCGCGCCGCCCGGCCCGCCCGAGCCGTTCGGCGAGCGCCGGATCGCGAAGGAGCTGCCGGATGGCGCCGGCGACTTCGTCCGGCCGCTCCGCATCCACCAGGATCCCGTTCTCCCCGTCCTTCACCGCCTCGGGAATCCCGCCGCTCCGCGCCGCGACCACGGGCGTGGCGCAGCTCGCCGCCTCCGCCAGCGCGATGCCGAACCCGGCGACGCTGAGCGGGGTCTTGCGGGAGACGCCGACGTACACGTCGGCCACGTTGTAGAGCGCCGGCAGGTCGGCGTCCGGCACGCCGCCCAGCAGGCGCACGCGGCCGTCGAGGCCGAGGTGGTCCACCAGCGCCTCCAGCTCGCGACGGCCCTCGCCGGTGCCCACGATCGCGTACCGCACGTCGCGCTCCGGCCCGTCGAGCCGCGCCAGCGCGCGGAGCACGGTGTCCATTCCCTTCTCCGGCTCGAGGCTCGCCACCGAGAGGAGCCAGCGCCCCTCGTCCAGGCCGTAGCGCAGCCGCACCATGTCGGTGGGGACGCCGGGCCGGAAGAACTCGGGATCGGTGCCGAGGGGGACCCGCTGCACCAGGCCGTCGGTGACCTCGAGCTCGAGCTCGCGGAGGACCGCCTGGCAAAGGCCGCGGGTCCACTCGCTGTTGGCCACGAGCACCGCGGCCGAGCCGAGCAGCGCATGCGCGGCGCGGCGCTTGAGCGCGGAGCGGTGGATCTCGTGCTGGAGGACCAGGAGATCGGCGCCGTGGAGCAGGATGCCGTACGGCGTGCCGACCCGCTCGAGGGTCCACTTGGCGGGATACCCGGCGTGATGGATGTCGCCGCACCAGATGAACCGCGCATGGTGGTTCCTGGCCAGCACCGACGCGCGGCGTGACCAGAGCAGGAGCCCCTGCAGGGTGCGCAACTGCCGGGTGGGGAGCGGCAGCCGGTCGATCTCGCCCGGGAACGTGGCGTCCACGTCCTGGCTGTCGGGATGCTGGCCGGTGGAGACCACGATTCCCGGCGCGGGGTAGCGGCGCGCGATCTCCGCCATCCAGCGCGCCAGTCCCCCGCTCATCGGCGGGAACGAGTAGGTCAGCAGGAGATCAGAGGGCATGGCTCAGGAGCGCCACCATCCGGTGCATGAGCGTGTGCTCGCCCAGGGCGCGGCGGCGCGCGGCCGCCGCGAGCTGCTCCGCCCAGGCGGAGTCCTGCAAGGCCTCCCGGACCCATTGCCGCAGCCCGGCGCGATCCTCGAACACCAGCACCTCGGAGGAGGGCTCGAAGTGCCGCGGGAGGTCGGCGCAGCCTTCGGCCACCTGGGGCACGCCGATGGCGGCGAGCTCGAAGAGCCGGCGGTTGCAGCCGGCGCCCTGGGGACCGTCGGCGCGGTGCACGTTCACCGCGACGGACGCGCCGGCGTAGGCGCGCACGTAGTCCAGGAGTCCGATGCGCTCGCCCCGGCAATAGTCGCGGAGGGCGGTCCGGCGCCAGCCCGGCCCCCAGAGCGCGAGGCCGAACTCGGCGAGCTCGCCCAGCAGCCGCTCGCGCCGGGGCGTGGCGCGGCCGGCGAACACGACGTTGGCCCGGAACTGGTTGCGCGCGCGGAGCGGGCGGTGCACCGACGGATCGCAGCCCGACGGCAGGTATTCGGCCCGCGGCAGCCCGACCGCGTCGAGCGCCGTCGCGGCATCGGTCCCGCCCACGAAGATGCCGTCGAAGGCGGGCGCCGCCGCACGGAGCGCCGCGACCCGCTCCGAGCCCAGCTCCTCGGCCGCCCAGCAGAGCCACTTGGCGCGCGACTCCCGTCGCAGCGCGGCCGCGGTCTCCGCGGGAAACGAGGGGGCGTCCAGCACCAGCACCAGGTCGGGCGCGTGGCGCGCGATGGCGCGGTCGAGCCGCTGCTGCAGCGTGGTGCGGCCGAGCAACCGGCCGATCCACCCCGGGCCGCCGTCCACGTCCAGCGTGGTGACCCGGCAGCCGAGGCGCTCGAGGGCGCGCTGGTGGAGCTGCGGCCACGCGAGCGAGTCCGCCGAGAAGGCGGCCACCAGCAGCACGTGGGCGTCGTACGCCGGCGGCGCCACTACCCCCGCCTCGCGGTGAGGAGCGCGATGGGAAGCACCACCTCCTCGGGCGACACGCCCCCGTGGAGAAAGGCGCCGCGGTACCGCGCCTGGTATTCGCGGAGCTTGGTCGGATACACGAAGAACCGGTCTCCCGTGGCGAGCAGGAGCCTGGTCGCGGGGGTGCGCGGCGGCAGGCCGTAGCTCGCGAGGTCGTCCACCACCAGCGCCGCCTCCGGATCCTCGGCGCGCAGGTCCTCGCCGAACTTGTAGCGCAGGTTGGAGGTGGTATCGCGCTTGGCGAACACCGTGGCGGGCGTGTGGCAGTGGATCGAGCCGTGGTCGGTGGTGAGCAGCACAGGGACGCCGCGGCGCTCCGCCTCGCGCAGCGCGTCCCACAGCGGCGAGCGCTCGAACCAGGTGCGGGTGAGGCTTCGGAGGGAGGAGGTGTCCCTCGCGACCTCGAACAGGGTCGAGTTCTCGGTGCGCCCGTGGGTGAGCTGGTCGATGAAGTTGAACACCAGCGCCGTCACGCCCTCCTGCGCGAGGTGGGCGGGGAGGCGCTTGAGCAGTCCCTCGCCGTCGGCCGAGGTGAAGACCTTCTCGTAGCGCACCGGGACGGACTTGCCGGTGAGCTCCCGGAGCTGGGCGGTGAGCAGCTCGGCCTCGTGCGCGTTGAGGCTCGCCTCGTCCTGCCCGTCCTTCCACCACTGCGGGTGCCGCTCGGCCAGCTCCACGGGAAAGAGCCCGCTGAAGATGGCGTTCCGCGCGAAAGGCGTGGCGGTGGGGAGGATCGAGAAGTAGTGCGCCGTCTCGATGTCGAACCGGCCGGCGATGAGCGGGCGGATCATCGCCCACTGGTCCAGCCGGAGGCAGTCCACCACCACCAGCATGGCGCGCCGGTGGCTCTGGAGCAGCGGGTGGAGGAACTCGGGACCGATGTCCACCGAGAGCGGCGGGCGGTCGCTGCGGGCATCGTGCAGCCAGCCGGCGTAGCTCCGCTTGAGGAAGCGCGCGAAGTCGGCGCGAAGGCTGTCCTGCAGGGTGCGGAGCGCGTCCTGCAGCCCGGGCTCGTCGGCCTGCCCCAGGCGCACCTCCCACTCGGCGAGCTCGACCACGAGCTCGACCCACTCGCGCCACGCCATCGGCGAGCCCCGGCGGGACTCGAGCTCCCGGAAGCGGGTGGCGAAGTCCCGCGAGAGGCGCTGCTGGCGGATGCGGTCGCCCTCGAGCAGGCGGGTGACGACCGAGAGGATCTGGCGCGGGTTGACCGGCTTGGTCAGATAGTCCGAGACCTCCGCGCCGATCGCGTCCTTGAGCGTCTCCGCCTCCTCGCTCTTGGTCACCATCACCACCGGCAGCGCGTGGTCGAGCGCGCGGATGGAGCGGAACAGCTCGAGGCCGCGGCGGCCCGGCATCTGCTCGTCCAGCAGGACCACGCCGTAGTTCTGCCGCTGGAGCAGCACGATGGCGTCATCGCCGTGCGTCGCGGTCTCCACCGCGAAGCCCTGCTCCTGCAGAAACAGGATGTGGGAGGTGAGGCTTTCGACCTCGTCGTCCACCCACAGAATGCTCTTGGGACGCGTCATCCGCGAAAGGTATTGGGCGCGGCGGCGGCTTTCAATTCGGCCGTTCCGGCTCGCTGGCACGAGCCCGGCGCGATCCGTACATTCCCGGCGTGTCCCACAGCATCGTGTTGTCGCCGCAGATCCTGGCGGTGCGGTTCGGCTCCACCGGTGACATTCTGTTCGCGACGCCCCTCTTCCGCGCCATCCGGGCGCGGCACCCCGGCGTGCACCTCACCGTGGTCACGCGCCGCCGTTACGTGCCGCTCCTGGCCGACAACCCCCGGGTGGACGAGGTGATCGGGCTCGCGCCCGGCGCGTCCCTGCTCCGCCTCGCGTCGCGCATCCGCGCCGGTCGCTTCGACCACCTGCTCGATCTCGACGGCAGCCCCCGCGCCCGCATGCTCCACCTGCTCGCGCCCGGGCGCTGGCGCACCGCCCCGCAGTACCGCTTTGCCCGCGAGATGCTGATCCGCACCAAGATGAACTACTACCCGGAGGACATGCCGCTCCCGGAGCGCTACTTCGACGCCGCGCGCGACCTCGACGTGGCGCCCGACGGCGGCCCGCTGGAGCTGTTCCTGAGCGAGGAGGCCGAGGAGCAGGCGGCCGGCTGGCTGGCGCAGGCCGGCGTGGGGCAGGGCCGGCCGCTGGTGGGGTTCGCGCCGGGCGGATCGCGGCCCACCAAGCGCTGGCCGCTGGAGCACTGGGTGAGGCTGGTGCGGCGGGTGGCGGGCACCGGCGCCGATGCGGTGCTGGTGGGCGGCCCCGAGGACACCGCGATCGCGGCGGAGGTCGCGGTGCGGAGCACCACGCGGGCGGTGAACGCGGCCGGCGCGCTGGGTCTCCAGGCCACGGCGGCGGTGCTCAAGCGCTGCGCCGCACTCATCAGCGGCCACACGGCGGCATTTCACCTCGCGACGGCGGTGGGGACGCCGGTGGTCGGGCTGTTCGGGCCGACGGTGCGCGCGTTCGGCACCTATCCCTACCACGCCCGCCGAGCCACCGTGCTGGAGCGGAGCCTCTCCTGCCGCCCGTGCAGCCGGGACGGCGGCGCCGAGTGCCCGATGGGTCACCACCTCTGCATGCTGGAGATCCAGCCCGACGCGGTGTTCAGCGCGCTATGCCGGACGCTGGCCTGAGCGGGTGGGATCCCGCCGCCACCGCGCTGGTCTCCCTGCTGCCGACCATCGGGCGGGGCCCGCGGCGCGAGGGGGTCTTCGCGCTGTGGCTCACCCTTCGCGTGGCGCAGGACCTCCTGGCCGACCCGCCCCCGCCCGAGCGGGCCCACCGGCGCCGGGTGACCGCGCTCGAGCACCGGCTCTCGAGCCTGGCGGTGCCCCCGCCCCTCCGCCGCGCGCTCGCCTCGGCGATCGCGGAGCTGAGGAGCGCGGAGCCCGCGACGGCCGCCCAGGTCCTGAGCCAGCTGGTGGCGCCGGCGCGGGAGGCGATCGGCGGCGAGGCCGGAGACGCGCTGGCCCAGGCGGCGCGGGCCGCACGAAGCGCGCTGCAGCGAGGCTGAGGCGGGAGCGGAGCACTCGGCCTGCTGGACCCGCGCCCCCCGGGCGAATACATTTCGTTGCTTCGCTCCAACTTTGGGTGCCACAAGGAGTTCGGCCATGGCCGGCCACAGCAAATGGAAGCAGATCAAGCGCAAGAAGGCGGTGACCGACGCCCGCCGCGCTTCCGCGTGGACCAAGATCATCCGCGAGATCACGGTGGCGGCCCGGGCCGGCGGCGGCGACCCTGACGGCAACCCGCGGCTCCGCCTCGCGGTTGACTCGGCTCGCGCCGTGAACATGCCCAAGGAGAACATCGAGCGGGCCATCAAGAAGGGCACGGGCGAGCTGGAGGGCGCCGCCTATCAGGAGCTCACCTACGAGGGCTACGGCCCCGGCGGCGCGGCCGTGTTCATCGAGGCCACGACCGACAACCCGAACCGCACGGTGGCGGAGATCCGCCATGCGTTCAGCCGGAACGGCGGCAACCTGGGCGCGGCCAACTCGGTGGCGTGGATGTTCGACCGGAAGGGGCAGATCTACCTCAACGCCGCGGGCCAGGACGAGGAGCGGACCCTCGATGCGGCGCTGGAGGCAGGAGCCGAGGACTTCGTGCGCGAGGGCGACCAGTTCATCGTGACCACGGCGCCGAACGACCTCCACACGGTCGAGGCGGCACTCCGGGCCCGGAGCCTGGAGATCGAGTCGGCCGAGCTCGCGATGGTGCCCAGGAACACGGTGCGGCTCGAGGGCGGCGACGCCGATCGCATCATCAAGCTGATCGACGCGCTCGAGGAGCTGGAGGACGTTTCGAAGGTCTTCTCCAACTTCGACATAGACGCGGCGCAACTGGCGGAGGCGGAGGCCTGACCGGCAGCGCGGCATGAGAGTGCTCGGCATCGACCCGGGCACCGCGGTCCTCGGCTTCGGCGTGGTGGAGTCCCCGGCAGGCGGCGCGGCCCGCCTGGTGGAGTGCGGAGTGCTGCAGACCAAGGCGCGCGATCCTCTCCCGGCGCGCCTCCGCCTCATTCACGATGGGATCGGCGGCCTCATCGCCCGCCATCGGCCGGACGCGATGGCGGTGGAGAGCGTGTTTTACGCCAAGAACGCCCGCACCACGATGGTCATGAGCCACGCGCGCGGCGTCATTCTGTTGGCCGCCGAGGAAGCGGAGGTTCCGATCTCGGAGTACACGCCGGCGATGGTGAAGAAGACGGTGGTGGGGCGCGGCGCCGCGCTCAAGCCGCAGGTCGGCTACATGGTGGCCCAACTGCTCCGGCTCCGGAGCGCGCCCTCGCCGGCGGACGCGGCGGACGCGGTGGCGATCGCGCTCACCCACGTGCTGCTTTCGTCCCGGCGGCCCGGCACGCGGGCGCCGCGGGTGGGCGCCCGATGATCGCGTACCTGTCGGGCACGCTGGCCGAGCGCGAGGGCGACAGCGTGGTGGTGCTGACCGACGGCGGAGTCGGCTATCTCGTCGCGGTGCCGGTCGCGGTGCTGGAGCGGCTCCCCGCCAAAGGCGGGCGGGTGGCGCTCTTCACCGAGCTCGTGGTGCGGGAGGACGGCTGGTCGCTCTACGGCTTCGACCGCCCGGCCGACCGGCTCATCTTCCAGCGGCTGCTCGGCGCGAGCGGGTTCGGGCCCAAGCTCGCGCTCGCGGTGCTGGGTACGCTGGGGCCGGAGCGCACGGTGCGGAGCATCCGCGAGCGCGACGTGGCGGCGCTCGCCACGGTGCCCGGCATCGGCCGCAAGAAGGCGGAGCGGCTCATCCTCGAGCTGCGCGACCGGTTCGACGACGTGCCGGTGGAGCGCGGCCCGCCCCAGGGCACCGGAGCGGAACAGGCGGTGCGCGCGCTCACCGGCCTGGGGTACGGACCCGCGGCCGCGGACGAGGCCGTCCGCACCGCGATCGCGGACGGCGCCGAGGGCGACACGGCCACCGTGGTGCGCCGCGCGCTTCAGGTGCTCGCGGCTTCGCGAACTGGGAGATGACCCGTGATGACGGTGCCCGCAGTGACGGCCGAGTGGAACTGCACGGTATGCGGCACGACCAACCGCAAGCTGGTGCCGGCGGGAACGACGCGCACGACCGACCGCTGCACCCACTGCAAGGCGCGCCACGTGATCGAGCCCGGCCCCCGGCCGGTGCGGTGGACGGCGCACGTGGAGAAATGACGGACGGACCATGAAGGCGAGCCGCGTAGAGATCACCACCCCCGAATCCCTGCCCGACGAGCCGGCGGCCGAGGCGGCGCTCCGGCCGTCGCGGCTGGACGAGTTCGTGGGCCAGGAGCAGGTGAAGCAGTCGCTCCAGATCGCGATGGACGCGGCGCGGCACCGGGGCGAGACGCTGGACCACATCCTGTTCTTCGGCCCGCCCGGGCTGGGCAAGACCACGCTCGCGATTCTCATGGCGAAGGAAATGGGCGTGCAGCTCCGCACCTCCTCCGGGCCGGTGCTGGAGAAGCCGGGCGACCTCGTGGGCCTGCTCACCTCGCTCGGTCCGGGCGACATGCTGTTCATAGACGAGATCCATCGGATGCGGCCGGTGCTGGAGGAGTTTCTCTACCCGGCGATGGAAGACTTCCGGGTGGACGTGCGCATCGCCGAAGGGCCGAACGCGCAGACCATCCCGATGCAGCTCGAGCGGTTCACGCTGATCGGCGCGACCACGCGCTTCGGGCTGATGACCCCGCCGATGCGGGCGCGGTTCGGCATCGTGGAGCGGCTCGGGTTCTATCCCGTGGAGGATCTGCGGGCGATCGTCACCCGCTCCGCCGCCGTGCTCCGGGTGCCCACCGACGAGCAGGGCGCGCTCGAGATCGCGCGGCGGAGCCGGGGGACGCCGCGGGTCGCCAACCGGCTGCTCCGCCGCGTGCGCGACTACGCCCAGGTTCGGGCCGGCGGGCGGATCACCGCGGAGGTGGCGGCGGAGGCGCTGGCGCGGCTCAACGTGGACGAGTTCGGGCTCGACGACATGGACGCGCGCATCCTCCTCACCATCATCGAGAAGTTCGGCGGCGGGCCCGTGGGCCTCGGCACGGTGGCGGTGGCGGTGGGCGAGGACCCGGGCACCCTCGAGGACGTCTACGAGCCCTACCTCATCCAGCAGGGATTCCTGGAGCGGACGCCGCGCGGCCGCTGCGCCACGCCGCTCGCCTATCGTCGCTTCGGCATCACCCCGCCCAAGGGCCAGGCGACCCTCTTTGAGCGCTGACCCCGGATCCCGGCTGGCCGACTTCGACTACGAGCTTCCCCAGGAGCTCATCGCGCAGACGCCGCTCCCGGAGCGAACGGCGAGCCGGCTTCTGGTGGTCCGGCGGGACGGCGCGCCCGCGCTCACCGACGGCGCCTTCACCGACCTCCTGAGTCTCATCCCTCCGGGTGACCTCGTCGTCATCAACACGACCCGGGTGCGCCACGCGCGCCTCCTGGGCACGCGACCCTCCGGCGCACCCGCCGAGGTGCTGCTCATCCGCCCCGCGGCGGACGGCGAGAGCTGGCTCGCGATGGGAAAGCCGGGAAGCGCCCTCCAGCCAGGCAAGCGCGTGGCGCTCGGCGCGGGCGTGGAGATCGAGACGGTCGAGGTGCTGCCCGACGGCCATCGCCGCGTACGGGTGCTCGGCGCCACGGCCGAAGAGGCGATGCAGCGGTTCGGCCGGGTGCCGTTGCCGCCCTACATCACCCGCGACGCCGACGCGCTGGACGCCGAGCGCTACCAGACGGTGTACGCCAAGCGGGAGGGGAGCGTGGCCGCGCCCACGGCCGGGCTCCACTTCACCGACCGGCTGCTCGACGCGCTCTCGGCCAAGGGCGTGGCCATCGCCGGGCTCGAGCTCGAGGTGGGCTCGGGAACGTTCAAGCCGGTCGAGACCGAGAACGTCGCCGAGCATCGGATGCACGCCGAGCGATACGTGATCCCCGACCGGGTGGCGGCGCTCGCGAACGAGATCCGGCGACAGGGCGGGAGCATCTGGGCGGTGGGCACCACGGTGGTGCGCGCGCTGGAGAGCGCGGCGGACCGGCAGGGCGCGGTGCACGCCGGCGCGGGCGAGACCGCGCTCATGATATGCCCCGGCTACGCCTTCCGCGTGGTGGACCGGCTGATCACCAACTTTCACCTGCCCCGCTCCACCCTGCTCATGCTGGTGAGCGCGTTCGCCGGGCTCGAGCTGATCCGCGCGGCCTACCGGCACGCGGTGGAGCGGCGCTACCGGTTCTACTCGTACGGCGACGCGATGGCCATCATCTGAGGAGCGCGCAATGACGACCTTCTCCAACCCCGCCGGAAGCGCCGGCGCCGCCGCCGCGGAGTACGTGCGCGCGCTCCTCGCGGTGCTGGGCGACCGCGAGCCGTTCGGCGTCCTGGG
>DASSOD010000030.1:0-16360 GCA_035700905.1 Gemmatimonadales bacterium | reverse complement strand
GACGTCGAGCGGGTGTACTACCCCGGGCTTCCCTCCCATCCCCAGCACGAGCTTGCCTGCCGGCAGATGCAGGGGTTCGGCGGGATGGTCTCGTTCGAGGTGGGCGACCCGGCGCGCGCGCGCCGGCTGGCGGAGAGCACGAGGGTGTTCGCGCTGGCCGAATCACTGGGCGGGGTCGAGAGCCTCATCGGGCACCCCGCATCCATGACGCACGCGTCGGTGCCGCTCGCGATGCGACGGGAGATGGGTCTCACCGACAGCCTCATCCGGCTGAGCTGCGGATGCGAGGACCCCGAGGACCTCGTGGCCGATCTGGATCAAGCCTTCGAGCGGAGCGCCTGACGTATGACCAGTTCCCTGCCCGCGGCCCGGCCGCGCCAGCGCTTTCCCGAGATCGCGGCGGTGTCGTGGGAGCACCCCGCCGACCGCGCCGCCCTCCAGGCGCTCCGGGCGCTCCCGGGGTTCGACGAAGTGGTGCGCAAGATCATCGCGTTCCTGGGCGGCGAGCGCGGCATCCGGCTCCTGTTCCAGGGCAACGCGGTGCGCGCGGGGGGCGACCAGTTTCCCAAGCTCTGGACCCTGCAGACCGAAGTGGCGTCCACCCTCGACTGGCCCAAGGTGCCGGAGCTGTACGTGTCGCAGACGCCGGTGTTCAACGCCGGCGCGTACGGCGTGGACGATCCGTTCATCGTGGTCCACTCGGCGGCGCTCGAGATGCTCGATGACGACGAGCTCCGCACCCTGCTGGCCCACGAGATGGGCCACGTGGTGAGCGGTCACGCGCTTTACCGCACCATCGCCGAGATCCTTCTGAGCGTGGGCCTCGCCGCCCTTCCGATCCTGGCCGGGATCGCGCTCTTCCCCATTCGGCTCGCCATCCTCGAGTGGGCCCGCAAGGCCGAGCTCTCCGCCGACCGCGCCGGCCTGGTCGGCAGCCAGGACGTGGTCGCCTCGCAGCGGCTCTTCATGAAGATGGCCGGCGGCACGCGGGGGCAGATCGTCTCGGGCCAGATGAGCGTGGACGCGTTCATGGCCCAGGCGAACGAGTACCTCGGCTCGCGCGACGGGCTCGACGTCATCTACAAGATCCTGAACACGCTCGCGCTCACCCACCCGATGAACACGATCCGCGCGGCCGAGCTGCAGCAGTGGGTCGCGAGCGGCGGCTACGAGCGGATCCTCCGGGGCGAGTACGTTCGGCGGGGCACCGAGCAGGCCGAGCGCCCGCTGCGGGACGATTTCGCGGCGGCCGGCAGCCACTACGCCGCGGAAGCGCGGGAGATCGCGGCCCAGGTGGCGGACGCGGCGCGGCGCGCGGCCGAGCGGGCGGCGGAGGCCTTCCGGGCGGCGCAGCGCCGGTGAGGATTCTCGTCGTCGGAGGCGGCGGCCGGGAGCACGCGCTCTGCTGGGCGCTCCGCCGCGAGAACCCCGACGCCGTCCTCCACTCGGCGCCGGGCAATCCCGGCATCGCGCAGATCGCCGACACGCTTCCCATTCCCGCGGACGACATCGACCGGATCGCCGACGCGGCGGACATGCTCGCGAGCGATCTCGTGGTGGTGGGCCCCGAGGCGCCGCTGGCCCGCGGCCTGGCGGACCGGCTCCGCGCCGAGGGCCGCGCGGTCGTCGGCCCCAGCGCGGCCGCCGCGAGGATCGAGTCCTCCAAGGCGTTCGCCAAGGACGTCATGCGGGCGGCCGGCGTGCCCACGGCGGCGAGCGGCACGTTCACCGAGCTCGCCCCGGCGCTCGCGTACGTGGACCGCCATGCCGAGCCCCTGGTGGTGAAGGCGTCGGGACTCGCGGCGGGAAAGGGCGCGGTGGTCTGCGCCACCCGGGCCGAGGCGGGCGACGCGGTGCGGGCGATGCTGGGTGGAGGCGCGTTCGGCGACGCGGGGCGCACCGTCGTGGTGGAGGCGTTTCTGGAGGGCGAGGAGGTGTCGCTCTTCGCGCTCACCGACGGGACCGGGCTCGCGCTCCTGCCCGCCGCGCAGGACCACAAGCGGCTGCTCGAGGGCGACCGCGGACCGAACACGGGCGGGATGGGCGCGTACACCCCGGTCTCCATCGCCACGCCCGCGCTCCTGGACCGCGCGGTGCGCGAGGTGTACGAGCCGGTGCTCGAGGAGCTCCGCCGGCGCGGCTCGCCGTTCAGCGGCGTGCTCTACGCGGGGCTCATGGTGGACCGCACGGGGGCGCCGTGGGTCATCGAGTTCAACTGCCGGCTCGGAGATCCGGAGACCCAGGCGGTGCTCCCGCTCGTCGCCGCCGGCCTCACCGACGCGCTCTGGCGGGTGGGGCGCGGCCAGGCTCCCTCGCCGCTTCGCATCGCCGCCGGCGCCGCGGTGACCACCGTGCTCGCGGCGCGCGGGTATCCCGACGCTCCGGAGAAGGGAGCGCCGATCAGCATCCCCGGCGAGCTGCCACCGGGGGTCAGCGTCTTCCATGCGGGGACGACGCGCGACGCGGCAGGCACACTGCGGGTGGCAGGCGGGCGCGTGCTGGGCGTGACCGGGACGGCGTCCGGCTTCGCCGCGGCCCAGGCGGCGAGCCGCGCAGGGGCGGAGCGGATCGAGTTCGACGGGAAGCTCTTCCGGCGCGACATCGGGTGGCGCGAGGCCGCACGGGCGGCCGGAGACCGCGCGGTCCTCACCCGGAGCGGTGTGTACGATTCGTAATAGCACGTCATACATGGTGCTTTCCAGGACACCGCCGGGACGGAGTCGCCGCCCCGGCGCGGAGCTTTCACCCTGCGAGGTAGCCCATGCTTGCGTGCTCGGCCCGCGACGTGCTCCGCTGCTCTGCCCTTGCCTTCGCCCTGGCGCTCGCCGGGTGCGGCGGGGATTCGGGGACCAGCGTCACCAACCCCACCAACAACCAGCCGCCGCCCACTCAGAACGCGAACACTGACATCACTATCGTGCAGGGGGCCCAGACCAAGACGACTGCGGCCTTCTCGCCCAACCCGAAGACGGTCTCGCTCGGCACGTCGGGCACGGCGACCGTGCGGTGGGTGAACGCCGATATCATCGGCGGCGATTACACCAACGGCACCGCGACCGTCCATAACATCGCGCTGGACGACGGCAGCTACAGCACCGGCAACCTGGCCGGGAACGCGACCGCCTCGCACGACTTCACGCAGGCCGGGACCTACCCGTTCCACTGCCAGAATCACCCGAACATGGTCGGCACGATCGAAGTGACGCCCTGACATCCAGGGTAGCGCGGGCGGCCCCGGACGTCTCCCACTGCCGGGGCCTTCGGCTAGATTTCGGGGCCGATGCCCGAGTTGCCCGAAGTCGAAACCATCGTTCGCGATCTGCGGCCCCGGGTGGTCGGCCGGCGGCTCGATCGAGTCTCCCTCAGCCACGACGACGTGCTCCGCGGCACCACGCGGACGCGGCTCCTCCGCGGGCTCGCCGGCGCCACGGTGCGGGCGCTGCACCGCCGCGCCAAGCACGCCGTGTTCGATCTGGGCGCCCGTCGCCTGGTGGTCCAGCCCGGCATGACCGGGTCGCTCATGGTGCACGAGCGGGCGCTCACGCCCGGCGAGCGGCGGTATGCGGTGCTGGACGCGGCGCTCGACGACGGCGGTCGCCTCGTGTACCACGACGTCCGCCGGCTCGGCACGCTGCTGCTGCTCGACGAGCGCGGCTGGCGGGCGTACGACGCGGCGATCGGCCCCGAGCCGCTCGACGCCGGGTTCACGCCCGATCGGCTGGCCGCCATCCTGGCCGAGAGCCGGCAGGCCGTGAAGAAGGTGCTCATGGACCAGCGGCGGCTCGCCGGGGTGGGCAACATCTACGCGAACGAGGCGCTGTTCGCCGCGCGCATCGACCCGTCCCGCGCCGCGCGGCGGGTGACGCACGCCGAGGCGGGCCGCCTCCACGCCGAGCTGCAGCGGATCCTGCGCGCCGCGATCGCGTCGAGCGGCACGACCGTCCGCGACTACCGCACCGGCACCGGCGAGGAAGGGAGCTTCCAGCTCGAGCTCCTGGTGTACGGCCGGGAGGGCGAGCCGTGCAAGCGGTGCGGCACCCGGCTCGCGGGGACTCACGCGATCGACGCGCGGATCACCGTGCTCTGCCACAGGTGTCAGTCGTGAGCCGCCGCGCGCGCGCCATGCGGCTCCCGCTCCCGGCCGCCGATCTCGAGGCGCTCAAGGCGCGGGTGCGGGCGCTGGCGGAAAACCGCCCCGCGACGTACCGCATGGTGGACAACACCGGCCGGGTGCTGTACGTCGGGAAGGCGAAGCGGCTCCGAAACCGGCTGCTCAGCTACTTCCGCGCGAGCTATCCCGACGACAAGCAGGCCCGCATCCTCTACGCGGCGCACGACATCCAGTGGGACTACGTCCCTAGTGAATTCGCCGCCTACCTCACCGAGCTCCGCCAGATCCAGCGCTACCGCCCCCACTTCAACTTCCGGCTCAACCGGGTCCGCCGCGCCGTGTTCGTGAAGGTGTCGCGCGGGCCGGCGCCGCGGATCACGAGCGGGACGACGATCATCGCCGACGACGCCCGCTGCTACGGGCCGTTTCGCTCCATCGCGCGGACGGCGGAGGCGGTCCGGACGCTCAACGACCTGCTCGGCATCCGCGACTGCGCGCCCACGATGCCGATCGTGTTCTCCGGCCAGGGCGATCTGTTCGAGGCGCCGCGCCGCGCGGCGTGCATGCGACACGAGTTCGGGTTCTGCGCCGGGCCGTGCGCCGGATTCGTGGCCGAGTGGGACTACCGGCGGCGGGTCGAGACGGCGATGGCCTTCCTCGAGGGCAGGACGATCCAGCCGATAGACCGGGTGATCACCGCGATGCAGGATGCCGCCGCGCGCGCGGAGTTCGAGGCGGCGGCCCGGTGGCGGGAGAAATTTGAGCAGTTGGAGTGGCTCTTCGCCGCGATCAACCGCGCGCGGACGGCCGTGGACCTGCTGACCTTCGTCTACCGCGATCCCGGCGCGTTCGGCGACGACCGGGTGTATCTGTTGAGGCGCGGGCTCGTGAAGGCGAGCTTCCCGTGGCCCAGCACGCCGATCGAGCACGAGGCGTTCCGCGCCGTGGTGGCGCAGGAGCTGGCCCGGGGCGAGCCGCCGCCGGGCCCGCTGGCGGTGGAGTCCATAGACGAGCTGCTGCTCATGATGGCCTGGTTCCGGGCGCATCCCGAGGCGCTCCGCCGCACCAGCGCCCTGGAGCAGTGGGCCGCCTGACGGCCGGGAACTTTGCGGGCGGGGAGTGAATTACAGCCCCCGGACCCACAGCCGGGAGCTTTCCCTGACCTCGAGCACCCTCTTTCCCCCCGATCCCGGCACCGCCGCGGAGCGCCTCGCCGGCGCAGGTGGCCTGATCCTCCGCTACGGCCTGGTGCTGATCGTGGCCTGGTTCGGGCTCTTCAAGTTCACCGCCGCCGAAGCCGCGGCCATCGAGCCGCTGGTGCGCCACAGCCCGCTGCTCGCGTGGCTGTACGCCGTCACCGACGTGACCGGCACGAGCCGGCTGATAGGCACGGCGGAGCTCGTCATCGCGGCGCTGATCGCGCTGCGGCCGGCCGCACCCCGCCTCTCGGCGCTGGGCAGCCTCGGCGCGGTCGCGATGTTCATCACCACGCTCAGTTTCCTGATCACCACGCCGGGCTCCTGGCAGCGAGTCGAATGGCTGATCGTACCGAACGGAGCCGGCGGGTTCATCGTGAAGGACGTGCTGCTCCTGGGCGCGGCGATCTGGACGGCCGGAGAGTCGCTCCGCGCCGCTCGGCGCGGGCGCATCTGACGGCAGCCGCTGCCGAGCCGCGGGTCGGCCGGGGCAGCCGCCGCGAACCGACGCGCAGGCGCGCGGGGCGGGCGCTCACGACCGGACGACTGCCCAGAGCGCGGGCGTCCGCTCCACGGTGAGGGGCCGCGCCCCGTCCGGGGCGCGGGGCCACACGGACCACGTGCGCTCGCCCTCGTCGTAGTACCGGACCGAGAGGCCCGCGCCGCGCGCGCCGGCCTGCTCCAGCCACCCCGCGTCCAGCCGGAGCACGACCAGCCAACCGCGGGCCGTCTCGCCGGCGCGCACATCCCACCCATCGCCGGATCGCGCGCGGCCGAGCCGCCAGTCGGGGTCATCCTGCGGTGCGGCCCACCTTCCCGCTCGGCCACGGTACACGACGCTGCTGTCCAGTCGGCGGCGAAAGCACCACTGGAAGTCGTCGTGCTGCGGTGCGCCGGCGCGGTCGCCGTCGGTATCGAGGCTCGTGACCAGCTCGTCGGCCCAGCTCGTGGTGGAGTCGGAGACGAGCGCGACGACGTAGACGCTGTCGGCGAGACGCAGGAGCCACACGGCGGCGGGCATTGGCGTCGAGCCCAGCGTGGCCTGCGGCGGGCCCCAGCCCGACGTATCGGCCAACCGGTCGGGCGTCGGTGGCGCAGCCACGCCGTGCACGGCGATCGTGTCGCGGGCGATGACGCACGGAGCGAGCCCCCGCGCCCTCCCGACGCCACCGAGGCCGATTGCGAGCCCGAGCGCGAGCGACGCCAGGCGCACTAGCTCTCCCCGGCCGGGGTGAGCGGCACGAGCCGCCCCCGCGGCGGGATTCCGGGCTCGAGCTCGAGGATGCCGACCGAGGCCGGCAGGTCGAAGCGGCGGGGACCCGCGCCGCCGGGGTTCATGGCGGTGACGACCACGTCCACCAGGGTGAGGAGCGGGCGATGGGTGTGACCGAACACCAGGAGCTCCGCGTCCGGAAACGCGGCGTGCATGCGCTCGGGCGTGGGAGAGCCGAACTGGTCCCCATGGGTCAGGGCGATGCGGAAGCCGTCCAGCTCGAGCCGGGCCACCTGAGGCAGGCGCGCCCGCACGTCGAGCCCGTCGGTGTTGCCGTAGACCGCGGTCACGGGAGCGAGGGCCTGAAGCTCGGACAGGAGCTCGAGGGGGCCGAGGTCGCCGGCGTGGAGGATGTGGTCCACCTCGCTGAAGACCTCGAACACCTCGGGGCGGAGGAGCCCGTGCGTATCCGCGATCACCCCGAGCCGCACTACGCCTGCTCCTTCCCCTGGCTCTGGCCGGCCTCTCCCTCCCACCGGGGCGCGATCCGGAGATCGAGGCCCAGGTGGTCGAGCACCCGCTGCACCACGAAGTCCACCAGCTCGCTCACCTGCGCGGGCCGGTGATAGAAGCCCGGAGCTGCCGGCAGCACGGTCGCGCCGGCCTCGGCCGCCGCGACCAGGTTTCGGAGGTGCACCAGCGAGAGCGGCGTCTCGCGGGGGACGAGAATCAGCGGCCGGCGCTCCTTGAGCGTGACGTCCGCCGCGCGCTCCAGGAGCGAGCGGCTGGTGCCGTGTGCGACCGCCGCCACGGTGCCCATCGAGCAGGGGCAGATCGCCATGCCGCCGGTGCGCTGCGATCCCGACGCCGGAAGCGCGCCGCGGTCGCCGTCGGCGAAGCAGCGCACGCTGCTCCAGTCGCCGCCGGTCGCCTGACGGAGCTCGTCGGTCGAGCGGATGCCGCACTCCGCCTCGAGAAGCCGCGCGCCGTGCGTCGTGACCACGAGCCAGGTCGGCACCCGCTCGCGCGCGAGGACGCCTAGAAGGCGCACGCCGTACACGGCGCCCGACGCGCCGCTGATGCCGAGGACCACCGGCGGGCGCGTCATCCACCCCTCCGATTGGGCGTGGGCGAGTGATACGGATGCCTGGGCGGGCGCGGCGGCGCGGGGCGCCGGGGCGCCGGCCGCTCCGGCGAGGGCGGCTGGGGACGCCCGCCTCGCCCGGGCCTGGCATCGCCCGCCCGCCGCCCGCGGCGCGTTCCGATCCCCGCGCCCCGCCGCATCAGATCACCCGGTCCGCGAGCGCGAAGAGAAACACCACCACCGACATCACGCCGTTCATGGTGAAGAACGCGGCGTCGAGCCGGGAGAGATCGTCCGGCCGCACCAGGCTGTGCTCGTACGCGAGAATGCCGGCCGCGGCCACGAGTCCGAGATAGTAGGTTGCGCCGAAGCCGGCTCCCCAGCCGAAGAGCGCGAGCGCCGGGATGGTCACCCCGTGGAGCAGCTTCGCGAGCAGGATGCTCCGGCGCACGCCGAGGCGCACGACCGCGCTCCGGAGCCCCTCGGCGCGGTCGAACGCCTCGTCGGGCACGGCGTAGAAGATGTCGAAGCCGGCCACCCAGGTCGCGACGGCGACCGTGATCGCGGCCAGGAGCCACGCCGGCCGGCTCCACGAGCCGGTGACGGCGAGATAGCCGCCGACGGGCGCGATCGCGAGGCTCAGGCCGAGCCAGAGGTGCGGCCACCAGGTGAAGCGCTTGGTCATGCTGTAGGTCGTCACCCAGGCGAGCGCGAGCGGGCTGAGCGCGAGGCAGAGCGGGTTGAGGAGCGCCGCCGAGGCGACGAAGAGCGCCATCGCGACGACCACCGACGCCCAGGCCTGGGGGAGCGTGAGCGCGCCCCGCGGGAGCTCGCGGTTCCGGGTGCGCGGGTTCCGCGCGTCGATCGCGCGGTCGGCGATCCGGTTGAACCCCATCGCCACCCAGCGCGCGGAGGAGAACGCCAGCACGACCAGGCCCAGCGTGCGCCACGAGACCGGCGCCACCCGCGATGCGGCCAGCACCCCCAGCAGCGCGAACGGCAGCGCGAAGACGGTGTGCGGCAGCTTGACGAAGTTGACGTAGCGGACGAGGAGCGACGCGCCGCCGAAGGTCTGCCCCTCCCGCGCGGGCGCGCTCATGGCAGCCGGATGCCCAGCCGGTCCCACATCTCGTCCACCCGGCGCCGGGTCGCGTCGTCCATCCGGATGCGCTCGGGCCACTCGCGCTCGAAGCCCTCCTCCTTCCACTTCCGCGTGGCGTCGATTCCCATCTTGCTCCCGTAGGTGAACGCGCGGCTCGAGTGGTCCAGCACGTCCATCGGGCCGATCGTGAAGCGCACGTCGCGCTCGGGATCGATGTTGTTGAGCGCCACCCACCACGCCTCTTCGGGGTTCCGCACGTTCACGTCCTTGTCCACCACCACCAGCACCTTGGCGAGCGCCATGAGTCCCTGGCCCCAGAGCGCGTTCATCACCTTGTACGCCTGGCCGGGATACTGCTTGTCGATGGAGACGAAGACGAGATTGTGGAAGATGCCGGGCGCCGGCATGTGGTAGTCCACGATCTCCGGGACGGTGAGCCGGAGCAGCGGAAGAAAGATGCGCTCGGTCGCGTGCCCCAGATAGAAGTCCTCCATGGGCGGGCGGCCGACCAGCGTCGCCGGATAGACCGGATCGCGCCGCATCGTCAGCGCCGTGACGTGCACCCGGGGATAGTAGTCGGCGAGCGAGTAGAAGCCGGTGTGGTCGCCGAAGGGTCCCTCCAGCACGAGCGGTTCGGCCGGATCCACGTAGCCCTCGAGCACGAACTCCGCGGCGGCCGGCACGTCCAGCTCGCAGGTGACGGCGCGGGCCAGCTCCACCGGCTCCCGCCGGAGAAACCCGGCGAAGAGGAACTCGTCGATCGTGGGCGGGAGCGGCGCCGATGCGGAGTAGATGCTCGCCGGGTCGCCGCCCAGCGCGATCGCGACCGGCATCCGCTCGCCGCGCGCGGCCATCTCCCGCCAGTGCGCGGCGCCCACCTTGTGCCGCTGCCAGTGCATGGCCAG
The DNA here is from genome assembly GCA_035700905.1 of Gemmatimonadales bacterium. Lineage (GTDB taxonomy): Bacteria > Gemmatimonadota > Gemmatimonadetes > Gemmatimonadales > GWC2-71-9 > DASQPE01. Next base: position 6,749 of record DASSOD010000030.1, on the reverse strand, counting down.
CGTGTCGCGGCCGAGCACCTGCACGCGGTACATCCCCACGTTCCGCACCCCGCGCGCCGGATCGGTCGTGATCACCATCGGAAGCGTGATGTACCGGCCGGCGTCCCCGGGCCAGGTGGTGAGGAAGGGGATGTCGCCCAGGTCCACCTCGTCCCCGCGGCGCACGACCTCCTGGCAGGGCGGCCTGCCGCCCTTCACCCGGGGCGGAAACTTCGCGATTTCGGCCAGGCGCGGGAGCATCGCGAGCTTGCCCATGAGGCCGTCCGGCACCTTGAGCTCGAGCATCTCGGTGATCCGCGCGCCGATGTCGTCCAGCCGGTCCACCCCGAGCGCGAGGCAGACCCGGCGCATCGAGCCGAAGAGGTTGATGGCGACCGGATAGGGGCTCCGGCGCCCGTCCTCCAGCTGCACGTGCTCGAAGAGGAGCGCGGGACCGCCGCCGGGGCTCTTCATGCAGCGGTCGGCGATCTCGGCCACCTCGAGCCGGGCGCGCACCGGGTGGGTTACGCGGGCGAGCTCGCCGATGCGGTCGATCTCGCGGATGAACCCGCGCAGGTCGTCAAGCGCCATGAGCGGACGGGTGGCGGACCCCGACGTGGAGGGCGGTGACGCCGCCGGCGAAGAGCGAGTAGCCCACCTCCGCGAAGCCGGCGGCGCGGATCCGGCGGGCGAGCTCCCCCGGCCCCGGGAAGCTCCGGGTGGACTCGGGGAGCCAGCGGTAGGCGGTCCGATGCTTCGATACCCACCGCCCCACGAGCGGGAGCACCCGCTCGAAGTAGAGCCGGTACGCCGCACGCATCGGCTGCCATGCGGGGGTGGCGGTGTCGAGGACCACGAGCCGCGCGCCCGGCTTGAGCACGCGGGCGGCCTCGCGGAGGCCGGCGTCGAGGTCGGCGAGATTGCGCACGCCCCATCCGACCATCCCGCCGTCGAATGCCGCGTCGGGAAACGGGAGCTCGAGCGCGTCGGCCACCACGGGCGTGAGGCGCGGGGCCTTGTCCCGGCCGCGCTCCAGCATCGAGCGGACGAAGTCCGCGCCCACGACGCGGCCGCGAAACCCCGGGGCGCGCGCCAGCGCGGCGGCGAAATCCAGCGTGCCGGCGCAGAGGTCGAGATAGATTCCCTGCGGCGCCCGCTGCCACTCCAGCCGTGCGACGGCCTTGCGCCGCCACCTGAGATCGAGCCTCAGCGTCATGATCCGGTTGAGCCGATCGTAGGTCGGGGCGATGGCCGCGAACGTCTCCCGGACGTAGGCGCGCTTCTCGGCCCCGCCGGCAACCGGTAACTTCTGATCTGAGGCTAACATAGGCGCAGAATGTAGCCCGCCGCGAAACCGGTCCGCAAGGCGCGAGGGCGCGTGAGCCAGCGCCGGGGCGAGCTCGCCCTCAAGACCGACCAGGAGATTGTCGTGCTCGCGCGGGCCGGTGAGGAGGCCGCGTACCGGGAGCTGATCCGCCGGTACGAGCGGCCGCTGTTCTCCCTGCTGTACCGCATGGTGCGGGACCGCGAGCTGGCGGAAGACCTGGCGCAGGAAACCTTCATCAAGGCGCTCAACGCCATCGAGTCGTACCGGCCGGAGTTCAAGTTCTCGTCCTGGATCTTCAAGATCGCGAACAACGCGGCCATCGATCACCTCCGGCGGCGCGAGCTGGACACGCTCTCGCTGGAGGGATCGCCGCACGCGGAAACGCCGGAAGCGATGGAGGCGACGGCGCTCCAGATCGGCGACCGGCAGGAGTCGCCGCTCGACACGGTCGAGGCCAAGGAGCTGGGCGGCCAGATCGAGGCGGCGATCGCAACGCTCCGCCCCGAGTACCGCTCCTGCATTCTGCTCCGGCACGTCGAGGGGCGCGCGTATGAAGAAATCGCGCAGATCCTGAACCTTCCGCTGGGCACGGTGAAGACCTACATCCACCGGGCGCGTAACGAGTTGCGGCAGGCGCTCGGACACTTGCGGCAGTGAAACCTCGGTTCAGTATTCATCGTAAAGGGGTCCACTTATGACTGGATTGCCCGCTCCGCATCTCACACCCGACGACATCGACGGCTGGCTCGCCGGCGCGCCCGGGCCCGCCGTGCAGGCGCACCTCGACGAGTGCCCCGTCTGCCGGGCGTTCGCCGAGGAGGAGCGGGCGCTCGTGGCCCGGCTCGCGGCGGTGCCGCTCTTCACGCCGCGGGCCGACTTCGCCGACCGTGTGATGGCCGCGGTCCAAGTGCCCGATCCGTTCGCCATCCGCTCGCTGGCGGCCGCGCGCCGCCGACTCTTCGCCACCCGCAAGTCCATCGCGATCGCCGCGTCCATCGCCCTCCTGCTGGTCGGCTCGATGGCGGCGAGCGCGCTCTGGACGCTGGCCAACCAGGACACGCTGATCGCCGCCGGCAATTGGCTCGCCGCGGAGGCGGGACGGTGGGCCTGGGTGGGGCTCCGTGGCGCCGCCCTCAACCTGATCGAGCAGCCCTGGTACGGCGAGGTGCGCGGCCTGGTGGACACGCCCGCGCGGCTGGCGCTCCTCTCGGCGCTCGCATCGGTGGCGTACGTGAGCGGCGTGCTCGCGCTCCGGCGGCTCCTCGCGATTCCAGCGCAGCGGGTGGCCCATGCGGCCGCATAGTCTCCTCCTCGCGGCGGCACTCCTCGCCGGAGCGCCCGCCGCCGTGCGTGCCGATCTCGGCCGAGGACCCGAGGAACGCATCGGCCATGTCGTGGAAGTCGTGCGCGACTTCGTGGTCCAGCAGCTCTCGCCGGCGCAGCATCCCGCGCCGCAGGCGATCCCCGACGCACCCGGGATCGGCCCGTCCGTGGATCTGTCGGACCTGAGCCGCCCCGCCGAGACCGAGCGGGCCATCCGCGAGGCGGCGCCGCACCCGGGACCGAACCTCCGGCTCACCGTCCCCAACGGCCATGCCCGCCTGGGCGACTTCACCATCGGATCGGCCGAGACCGTCACCGGTCACCTGCTGGTGCTCGAGGGCAACGCCAACGTCTACGGCAGGCTGCTCGGCAACCTGGTCTCGGTGGACGGCAACGTGGTCGTGCACCCGGGCGGCGTGGTGTCGGGGGACATCCTGGCCCTCCGCGGCACCGTCAGGGATGGCGGAGGCGAAATCGGCGGCGAGGTCCGGACGCTCAGCGCCGCCGCCGTGCCGCCCGCGCCCGCGCAGGCCGAGCTGTCGGCGCTCGCGCGCACGGGCCTCAATGCGGCGGGTATCATGGGCGTGTTCCTCACCCTGCTCACGCTGGGCGCGGGGCTCGTGCTCTTCGCGCGGCCCAATCTCGAGGTCGTGTCGGACACCGTATCGCACTCCTTCGGCCGCTCGTTCGTCACGGGACTCCTGGGCCAGATCCTGCTGCTGCCCACGTTCGGGATGCTGGTGGTGGGGCTCGTCCTGAGCGTCGCCGGCATTCTGCTGCTGCCGTTCGCGGTCGTGGTCTACGGGCTGTTCGTCATCGTGGGGGTGGTGGGGGGCTACCTCGCCGTGGCGCATGCGGTGGGCGAGACGTTCGTCCGGCGCCGGATGGCGCGGGGCGTGGTGGTCGGCTCTCCCAACAGCTACCGGTACCTGCTCACGGGACTCCTGGGGCTCTTTGCCCTGTGGGCGGCGTGGGCGCTCTTCGGATGGGTTCCGATCGCGGGCGACCTGGTGCGCGGCGCCGCGGTGCTGGTCACGTGGCTGCTCGCCACCGCCGGCTTCGGGGCCGCGCTCCTGAGCCGGGCCGGGGTCCGCGCGAGCTTCGCGGGGCGGCTGGTCCCGCCCGAGGCCCTCACCGACGAGTACCTGTGGGCGACCCCGCAGTTCGGCGTCCCCGCGGCGCGCCGGCCCGACGGTCACACGCCGCGCGGCACGCGTCGCGACGACGCGAGCCGCTGACCCATGCGGAGCATCATCCTCGCAGGCGCGCTCGCCGCCGCGCCGCTCGCGCACGCCGCGGCGCAATCGATGCGGCCGTTCACGACCTTCCGCCAGCTGCACGGCGAAAGCCGGCTCAGCGCCAAGCTCGACTTCGCCGCCGGCGAGCTGCGCATCGTATCCGGCCGGAGCGATGAGCTCTACCGGATGACGCTCGCCTACGACGCGGACCGCTTCGCGCCGCTCAGCCGGTACGACGCGGCCGCCGGGGCCGTGCACCTTGGGGTCGAGACCGTGGGCGGCGCCGGCCTCCGCGTCGTCTCCGGGGAGCAGATCAAGCAGCTCGCCGCGGTGGAGCTCTCCCCCCGCACCGACCTCACGCTCGACCTCACGCTCGGGGCCGCGGAGGGCAACATCGAGCTCGGCGGCCTCAGGGTGAGCCGGCTGGCGCTCCAGACGGGCGCGAGCCGCACGGCGGTGCACTTCTCGCGACCCAACGGCGTGCGCTGCAGCTCGGCCGCGTTCGGCGCCGGCGCCGCGGAGCTGGTCGTCACCGGCCTCGCCAACAGCCGCTGCGACCGGGTGAGCCTCGAGGGCGGCGTCGGCCGCGCGACGCTCGATTTCACCGGCGAGCTCACCGCCACCCAGCAGGCGGACATCACCATGGCGATCGGCGAGCTGGCCTTGCGGCTGCCCCGGGGCGTCCCGGTGCGGATCCGGACGGACCGGCTGCTCTCGAGCTTCAAGCCGAGCGGCCTCGAGCGCCAGGGCGACGCCTGGATCACCCCCGGATTCAATCCCGCCGCGCGCCACCTCGACGTCACGCTCAGGACCGCGGTGGGCGGAATTACATTGGAGTGGGTGCCCTGACCAGGTAGGCGGATGTCCCCGCTCCAAACGCTCGGCTTCGCCCTCGGCACGTCCTTCGCGTCGGGGCTCAATCTCTACGCTACGGTCGCCACGGCCGGGCTCCTCCATTACCTCGGCATCATCCACCTGCCGCCGTCGCTCGAGATCCTGGCGCAGCCGGTCGTGTGGGGACTCGCGATCGGCCTGTTCGTGGTCGAGTTCGTCGCCGACAAGATCCCCGCGGTGGACAGCGTCTGGGATGCCATCCACACCTTCATCCGGCCGCCGGCGGCCGCGGTGCTCAGCTACAGCGCGTTCGGCGACGTACCCGAGGTGTGGAAGCTCGGCGCCGCGCTCCTCGCCGGCAGCGTCGCGTTCACCTCCCACGGCGCCAAGGCGACGACGCGCGCCGCGGCCAACACCAGCCCCGAGCCGTTCAGCAACTGGCTCCTGAGCCTCTCCGAGGACGCGATCGCGGTGACGCTCTCCTGGCTCGCCGCGACGCACCCGATCCTGACCGGCGCGATCGTCGTGGTGCTGGTGATCGCGTGCGTGCTCGTGATCTGGACGCTGCTCAAGTTCTTCCGGCGGGCGTTCGCCTGGATGCGCGGAGGGCGGCAGGCGGAGGCGGGGCCTTAGCGCCCGAGAATCGCGCGGACCCGCCCGCCCACGCCGATGCCGAGCCGCCGCGACGCGGAGCCGTTCCGCACCGCGATCTCCACGGCGCCGTCGGAGCCGAGGTACGCGAGGAGGCCGCCGGCCGCGACGTCGCCGTAGGTGCGGCGCAGGTGGCCGAGGTCGAGCCCCTCGACCTCCACGGTCGCGTAATCGGGGACGTGCTCGGCGGTGAGATTGGTGACCAGCGTGCCGAAGTGATCCACGTAGACGACCCGCCCCACGACGCTCTTCCCCTCGTACTGCGGATCCTGCATGGAGAGGCGCTGCGGAATCCCCGCGAAGGGGAGCCCCACGTCCGCGAGCCGCGCCCCCGCCGCGAGCGCGGCGGCCGCGGGCGCGAACAGGTCCCTGCCGTGGAACGTCGGCGAGGCCCCATCCGGCACGCCGAGCGAGACGATCTCGACCGGGGTGTCGTGGAGCACGCCGGTGAAGAGGCCGTTGTCCGGTCCGACGAAGAAGTGGGTTCCGGCGCGGAACGCGAGCGCCGCCCGGGCGGTGCCCACGCCGGGATCCACGACGGCCAGGTGGACGCTGCCCTGGGGAAACCGGCGCCACGCCCGGCCCAGGATGTACGCGCCCGCCTGGACGTCACCCGGCTGGACCGCGTGCGTGATGTCCACCAGCGTCGCGTTGGGCGCGCGGGTGAGGAGAACGCCGCGCAGCTCGGCGACGTAGGCGTCCGAGGTTCCGAAATCGGTGAGGAGCGTGACGATCGGCACCGGCGACCGACGCCGTCAGCCTCGCAGGATCGGCAGGGCGAACGTGCGGCCGCCGATCCGCGCGTGGAGACCGTCGGCCAGCTCGCGCAGCGCGCGGCCCGCCGGGCTGTCCGGTGCGCCCACCAGCACCGGCCGTCCCGCATCGGCGTGCTCGGCCAGGCCGGGCTGGAGCGGCACCTGCGCGAGCAGCGGAACGCCGAGCTCGTCGGCGAGCCGCTGTCCGCCGCCGGAGGAGAAGAGCTCGAACCGCCGGCCGGTCTCGGGATCGGTGAAGCCGCTCATATTCTCGATCACGCCCAGGACCGGGACGCCCACCCGCTCGAACATCCGGGCCCCGCGGAGCGCATCGCCCACGGCCATCTCCTGCGGCGTGGTCACGATGAGCGCCCCGGCGACGTGCGTGGCCTGCACCAGCGACAGCTGGGCGTCGCCCGTGCCGGGCGGGAGGTCCACGACGAAGTAGTCGAGCTGGCCCCACTCCACGTCGCGCAGGAACTGCTGCACCACCTTCATGATGATCGGGCCGCGCCAGATCGCCGGGGCGTCGCGCTCCACCAGGAACCCCAACGACATGAGCTTCACGCCGTGGGCCTCGAGCGGCTGGATCCGGCCCCCGAACACCGGAGGCCGCTCGAACACGCCGAACATGCGGGGGAT
>DASSOD010000029.1:0-11020 GCA_035700905.1 Gemmatimonadales bacterium | reverse complement strand
GTCCACCGCTCGGCGCCGGGATCCCGCGCCGGGAGGAAGAGCTGCACGTCCACGATGGCGCTGTCCTTCGCCGCCAGCGCGAGCCAGCCGCCCGGCGCCTCAAGCCCGGTCAGGTAGAAGAAGTCGTTGTTCTCCCGGTAGTCGCTGTCCTGGGGATAGTCGCCCTCGATGTCACGCTCCGAGGCGGACCGAAGGATGAGCACGCCGTTCCCCGCCCGCTTGGCCAGCGCGGCGCGACGCGCCTCGAGCTGGTCCACCGGCACGGGCCCGGCGGGCGAGCCCGCCTGTGCGGCGAGCGGGACTGGCAGGACCGAGGCGGCCAGAACGAGGGCGGCGACGAACGAGCGGGGCACGCGGGTCTCCTTTGACGGTCGAAAGCATGACGGCGGCCGTGGCCCCGAAGTTTAGCCCCGGCCCGGCCGGGCGGCACGCGGCACCTGTCGGGATCGGAAGCCGCGGTGGTATCTTGGGGGCAGGTTCATTCTGCTTGACCCGGGGAGGAGTGCCTCGCCGGGCCGTCGTTTTCTTACGACTTTGGTCGGTGTCATGATACGTGAAATGCGGGAGAAGCTGAGCCGCGAGATCGAGCAGCTCAGCCACGAGCTGAACGTCCTGCTGCCCCAGGCCATCGCGCAGGCCGTCGAGCTCGGGGACCTCCGCGAGAACTCCGAGTACAAGGCGGCGCTCGAGCGCCAGCACTTCGTCCAGGCCCGGCTGGGCCAGTTGCACCAGCGGCTCAACCAGCTCACGCAGCTCGCCAACCACGAGGCGCCGCCCGACCGGGTCGGCCTCGGCTCGCGGGTGACGGTGCTGGATCTGGAGACCAGCGAGACGGATACCTACCTGGTCGTCCTCGCCGAGATGATGGACATCGACGCCGGGCACATCTCGCTCGCCTCGCCGCTTGGGCGCGCGCTCAAGGACCGGCGGGTGGGCGAGGAGATCACCCTCCGCCTTCCGACCAGGGTGCGCTCCCTCCGCATCACCGAAGTGATCACGGTGCACCAGATGGAGGGGGCAAGCACCGAGCAGTAACGAGGCCTCATGGAGATCCCGAGAAAGCTGCTCGTCGTCGGCGACCGGGTCCTGATCACCCCCGAGGAGGGGGACGACCAGCGTACCCGCGTCGGGCTGTACCTCCCCCCGACCGCCGTGGACAGCCAGCAGGTGCAGAGCGGCCTCATCGTCGCGACCGGCCCCGGCGATCCGATCGCCGACATCGGCAGCCTCGACGAGGAGCCCTGGAAGATCGGCAGCGGCGAGCGGCGCTCCCGGGCGATGCAGGCCAAGGTCGGCGACCACGCCATCTTCTTCCGCAAGGCAGCGGTCGAGATCACCTTCGAGGACAAGCGCTACCTCGTCGTTCCCCAGGCCGCCATCCTCGTGCTGGTACGGGACGAAATCGACATCTAGCGGACCCGCGTGCCCACCCAGCTCAGCCCGGCGTCCCGTGAGTACCGCGCCCTGATGTGGGGCACGGTGGCGCTCGGCGGGCTCGGGCTGCTGGTCGCCATCGCCGGCGTCCGCGGGCTGGTGCGGCCGCGGCTCGGCCTCCTCGGCGTATCCGAGTTCCTCGCGTGCGTGCTGGTGGCGGGCTGGTTCGGGCTCAAGGCGCGAAGCCGGGCGCTGCTCGACCGCGAGCGCGCGGCGCGCTACCAGATGATCGTGATGCTCGCGGCGCAACTCTCCCGCCAGAGCGACGCCAAGCTCCGGGAGATCGCGGGGCGCGGCGGCCCCGCAGGGGAGGCGGCGGCGCTCGTGCTGGAGGGGCGCGCGGAACGGCGCTGATGTGCTACCTGCTCTACATGGCGAGCCCGCTCACATTGAGCGAGGTCCGCTCGATGCTCCCGCCGGGCATCACGGCGGACCTGGCGCTCCCGGAAGACCAGCAGGCTCTTCGCGCCTACCTTCCGGCCGCCCGCACCGTGGTGCGGCTGCTGTCGGGCTCCTGCTCGTGCAATCTCGTGATCGGGCGGGACGCGGGCGAGCGGTCGGAGGAACGCCACCTGCGAGCGCGCTGGTTCGAGCGGGGCATGCCCCGCGCGGCGATGATCGACGCGCTCTACGAGCACCGAAAGGGCGCCCCGTACTGGCGGGAGCCCCTCGCGGCATGGCACGAAGCGCTGGCCGGTTTCATCGCCGAGCACGCGCGGAACGCCGGCCCCACGCTCTACTACCTGCACTTCGGCCCGGGGCACGTGGCGCCCAAGCCGGGGCCGCCGGCCGAAGTGCCCCTCGCGGACACCCGCGCCCGCCCCGGCGCGTGGCTGCAGGAAGGGCGGCCGACGGTGGTCTCCCGCTGATTCGGCGCGCCGGTCAGCGCTGCACCAGCTCCACCCGGGGGTTGGACTTCGCCCCGTAGCCCTCGGCCTCGAGCCTCGACACGTCCACGGCGTATGCCTTCACCAGCGCGTCGCGCACCGCCTCGGACCGGGCGGTTGCGACCGCCTTGTCCTCCGCGTAGCTCTCCAGCCGGAGCTTGAGATCGCCGTGGGCCTTGAGCATCGAGCCGATCGCCTTGAGGGTGGCCGCCGAGGTCGGCTTCATCGTCGCCGTGCCTTCCTGAAACTCGATCGCGTCGGCCGTGGTGCGGCCGGAGGCCGTGAGCGTCTGATACAGGCTGGCGCCGGCCGCGTCGTCCGCGGAGGTCGGCTGGCTGGTGAGGGCGGCGTCGATCGCCTGGTTCTCGTGCTCGACGACCTTCTGGATCGCGCGATTCTCCGCGTTGTCCTTGAGCGCCTGGGTAAGCCGCTTCCCGAACTGCGCCTCGGCGGGGGCGGCCGTGAGCGCGGTCGCGAGCGCACCGGCCGCGGCGAGCGCGAGGAGCGCCAGGATCGGGCGCATGGTGGGGCCTCCGGTACGGGATGGACCTACGTTCGGAGCGGGGTGCGAATGTGTCAAGCGCGGGCGTGATCGAGCGCGAATCGCGCTTCCGGGGGGCGGACGGGCTTGAGCTCTTCGCCCGGTCCTGGCGGCCGGCGGCGCCACGAGGCGTGGTGGTGCTGGTGCACGGCATCGGCGATCACAGCGGGCTCTACCCCTTCCTCGTGGAGCACCTGGTCGCCCGCGGCTGGGCCGTGCACGCGTTCGACCAGCGGGGAAACGGCCGCTCGCCCGGGCGGCGGGGCCACGTCGAGCGATGGGCGCTCTTCCGGGACGATCTCGCCGTGTTCGTGGACCGGGTGACGCGCGCCGAGCGGGCCGGGTCCGTCTTCCTCGTCGGGAACAGCCTCGGCGGACTGCTGGTGCTGGACTATGCGCTGGCGCGGCCGGAAGGCCTCGCCGGGGTCGTGGCCGTGGCCCCGGCGCTTTCGCTCGCGGGCGTTCCCCGCGCGCTCTTGCTTCTCGGTCGGATCGCCTCCGTCGTGTGGCCCGGGCTCAGCCTCGAGACCGGGCTCGACCTGGACGGCATCGCGCGGGATCGGGACATCGCCCGGCTCATCCTGGGGGACCCGCTGTTCCACCGCCGGGCCACCGCCCGGTTGTCCACCGAGACCGCCGCCGCCATCGACTGCGTGCTGGCCCGCGCCAATCATATCCGGGTGCCCACGCTCCTGCTCCACGGCGGCGACGATCGCATGGTGCCCCCCGCCGGAACCCGCGCCTTCGCGCGGCGCGCCCCGCCGGCCCTGGTCGAGTATCGGGAGTACCCGGCGGCGTTCCACGCCCTCCTCGCCGACCTCGACCGCGAGGCCCCGCTCGCCGACCTGGAGCGGTGGCTCGCCGAGCGGTCGAGCCCCCAGCCGGCCCGGCCGCAGCGCAACGTGATGCGCGGCGTAGACAATCCGTAACCCGCGCGATATGCATACGGAAAGCTCGAGGCCGTCCATGTCCGCACCGCCTTCCCCGCCTCCGCGCCGCCTTCGAGACCTGGTCACGCCCTTCGTCTACGCGGCTCGCCTCCGCTGCCCGTGCTGCGGCGGGCGGCCGGCCTTCACCAGCTGGCTGCGGATGCTGCCGAGCTGCCCCTGCTGCGGGCTGAGCTTCGCCCGGGGCGAGCGCGGCTACTGGTTGGGTGCCTATTTCGTGAACCTGATGGTGGTGGAGGCGCTCTTCTGCGTGCTCCTTGGCGGATTTCTCTGGGCCACCTGGCCCGACCCCCCGTGGGATCTGGTGCAGACGGTCTCGTCCGGGGCCATGATCGCCGCACCGTTCATCGTCTACCCCTGGTCTCACACTTTCTTTCTCGCGGCCGATCTCGTGTGCCGCCCGCCCACCGCCGAGGACTTCGCGGCGCCGCACGAGCCGGCTCGTACGGTGCGCCGCTCCGAGACCTGACGTCGGCCTGACCCGTCGAGGCTGGGCTCGCGTCTGCCGGACATTCGATGCGGGTGTCCGTCGCTCGGGGGCGTTGCGCGATACGGAGCCGGCACTGCCGGCCGCGCGCCGGCCCGGTGGGATCCCGAGCCGCCCCGCCCGCAGGCCCCGGCCGGCCGGTTGCGCAGTCCGGGCCGGCGCGCATGTTAGTGGGAGCATTCCCCCGCAGGCGCGAGGCGTCCATGACCTCACTGGCAGGCGCCCAGAGCTCCGAGACTCGCCCCCAGAGCTCCGACATAGACGTGTTCGGGCTCACCCACCCGGGCCTCGTGCGGCGCAACAACGAAGACCACTTCCTGATTGCGAGCCTGCACAAGACCATGCAGGTGCACGCGACCAGCCTCCCGCTCGACGGGCTCGGCGCGCTGGTGAGCGAGTCGCGGGGCTATCTCTGCGTCGTGGCCGACGGCGTCGGCGGCCGGCCGGGCGGCGAGCATGCGAGCGGCACGGCCCTCCAGGCGATCGCGCAATACGCCACCCATACGATGCGCTTCTACTACCGCCACGATCCGCAGCAGGAAAGCCAATTCCTCGCTGAGCTGCAGCAGGCGGTCGCGCAGAGTCACGCGGCGGTGCTGGGCGCGGCGCGGGGCACCGCGACCACGCTCACGATGGTGATGTTCCGCTGGCCCCGGGCGTACCTTGTGCACGTGGGCGACAGCCGCTGCTATCGCCTGCGGGATGGACGGCTGGAGCAGATCTCGAAGGACCAGACGATGGCGCAGGCGCTGGTGGACGCGGGCGTGCTGCGCGCCTCGCAGGCGGCGGAGACTCCCTGGGCGCACGTGCTCTCGAGCGCGCTCGGCGCCGAGGAGGCGAAGCCCGAGATCAGCGTAGTGGACCACCAGTGGGACGACGTGATGCTCCTCTGCACCGACGGGCTCACCAAGCACGTCGCCGACGCGGAGATCGCGGCGGAGCTCGGCACCGTGAAGTCGGCCGAGCTCAACTGCCGCCACCTCCTGGATCTCGCGTTGTCGCGCGGCGGCAGCGACAACGTCACGATGATCGCCGGGCGGCTGCGGGATCGGTCGGTCTAGCGCGCCGCCAGCGCGAGCCAGAGCCCCCAGCCTATCAGCACGACGCCCGCCGCCCGGCCGAGCATCGCCCCGCCCGGCAGCGCCCGCTCGGCCAGCACGAACAGCCCCAGCGCCGCCACCCACGCCAGGTTCATCACCCCGGCCACGAAGAGGAGCGCCATCAGCAGCCAGCAACAGCCCACGCACCACGTGCCGTGCCGGACCCCCATCTCCAGCGCGCCGGCGGCGCCTTCCCGCCACCCGCTCATCCAGAAGTGGAGCGGGGAGCGGCAGTGGCTCAGGCAGGCGTGCTTGAGCGGGGTCCACTGGAACACCCCGGCGGCCACGAGCAGCGCCGCTGCGAGGAGCGGCGTGGCCCGCATCGTGGCCGGCGAGACCAGCGCCCCCGCGTGCAGCGCCCACTGCGCCGTTCCGGCCGCGACGCTGAATCCGGTCCACACCAGCAGGTAGCCGAGCAGGAACACCCAGGTCGCGACGGCGGGCTCTCCGCGCGCTGCGCGGCGGCGCATCGTGGCGGCGAACACCAGCACCATGGGGGCGGCGGCGGGCACCATCATCGCGACCATCATCACCGCCCACATGCCGGCCAACGCGACCAGCTCGGCCGCGCCCCACGGCGCCGTGCTCGGCATGGCCATGCCCGCGCCGCCCATCGCTCCCATGGCGGCGCCACCCATCCCGGCGGCCATCCGCGCGAGCGCGACCCAGGCCATGGCCGCAAGCGCGGCCATGCCGCCCAGGGTGATCCAGCGGTCGCGGCGGAGCGCCGCGCCGAGCAGGCCTACTGGTTGGTCCAACTGGTGATGGCGTGACAGGCGTACCCGTTGCCGTGCCGAAACGCCACGTCTGGATGTTTCACCCACATCGTGCTCGTGGTGCAGATGTCGCCTTCGTTCCAGAAGAATCCGCCCTTGGGGTAGATGAGGCGAATCTCCTTGTCCTTGCCGCTCACGACGTCCTTGATCGGCGTGAAAACCGCCTCGACATGGCCGGGCACCCTGAAGCTCGAGTGGGTGCCGTCCACGGTCATCTCGATGGGAACGGGAACCGGGCCGGTGAACGAGGCCACCGTTCCCGCGAGTGCCTCCCACGGCATCCCGCCGTGCCGCCCCGAGACGATCCCCACGATGCCCTCGACCTGCTCGGGCCGGAGCCGCTCGTCCACGAAGAGCACCACGCGCCCGCCGCCCAGGTGGATGGCGCCGGGATAGTGGAACGCGATCACGAAGCGGGCGCCGTCGAGCGACACGTCCCCGAACCGCCCCTCGATCACCTCGTAGCCGATCGTCGCCTCGCAGGGCCCTCGCGTCGGCCCTTCGCCGAACTGGCATCCGCAGGCCTGATGACAGTTGCAGCACTCGATGTTGTGAACGCGGATCCGCCACGGGACGCGGGTGGCGGGGTGGGTTGCGGCGGGAGCGGCCATGACGGTTCTCCTGAATGACAGAAAGCCGGATCTGCTGTCCAACCGGGGCCGGGCCGGCCCCGGGATTCCGGTCAATTCTGGCCCGATCGGCGCCAAACTGAAAGTGAGCCGCTCGCGGGACCGCCGTCGCCCGCCGTTAGATTTCACGCTCCCATGTCGCTTCGCCCGCGCCGCGCCGGCCTCGCCGCCGCGAGCGCATCCTTGGCCGCCGCGCTCGCCGGCTGTGCGTCGGCTGGGCCCGCCACCCAGCCGGACGCGGGGACCCCGCCCGCCGGCGGCGGCGGACTCGCGCCCGCGCGCGAGGCGTGCCTCCTGGCTGCGCCCGCCGAGCCGCTCGCGGACACCGTGCGCGTCGCGCTGCTCGACTCCGTCAGTCCCGCGCACGCCCCCGCGCCCACCAACCGCTCCGAGCGCCTGGTCTTTGCCCAGTTGTACGAGCCGCTGCTGCGCCGCGACTGCACCGGCGCGTTGCGGCCGGCGCTCGCCGCCGAATGGAGCGCGGAGGATTCCGGGCGCACCTGGGTGCTGCGCCTCCGCGAGGGCGCACGCTGGACCGACGACGGCGTTCCGGTGACCGCGGCGGACGTGGTCGCGAGCCTGCGCGGGCGCGGCATCGTCGCGAGCGCGCTCGGGGACCGAGGCGTCGCCGTGACGCCGAGCGCGTCTCTGCCCCGCGGCCCCGCCCTGCTGGCGGACCTCGCGCTGGCCATCGCGCGACCCGGTCGAGGCGAATGGCCGTCCGGCACCGGGCCCTATCGGCTCGACTCGACCGCGACTACGGCCGCCGGGCCAGGCCCGCCGTTGCGCTGGCTCCCGCGCCCCGGCGGCGATGCCCGCGACCTCCTGGACGGGGGCGCGGACCTCGTGGTTACCGACGATCCGGTCGCGCTCGCGTACGCGCGGGAGCGCTCCGCCCTGCTGACGATCCCGCTGCCGTGGGACCGCGCGTACGCCCTGGTGAGCTCCGACCGAGGCCGGGTCGCCGCGTTTACGGCGGCCGAGCGCGACGCACTGGCCCACGACGCGGTTCGGGTCGAGGCGCGGGCCGCCTCCGAGTGCACGACCTCCGCCCCCGCGCCCGCCGCCGAGGGCGCGGTCGCCTCCCCCGCGGCTGCCGCCGCCCCGAGCCGCATTGTCTACCCCCGAGGCGACCGCGTGGCGCGCGACCTCGCGGCGCGGCTCGTCGCTTCGGGCCGCGCGGGCCCCGCTGGTACCGCCGTCGCCCTCGATTCGGTCGACATCGCGGCGGCCCTCCGGGCGGGGCGCGACGCGGCCGTGCTTCCGATCTCTTCGCGGGACTTGGCCGAGTGCCGCGCCCCCGGGCCGCCCGGCGCCGTCGTCGTTCCCCTCATCCAGGTGCGCCCCGCCGCCGTGCTGCGGCGCGGGGCCACCCCACCGGCGCTCGACGGCGACGGCGCCCTGCGCTGGACCGGGCGAGAGGTCGCGCCGTGAGCTTCCGCGCCCGGCTCTTCGCCGCCTTCCTGCTCGCGGCCGCGCTGCCGCTCGGCCTGCTCGCGTTCGGGGTGCGGCGCGAGATGACCCGCCGCCTCGCCGCCGACGACGACCGCCGCGTGGCCGCCGTCGTCGCGCAGGTCCGGGCCGACCTCGCGGGCCGCGGTGCGGCCGTGGCCGAGCGGCTTGCCGCGCTCCGCGCCCGGCTCGAGGACGACAATCGGCTCCGCCTCGCCGTCACCGGCGACGCCGCCGAGCGGCGCTATCTCCTCGACTGGGCGGGGGACGCGATGCGGCTCACCGGCCTCTCCGTGCTCCGGCTGCAGGACAGCGCGGGGCGCATCCTGAGCTCGGGCCATTTCCGGAACGAGTACGACCAGGTCGCGCCCATTCCGGCGGCCCTCGCGCCCGCCGCCGCGGCCGGCGTGCTGCTCCGGGTGCGGGGGCTCGAGCGCCCCGTGCTGGTGCTCGCCCGCAGCGACTCGACCCGCATCGCGGGGCGCGCGCTGGCCCTCACCGGCGGCGTGCCGCTCGACTCCGCCGGGCTCGCCGGCTCCGGCGAGTCGGCCGATCTCGCGGTCGCGCTCCGGCTGCCGGATGACTCCGCCGCCGATTCCCCGGATTCCGGCGCCGTCGCCGCGGCGCTCCCGCTCGCGTTCGTGGACCTCGCCGCCGAGCCGCCCCGCACCGGCACCGCGCGCCTGGTCGTCTCCCGGGCCCCGGGCGTGGCGGCGGCGTTGCGCCGCAGTGTGGACGCCTGGGCGCTGGCGGCGCTCGCGCTGAGCGGGGCGGCCGCTGTGGCCGCCGCCGCCTGGCTCGCCGCGCGGGTGAGCCGGCCGGTGCGCGACCTCGCCGCCAAGACCGTCGCGCTCGACCTGGACCGTCTCGACGCCGACTTCGCCACTGATCGCTCCGACGAGCTGGGCAATCTCTCGCGCGTCCTCGGCGAGATGACCGACCGGATCCGCCAGAGCACGGTGCGCCTCCGCGAGGCCGAGCGCCGCGCCGCCTTCGGCGACGTCGCGCGGCAGGTGAATCACGACGTCAAGAACGGCCTCACGCCCATCCGCCACGTGCTGCGCCACCTGGCGCAGGTGGCCCGGGACGATCCCGCGGCGCTCGCGGCCGTCTTCGCGGAGCGGAAGGCGACGCTGGAGGCGAGCGTCGAGTACCTCGAGACCTTGGCCCGGAACTACGCGCGGCTGAGCCCGCGGCTCGACGCGTCCGCGTCGGACCTGAACGAGGTCGTGCGCCGGGTGGCGCAGGACGCCGGGCCCGCCGCGCCGGTGGAGCTCGTGCTGGCCGACGGACTGCCGCGCACCCATGCCGACGCCGTCGTGCTCCGGCGCATCGTGGAGAACCTCGCCGCCAACGCCCTCGAGGCGCTCGACGGCCGCCCGGGCGGGCGGGTCACGCTCGCCACCGAGCCCGCCGGCGGCCCTGCGCAACCCGCCGTGCGGCTCGTCGTGACCGACACCGGCCGGGGCATGTCGCGCGACGAGCTCGCGCGAGCCTTCGACGACTTCCATACCACCAAGCCGGGCGGCACCGGGCTCGGCCTTTCCATCGTGCGCCGGCTGGTGCAGGATCTCGGCGGCACGCTCCGGGTCGAGACCGAGCCCGGGGCCGGCTCACGATTCTCCGTCGAGCTGCCCGGAGCGCCGCATGAGCCCAGGAGCGCTTGAGCCGTGACCACCGTGCTCGTCGTGGACGACGTCCCCGCGCTCGCCGAGCAGTACGCCTACGATCTCCGCCGGCTCGGCGGGTACGAGACGACCACCGCGCACGACGGCGCCGACGCCCTCGAGCTGCTCGCGCGCGAGCCGGTGGACTGCGTCATCCTCGATCTCGAGATGCCCGGCGTGGACGGCTTCGCGGTGCTGCGCGAGCTCGAGCGCCGCGGGAGCGAGACGCCGGTCATCGTCTACACCGGCACCGGAGACTTCGATCGCTGCATCCGCGCCATCCGCCTCGGCGCGTACGGCTTCGTCGACAAGGCGGAGCCGATGGAGCGGGTGGTGCGGGAGATCGAGGGCGCCCTCGAGCGGCGGCGCCTCAGGGCGGAGGTGCGCGCGCTTCGGCACGAGTTGGGCGACACCGTTCTCGCCGGCTCGAGCGCGCCGATCGTGCGGCTGCGCGAGGCCATCGCCCGCCTGGCGCCCTACAATACGCCCGTGCTCGTGATGGGTGAGAGCGGCTCGGGCAAGGAGCTGGTCGCCCGCGAGCTGCATCGGCTCGGCCCGCAGCCGAACGGCCCTTTCATCGCGCTCAACTCGGCGGCGCTCCCCGAGCACCTGGTCGAGAGCGAGCTCTTCGGGCATGAGCGCGGCGCGTTCACCGGGGCCGTGGCCACGCGGCGCGGCGCGTTCGAGTCGGCGCAGGGGGGCACGCTCTTCCTGGACGAGATCGGCGAGCTTCCCCCCGCCGCCCAGGCCAAGCTCCTCCGTGTCCTCGAGGAGCGCACCGTGGCGCGGCTCGGCAGCACGCGAACGATCGCGGTGGATGCGCGGGTCGTGGCGGCGACCAACCGCGACCTCGACGCCGAAGCGGCCGCCGGCCGTTTCCGCGAGGACCTGCTCTTCCGCCTGAACGCCCACGTCCTCGCGGTGCCGCCGCTCCGCGACCGCCTCTCCGACGTGCCCGAGCTGGTGGAGCGGCTTGCCGGCGCGATCTGCGCCCGCTTCGGCATCCGGCCCAAGCGCATCGCGGGCGAGGCGGTGGAGCTGCTCATGCGCCACGAGTGGCGGCGGAACAACGTGCGCGAGCTGCGCAACGCCGTGGAGCG
>DASSOD010000028.1:0-8296 GCA_035700905.1 Gemmatimonadales bacterium | reverse complement strand
CGCTCAACTGGACGGGCGATCTGCCCGAGACGTAGAAGAGTGCGAGGGCGCGGGGCGCGCCGGCCCCCGACGGCGCTCCGGCACCCGTCTTGCTAACATCGCGGCGCGAGCTCCCGTGCCGAACCGATCCACGCTCTCCCTGCACAGCGGCATCTCGCCCGCCGCCGCGCGAGCCCTCGCGCGGCGCTCGCTCGAGTTCGTCCGGCCCCACCGCGCCGCGCTGCTCGGCGTGCTGGTGCTCGCGCTCCTCCTCTCCTCGCTCAGCGCGCTCGACCCCCTGGTCATGAAGTACCTGTTCGACCAGCTCGGCCGCGCGCCCGACACCCCCCGGTTCGGGGCCCTGATCGCGGCGCTCCTCATGCTCGAGGTCGGGCGCGCATGGCTGTCCGCATGGCTCGGCGTGCTGAGCTGGGACGTAAGGCTCGCGGTCGAGTACCGGGTTCGTGAGTCGGTCACCGCCAAGCTCAACGCGCTGCCGATCGCCTTTCACCAGCGCGAGGGGGTGGGCGGCACGATGAACCGGGTGAACCAGGCCGTGACCGGCTACGTCACCGCCTTCAGCGACATCGGCTTCAACCTTCTCCCGACGCTTCTCTACCTGGTGATCGCGCTGGTCGCGATGACGCGGCTCGACTGGCGGCTCTCCCTCGCCGTGGTCGCCTTCACGCCGGTGCCCGCGCTGATCGGCGCCCGGGCCGCGCCGGAGCAGACCCGACGCGAGCGCCGCCTGGTGGAGCGGTGGACCTCGATCTACGGCCGGTTGAACGAGGTGCTGGCGGGGATCGTGACGGTGAAGAGCTTCGCCATGGAGGAAGCCGAGCAGCGCCGGTTCCTGACCGGCGTGCGGGAGGGCCTCGACATCGTGCGCCAGGGCGTGCGCACCGACAACCGCAACGGAGCCTTCCGGAGCCTCGCCGGCACGCTCGCGCGGCTCGCCGCCATCGCGATCGGCGGCATGCTGGTCTGGCAGGGCGAGATCACGCTGGGCACGCTGGTGGCCTTCCTCGGCTACATCGGCGGGCTCTTCGGGCCGGTGCAGAATCTGACCAACACCTATCAGACGCTTCGCAAGGCGAGCGTCTCCCTCGAGACGATCTACGACATCCTGGACGCGGAGGACGCGCTCGCCGACGAGCCGGGCGCCGGCGAGGCGCCGCCGCTCCGCGGCGAGGTGCGGTTCGAGCAGGTGAGCTTCGGCTACCGCGAGGGGACGCCGGTGCTGCGCGACATTGATCTTCACGTGCGGCCGGGAGAGATGGTGGCGCTGGTGGGGCCGAGCGGCAGCGGCAAGACCACGCTCTTGAACCTGCTCCAGCGGCTCTATCATCCGACCGCCGGGCGGATCCTGGTGGACGGCGCCGATATTCGCCGGCTCACGCAGAAGTCGCTCCGGCGGCAGATCGGCGTGGTGCTGCAGGACGCGCATCTCTTCAACGACACGGTGCGGGCGAACATCGCGTACGGCCGGCCCGAGGCCACGGAGCGGGAGATCGAGGCCGCGGCCCGCCTGGCCCACGCGCACGAGTTCATCACGGCGCTGCCGGACGGCTACGACACGATGGTGCGCGAGCGGGGGACGCGGCTCTCCGGCGGCCAGCGCCAGCGCATCGCGATCGCGCGCGCGCTGCTCAAGGATCCGGCGATCCTCATGCTGGACGAACCGACCTCGGCGCTCGACGCCGAGTCGGAGGCGGCGATCCAGGAGGGGTTGCGGCTGCTGCGGCGCGGGCGGACGGCGCTGATCGTGGCGCACCGCCTCTCCACCGTCATGGACGCCGATCGAATCGTGGTGATCTGCGACGGACGCGTGGCCGAGACCGGAACCCACGACGAGTTGCTCCGACTCCACGGCTACTACGCCGCCATGGTCGCCCGCCAGGCCAAGGGGTTCCTCGGCACCACCACCGCGCCCAACGCCGCCGCCTAAGCGCCGTCGAGATCCGGCCCCACCCACTCCTCCTTCGCCGCCGCCGAGAAAAGCCGCTCGCGACTGTAGTATCGAAAAGGGAGCTCGCGATCACCGTAGCGGTCGTAGAGCAGATTGGCGTCGGCAGCCGGATCGCCGGCGGGCGTCTCGCGGGCATAGCGGGCCACGACCCGCATGTAGAACACGGTCAGCGTCTCATGGTAGCCCCGCCCCGTCGTGCCGTATACCGCGTTGTACCGCTTGAGGCCATCCCGCATGAGGGCGAGCGCCGCGCGATACCCGCAGCCCCGCACCAATCGGAGCGCCACGGTGAGGTGGGCCCGGTGGCTCCAGCGCTCCGGCGGCAGCGAGAGGTCGACGAAGCCGGCACAGAGCTCCTCGACGGCCGCGGCATCGGCGTAGGGAGCGTCGTGCGCGCGGTGTGGCGCGGCGGACCCGCTCGATGCGCTCACCGGCGCCTCCGGCGAGCCGCCGAAGCGCCCTCGAAGCCGAGCGGAACGGCCGGCGTCTCCTTCTCGGTGCTGAGGACGACGATGGTGCGGGTGCGAGTGACGCCGGGCACGCCTTTGAGCTCTTCGCTCACCACGTGCTCGAGCTCGCGGGTGCCGGTGCAGCGGATCTTGAGGAGATAGTCGTGATCGCCGGCGACGTGGTGGCACTCCTGGACTTCCGGAAGGGCCGCCACCCGCGCGAGGAAGGGCTTGCGGTGCTCGGGCCGCTCGAGGTTCACGGCGACGAACGCCGTGATGCCGGCGCCCACCGACTCGGGGTCGAGGAGCGCCGCGTACCCGCGGATGGCGCCCGCCTCCTCCAGCCGGCGGACCCGTTCGGCGGCGGCGGGACCGGTCATGCCGACCAGGTCGCCCAGGGCGGCCCAGCTCTCGCGGCCGGCGACCTGCAGGCGGCTCAGGATTTTGCGATCGAGGTCATCCACGGGGCCAATGCTAACGAATCGTCGCCGCATTTGCAAGGATGACAACGAATCGTTAGCAAGCGCGGGGGCGGCCGCGATCGACTTCTGCGCTGGCGCCCCGGACCGCATCGCCCGCTGACCAGGGGGCGCGGCCGTCACCCGCGCTCATGCCGCGTACAGGTCCGCCCGGCTCCACGGCAGCCGGCACTCCCCCCGGTCCGTCTTCACGAAGAGCGTCTGCAGCAAGCCCAGGCGCCCGACCGCGAACTGGCGCGCCGAGCTGGCGAGGTAGAGCCGCCAGGCGCGGTAGGTCGGTTCGCCCACCATGGCGCAGGCCTCGGCGCGCCGCTCCTCCAGGCGCCGCCGCCACGCGCGGAGGGTGAGCGCGTAGTGCTCGCGCAGGCTCTCCACGTCGCGGGTCTCGAACCCGGCCGCCTCGCCTGCCGCGATGGTTTCCGCGGGGCCCAGCAGCTCGCCGCCGGGGAAGATGTACTGCCCGATGAACCGGCCGGGGCGCCACACCAGCCGCGCGGGCCAGCCCGCCGGTCCCCGTGGCACTCGCGGCCGGAGCTCCACGATGCCGTGGTTCAGGAAGCAGCCCCCCGGCTTGAGGAGCCGGAACGCCTGGGCGAAATAGGTGGCGAGCCGGGCGCGGCCGACGTGCTCGATCATGCCTACGCTCACCAGCTTGTCGAACGCGGCGGCGTCGGTCAGCTCCCGGTAGTCCCGCACCTCGATGCGGCAGCGGTCGGCCATGCCGGCCTCCGCTGCCGCCCGGCGCGCCGCCTCCGCCTGCGCCTCGCTCAGCGTGATGCCGAGCGCCTCGACGCCGTAGCAGCGCGCCGCGTGGACCACGAGCCCGCCCCAGCCGCAACCGATGTCGAGCAGGCGCTCGCCCGGCTTGAGGCGAAGCTTGCGGCAGATGTGATCCAGCTTGGCGAGCTGCGCGGTGGCGATGTCCTCGGTGCCCGTGGCGAAGTACGCGCACGAGTAGACCATGCGCGGGTCCAGCCAGAGCCGGTAGAAGTCGTTGCCGAGATCGTAGTGGAAGCGGACGGCGGCGCGGTCGCCACGGCGGGTGTGGAGCGCGGTGCGCAGGCGCGGCCGGTAGCGGCGGTCGCCGCCGCTGCGCGCGCGATGCGCCGGCGGAAGCCGGAGCAGTCCCGCGGCGACCCGCGCCGCCCGGACCGGCGAGCGCATCCGCTCGGTCAGCCGATCGGAGAGGACGGCGGCCTCCTCGAGATCGCCGTCCACGTCCACGTCACCGTGGATGAAGGCCTCGGCGGCCCTGAGCTCGCTCGGAGGGAAGAGCATCCGGCGGAGCGCCGCCGGCTGGCGCAGGACGAGGGTGAAGCGGGACTCCGCCGCCGCCTCCACCACTCCATTCCAGAGGCGCACCGCGAAGGACCGCCGCTCCGGCGGCCCGAAGAGTCGCGCGAGCATCGCGCGCGTGGCAAGCGCCGCGGCGTCGAGCGCTTGCGGCTCGACCCGCGGCATGGGGAGCGTGTCGGGGGTGTTCATCCCCAAGCTCCTGTCGAGATCCCCTGCTGCAGCCCCACCCCTCCGCTCGACCGGCCGGAGTGCCGGCACCTTCCCGACGCGGGCGAGCCGGCGCAGCTCGGCCGGAGACCCGCCCCTTACCGATGCTGCGCGCACTCGGGCGCAAACGCAAGGGCTCTCGCCGCCTGCTCAGACCTCCTCTTCGGCCGGGAAGGGCGGCACGTCGGTGAGCCAGAATCCGGCGAGGCCGCCCTGGCGGTCCACCTCGACCAGCAGCCGGTCGGCCACGCGCACCGCGTCCACCTCGCGCTTGGGGCCGAGGCGCACGTGAAAGAGGCTCTCGGCGGGGTTGGTCGCCACGCTGAGCGAGGCGTCCACCTCCACCGAGGCGACGCCGGGGCGCGAGGGGCGCTGGGGCAGCACCACCCGGCCGTCGGTGAGCGCCGCGGGCACCTGCAGCTCGGGCAGTGTGGTGACCTCCGGCCATACCACCATGTCGAGCCCGCAGATCACGCCGTTGTTCACCTCGAGCACCGCGATCGAGCCGAGCTCGTCGGAGAGCTCGACCGTGCCGGTGAGCCCGGCCGTCGTGCGGTTCCCCTTGAAGGAGCCCGAGAGGATGTCGGTCTCGGGGTCCCAGCGCCAGGTGATCCTGGGGAGGCTTCCCGTCAGCGGTTCGACCTTGGCTTCCATGCGCGTCAGGCCGCGCGGGCGGGCGCGAGGGACTTCGCGTGCCGCAGAATCCGGTCCAGCGCGCTCTCCAGCTCGCGGTCGGACACGGCGTAGCTGAGGCGGACCCAGCGATCGTCGCCGAAGGCGGCGCCCGGAACGAGGGCCACGCCCTCCTCCCGCATCAGCCCCTCGCAGAACTGGCTCCCGGTCACCGGCTCCGCCTCGCGAATGCCGTCCACCCGGAAGAAGAAGTAGAAAGCGCCGTGCGGCTCGACGAACTCGATGCCCGGCATCTCGGTCCGGAACCGGTTCACCAGGTAGTCGCGGCGCCGCCGGAACGCGGCAACCATCTTCTGGACCTCCTGCTCCACCCGATCGTCGGCGAACGCCGTCGCCGCCGCCCACTGCGCCGGGTGGTTGGCCCCGGTGGTGGTGTGCGACTGCAGCGCCGCCATGGCGCGGGCCACGTGGGGCGGCGCGAGCGCGGCGCCGATGCGCCAGCCGGTCATCGCGTACGCCTTGCTCGCCCCGTAGATCACGACGGTGCGCTCGAGGTACTCGTCGGGCAGGTCGAGGAACGACGCGGCCGGGCCGGTGCCGTAGTGGATGGGGCGGTAGATCTCGTCCGCGATCACCCACACCTCGTGCTTGCGGGCCCAGTCCGCGATCGCCCTGAGCTCGGGAAGGGTGTAGACCGAGCCGGTCGGGTTGCAGGGCGAGCAGATCACCAGTCCCTTGGTGCGCTTCGAGCTCGCGCGGTCGAGATCCGCCGCGCTCACCTTGAGCCCCCAGTCGAGCGCGCCGGGCACCATGACCGGCTCGGCCCGCGTGAGGTGGATGATCTGCGGGTACGAGACCCACGCGGGCGACGGGATCAGCACCTGGTCGGTGGGACCGAACAGCGTGAAGCAGGCGTTGAAGAGCGACTGCTTGGAGCCCGAGCTCACGACGATGTTGTCCGCGTTCACCGGGCGGCCGCCGGACATGAGCGAGATCCGGCGCGCGATGGCGCTCCGGAGCTCGGCGATGCCGATGTTGGGCGGGTAGCGCGTCATGCCGCGCTGGATGGCGGCGATCCCCGCCTGCGCCACCGGAGCCGGCGTGTCGAAGTCCGGCTCGCCCACGCTCAGGTCGATCACGTCCTCGCCGAGCGCCTTGCGCCGCTTGGTCTCGTTGCTGATGGCGACAGTCTCGGAGGGCTTGAGGTGCTGCAGGTTCGGCGACAGCGGCTCGGGCATGGGCGATTCCGGGGCGTTGGTGGCGTTCGGTGGAGGGAAAAGTCCGTCGGCGACCGGGGGATGTCAACAGCGGCGGCGGCCTTGCGCCGGCACCCGGCGCACTTAGCTTGGCGGGCGCGGAAGGGCGGCCGGCCGGCCGCCCCGCGCCCTTCCTTGCCACGGTCCATGCCCGACTTCGCAGCCCTGCATCTCACCGGTCCCGTCGCCGACAACTTCGCCGCGCTCGGCTGGAGCCCCGCCGACGCGCGGGTGCGCGAGGTCGTGCCGACGGTGGCGCGGGGACACAACCTCGTCGCGGTCATTCCGCCGGCCGCGGCGTGGGCCGGCCCCGCGCTGGCCGGGCTCCTGGCGCGGCTCGCCGCCGGCGAGGGGCGGCACGCGCTGCTCCTCGCGCCCGAGGCGGAGCTCGCCGAGTGGGGTGCCGCGGCCGCGCGGCTCGCCCGCGGCTCTCCGGTGCGGGTCCAGGTGGCGCACGGCACCGCTCGAGCGTCGCGCCGCCTCCGGGAGCGGTCGCTCGAGCTGCTGGTGGCGTCGCCCGAGTCCGCGGCAGCCCTGGTGAGGCAGAGCGCGCTGCGGGCGGACGCGCTCGCGGCCGTGGTGCTCGCGTGGCCCGATCGGAGCGGCGCCGACGACGCGATCGCCGGACTGATGCAGGACCTCCCCAAGGAGGCGCAGCGCGTGGTGCTCACCTCGGACCCGGCGCGCGCACCGGCCCTGGGCGAGCGCTACGCGCGGAAGGCGATGACGGCCGGGGTGCCCCCCGCGGAGTCGGCGCCGGCTCCGCCGGCCGGGCCGGTGCGCACGGTGTCGGTGGCGTGGCGCGGGCGGATACAGGCGGCCGCCGAGGTGCTCGAGCTGCTCGATCCCGAGTCGCTCACGGTGTGGACGGCGGATCGCGCGTACCACGCCGAGTTGGCCGACGCGCTTCCCGCCGGCGATCCCGCGGTCCGCGTGGTCACCGGCGACGCACCCCCCTCCGAGGTCGTGGTCGGGTTCGATCCTCCCGATCCCGATCGGCTGCGTCAGTTGCTTGCCGCCGGGCGGGAGGTGGTGCTCCTGGTGCCGCCCGGCGCCGAGGGGTACGTCGAGCGGATCGCGGCGCCGCGCCGGCCGCTCCGGCTGCCGGGGCCCGCCGACCGCGCGGCGCTGGCCGGGGCGGAACGCCGGGCCGCCGTGGCCCGCACGATCGAGGCGGGGCGCGCCGAGGGCGCGCTGCTCGCGCTCGCGCCGCTGCTCGAGCGGTACGACGCCGCGGCAGTGGCCGCCGCGCTCTACCAGCTCTGGACCGGCGCGGGCGCGCCGGCGGCGGCGCCCGCCCCGGTTCCGCCCGAGCCGACCGCCACGGCGCGCGTGTTCGTCGGCGTGGGGCGCGAGGACGGCGCGACGGCGAGCGACCTCGTGGCGGTGCTCACCAAGCAGCTCCGGGTACCGCGCGAGCAGATCGGCCGGATCGAGCTTCGGGACGGCTTTTCCCTGGTGGAGCTGCCCGCGGGCGACGCCGAGCGCATCGCCCAAGGGCTCAACGGCACGACCATCCGGCGCAAGCGCGTGCTGGCGCGCCTCGATCGCGGAAAGCCCGCCGCACCGGCGCGCGGCCCGCGCGCGCCCCGCCGCGGCGGCCGCGAGCCGACCCGCTGAGCGG
This sequence comes from Gemmatimonadales bacterium, assembly GCA_035700905.1. Lineage (GTDB taxonomy): Bacteria > Gemmatimonadota > Gemmatimonadetes > Gemmatimonadales > GWC2-71-9 > DASQPE01. The sequence goes on along the minus strand of DASSOD010000028.1, from coordinate 404 downwards.
GCCCGCCGCCGCGCCCGCCGGTTAGATTATCCGCCGCATCGCTCGACGGAGACGCGCCGGTGTACCATGGAGCCCGCCCCGGGTGGATCGAGGTCATCAGTGGCGTGATGTTCGCCGGCAAGAGCGAGGAGCTCATCCGCCGCGTCCGGCGCGCCGTGATCGCGCGCCGCCGGGTGCAGGTGTTCAAGTCCCATCTCGACAGCCGCTACGCGGGGCTCTACAGCGTGGCCAGCCACGACGGGAAGGAGCTCGACGCCGCGCCGGTGGATTCGGCGGCCGAGATCTTCCGGTTGACCCGCCCCGACACCGAGCTGGTCGCGGTGGACGAGGCGCAGTTCCTGGACGCCGGCATCGTGCCGGTGGTCACCGCGCTGGCCGGGCGCGGGGTGCGGGTGATCCTCGCG